>JBBQHE010000083.1:0-17115 GCA_038323655.1 Acetobacterales bacterium | reverse complement strand
TCGACCTGACGAACGAGGTGGCGCAGCAGATGAACCGCGTGCTGCGCAACGTGACCCTGCCCACCGAGGGCGCGGCCCCCGCCGCGGCCCCGGGCACCGCCGCCCCCGCCGCCGCCGCGGCCCCGCCGGCCGCCCCGCCCGCAGCGGCACCGGCGCGCCGGAACTGACCGGTGGCGGCCGATGTGCGCTTCTTCGGGCCCGGCCGCCCCCAGACGCTGTCGGCGATCGCCGCGGCCGCTGGAGCCAGCCTGCCCGAGGGCGCCGACCCCGGCCGCCTGTTCACCGGGATCGGCGCCCTGCAGTCGGCCGGCCCCGATGACGTGTCCTTCCTGGAAAACCGCCGCTACCTGCCGGCGTTGAAAGACACCGCGGCCGGTGCCGTGCTCTGCACGCCCGATGTGCAGACAGCGCCCCCGGGCTGCATCGCGCTCGGCACCGCGCAGCCCTACCTCGGCTTCGCGCGCGTGGCGGTGCTGTTCTACCCGGCACCCGGGCCCGCGGCCGGGCTCCACCCGACCGCGGTCGTGGCCGCGGACGCCGAGATCGGGACCGGGTGCGAGATCGGGCCCTATGCCGTGGTCGGCGCCGGCGCCCGCATCGGGGCCGGCAGCATCCTCGGGCCGCATGCCGTGGTCGGCCCGGGCTGCGTCTTCGGCCCCGGTTGCCGGCTGCACGCGCACAGCAGCGCCAGCCATACCATCGCAGGCGCCGGCGTCGTGCTGCATCCGGGCGCCCGTGTCGGCCAGGAAGGCTTCGGCTTCGCCCCCACGCCGGAGGGCCGCTATGTCACCATGCCGCAGCTGGGGCTTGTGCGGCTCGGCGATGGCGTGGAGGTCGGTGCGAATGCCTGCATCGACCGCGGCAGCCAGCAGGACACGGTGATCGGGCCGGGCACGCGGATCGATAACCTGGCGCAGATCGCGCATAACGTGGCGATGGGCCGGGGGTGCGTGATCGTGGCCCAGGTCGGCATCGCCGGCTCCGCCCGCCTCGGCGACTACGTCACCCTGGCGGGGCAGGTCGGCGTGGCGGGACACCTGTCGATCGGCAGCAAGGCGCGCATCGGCGCCCAGGCCGGGGTGATGAACGACATTCCCGAAGCCCAGGACTGGGTCGGCAGCCCCGCCTGGCCCGCGCGCGACACGCTGCGCGCCATGGCTGCCTTGCGCAAACTCGGCCAACCCCCGGCAAAGAAGACACCCCAGTGATGGATGCGACCCCCCAGCCCGAGGCTCCGGGAAGCCTCGCCACCTACGACATCCTGCGCATCATGGCCTCGATCCCGCATCGCTACCCGATGCTGCTGGTCGATCGCGTGGTGGAGCTGGTGCTGGGCGAATCCGCCGTCGGCATCAAGAACGTCAGCATCAACGAACAGATTTTCGCGGGCCACTTTCCGGCCCAGCCGGTGTTTCCCGGCGTGCTGATCATCGAGAGCATGGCGCAGACCGCGGCGGTCGTGGTGGTCGCGACCCTCGGGCCCTCGGCCGAGGGCAAGCTCGTGTATTTCATGTCGATCGAGGGTGCGAAGTTCCGCCGGCCGGTGGTGCCTGGCGACCAGATGCGCGTGCATGTCGCCAAGGAACGCAGCCGCGGCAATGTGTGGAAGTTCGCCGCCGAGGCGCGGGTCGATGGCCAGGTGGTGGCCGAGGCCACCATCACCGCCATGATCCGGGACCGCTGAGCATGGACGCCGCCGCGGCAGCTGCCACCGACATCCACCCGACCGCGATCATCGCCCCCGGCGCGCGCATCGCGCCCGGCTGCCGCATCGGCCCCTATTGCATGATCGGTCCCGATGCCGTGCTGGATGAAGGTGTCGCGCTGGTGGCGCATGTCATCATCGAGGGCCACAGCCACATCGGGCCGCAGGTCCATGTGCAGCCCTTTGCCACCATCGGCCTCGCACCGCAGGACCTGAAGTACAAGGGCGAGCCGACCCGGGTTGCGATCGGCGCGCGGACCCTGATCCGCGAACATGCGACCATCCATCGCGGCTCGGTCAGCGGCGCCGGCGTCACCGTGATCGGCAGCGACTGCATGATCATGGTGGGCGCCCATGTCGCGCATGACTGCATCCTGGGCGACCGGGTCATCCTGGCCAACAACGCGCTGCTGGCCGGGCATGTCGAGGTCGGCGACACGGTCTTCATCGGCGGCGGGGCCGCGGTGCACCAGTTCGTCCGCATCGGCCATCAGGCGGTGATCGGCGGGCTGTCGGGCGTCGAGGCCGACATCATCCCCTATGGCGCGGTGATGGGGAACCGCGCCCGCATGACCGGGCTGAACCAGATCGGGCTGAAGCGGCGCGGCGCCAGCCACGCCCAGCGCCATGCGATGCGCTCGGCCTTCCGGCTGATCTTCCTCGGCGCGGGCAGCGTCGAGGAACGGCGCGCGGCGGCCGAGGCGCAATACGGCGACGTGCCCGGGGTGGCTGAGATCCTGGCCTTCATCCGCGGGCCGTCCAAGCGCGGCATCTGCAAGATCGGCCGCCAGGTCGCCGTCGAGCTCGAAGCCGAAGACGCCGCGGACGTGTGATGGCGGCACCGGACGGTCCGGTCGGCTTCGTCGTGGGCGCGGGGCTGCTGCCCCGGCGCACGATCGAGGCAGCCCGGGGTGCGGGGCGCCAGGTGCGGGTCGTGGTGCTGGAGGGGTTTGCCGACCCCGCCGACTACGCGGCCTATCACCACATCGTCTGCCGCCTGGGGGCCGCCGGGCGCATGCTGGACTACTTTCGCGCCGAGGCTGTCAGGCAACTGGTCATGGTCGGGCGGGTGACGCGGCCGACCTTCTTCTCGCTGCGCCCCGATGCCGGTGCGGCCCGCCTGCTGCCGCGGATCGGCATGAAGGCCTTCGGTGGCGACGACAGCCTGTTGACCGCGCTGGTCCGGGTGATCCGCGAGGAAGGCTTTGAGCCGCTCGGCTGCGAGCAGTTCCTCACCACGCTGCAGGTGCCGCCCGGGCTGCTGGCCGGCACCGCGCCCGACGACACCGCGACCCGCGACATCCGCCGCGCCGTGGCCGTGCTGGCAGCGATGGGGCCGGCCGATGTCGGCCAGGGCTGCGTCGTGCAGGAAGGCGTGGTGCTGGCAATCGAGGCGATCGAGGGGACGGACGCGATGATCGCCCGCGCGGGCACGCTGAAACGCGAGGGCCCGGGTGGCGTTCTGGTCAAGCTGCTGAAGCCCGGCCAGGACCGTCGGGTGGACCTGCCCGTCGTCGGCCCCTCGACCATCACCGGCGCCATCGCCGCCGGGTTGCGGGGCGTGGTGATCGAGGGCCAAGGCTGCATCCTGATGGACGCCGCCGATTGTATACGGCTGGCGACCGAGGCGGGGCTGTTCCTGCTCGCGATCGACCCGGCCGCATGGAAGGGAAACGACTGATGCCGAGCGTTCTGCACACCATGATCCGGGTCGGCGACCTGGACCGCAGCGTTGATTTCTACACCCGCCTGCTGGGCATGAAAGAGCTTCGCCGGCGCGACGTGCCGGACGGCAAGTACACGCTGGTCTTCGTCGGCTATGCCGAGGAATCGACCGGGGCCGCGGTGATCGAACTGACCTACAACTATGGCGTCACGGCCTATGAGCAGGGCGCCGCCTTCGGCCATCTCGCGGTCGGCGTACCGGATATCCATGCCACCTGCGACGGGCTTCGCGCGGCAGGGGCGAAGATCACCCGCGAGCCCGGGCCGGTGAAGTTCGGCACCACGGTGATCGCCTTCGTCGAGGACCCGGACGGCTACAAGATCGAGCTCATCGAGCGGGCGTAGCGGCCCAGACCGGCAGGCCGAGCCGCGAAGGCTCGGTCGCCAACGCCAGCCCGGTCAGCGTGGCGGGGGCAGGGCCGAGCCACCAGACCAGCGACGGGTTTAGCGCCAGCACGTCACCGGCGCGCAGCGGCAGGCGCAAAGCGGCGCCCGTCTGGTCCAGCGCCGCATCCAGCGCCGCGCTCACGATCCGCTGCCCGGCAAAGGTCCCGCCCTGGGCGGCAAAGCCCGGCGCCTCGCCGGCAAACAGGCTGGCCAGGGCGGCGCGGTCCTGCGCCATGACGGCGTTGTGGGCGGCCGCGGCCGAGGCCAGGGTCACCTCCTCGGCGCCGCCGGCCAGCAGCAGCCAGGCATCCGCGCGCCCGGGCGCCTGCGTCAGTGCTGCGGCGGGGCCGATGGCGCGGCCGATCGCAGCCCCCAGCAGGCCCAGCAGCGCCGCGGCGTCGGGCGCCACACCGGCCGGCAGCCCGCGCAGCAGGGCGAAGCCCCGGCCATGGTCCAGCCGCAGCCCCAGGTCGCGCAGCACGCCGGCCAGGGTCGCAAGCCCCGCGCCACCGGCCAGGGCGCCGGCGATTTCGGCCGCGGCCTCGTTCCCCAGCGCCAGCATCCAGTCGCCGGGGGCCAGGCTGTCGCCACGCCAGACATGCTCACCGGCCTGGGGTGTCGGGCGGAAGAAACGGGCTTGGGGGTCGCTCATGGCACGCAGACTAAAGCATGCCGCGGCGGCACGCGCCCCCCTTGCCGGCGGGCCGCCGCAAGCCGGGCGCTAGCCGCCCGCCAGCCGGTCGGCGATGCCGCCGACGATCAGCCCGATCAGCACATCGGCCGCGACGATCGACACGGCAACCAGCGGGCCGGCGCCCAGCGCCACCTTGGCGATCCACCATTCCAGCCAGAGCGCCCAGCCGAAGGCCGCCAGCGTCAGCGCCTGGCCAACCACGGCCGGCAGGCCCAGCGCGTCGGGCAGGATGATGGCGACCATCAGCACCACGTATTGCGGCACATTGGCCCAGTTCCAGGCGGCGACGAAACGCGGCCATCGCGCCGTGGCCCCGGCCGCATCGACCAGCGGGATGGTGCCGAGCAGCAGCGCCACCCAGGCGAAGACGAAGGCGATCACCTCGACCAGCAGGCCGAAGGCCAGGCTCCCGCCAGGTGCCGCCGGCCCCCAGGCGATCAGCCGCAGCGCCAGGAAGGCTGGCAGGCAGATTGCCATGGCGCGGAACGACCGCCAGGCGCCGGGGCCGTCGGCCGGCAGCAGCGCCAGGCCCTGGGGGCGGCCGCGCGCGAGCAGGAAGCCCGCGACCAGCCCGGCCGCGATCTCGACCCGTGGCGAAGGCGTTGGCAGCGGTGCGCTCACCCTAAGGTCTCCCGGATCACCGCGGCGTAGAGCCGCGAGAGGTCGCGCAATTCAGCGACCGGGGTGCATTCATCGGCCTTGTGCATGGTCACCCCTGTCGCGCCGAGTTCGGCGACGGGACAATAGCGCGCAATGAAGCGCGCGTCCGAGGTGCCGCCGCCGGTGTCGAGCACGGGGTCTCGGCCGCAGGTCGCGCGCACGGCGCGCTTCAGCGCCTCCACGAAGGGGCCGGGCTGCGTCAGGAAGGCTTCGCCGGAACAGTCGAGCGCGAGTTCGTGCCGCGGGGCGTGTTCGGCCAGCACGTCGCGCAGATGGGCCCCGAGGCTGGCCGAAGTGTGCTGGTCGTTGAAGCGGATGTTCAGCCGTGCCGTCGCCTGACCCGGGATCACATTGGTCACCGCATTGCCGACGTCGATGCTGGTGACCTGCAGGGTGCTGGCTTCGAAGAATGCACTGCCCGCATCCAGCGGCGCCGCGGTCAGCGCGGCCAGCACCCGCACCAGGCGATGCACCGGATTGTCGGCCCTCTGGGGGTAGGCGGCGTGGCCCTGGGTGCCGTGCACGGTGATCGCTGCATTGAGGCTGCCGCGGCGGCCGACCTTGATGGTATCGCCCAACGCCGCCTTGCTGGTCGGCTCGCCGACCAGGCACATGTCGGGCAGCAGGCCGCGTTCGGCCATCCAGCCCAGCACCTTGACCGTGCCGTCGGTCGCGGGGCCTTCCTCGTCACCGGTGATCAGCAGCGACAGCGTGCCGGGGCAGGTGTCGGGGATGGCTGCGATGAAGGCGGCGATGGCGCCCTTCATGTCGGCAGCCCCCCGGCCATACAGCACGCCGTCGCGGACCTGCCCGCCGAAGGGGTCGGTCGTCCAGGCGGCGGCCCCCGGCGGCACCACATCGGTATGCCCCGCGAAGCAGAGGTGCGGCCCGGTACCCGCGCGGATCGCGAACAGGTTCGGCGTGCCGCCGAAGAGCAGCCGTTCGACTGCAAAACCGAGCGGCCGCAGCGCCTGTTCCACCACATCCAGCGCCCCGGCGTCGGCCGGCGTCACGCTGGCGCAGCGAATGAGGCTCTGTGCCAGCGGCAGCGGGTCGCGCATGGTCAATCGCGGAGCAGGTCGTTGATGCTGGTCTTGGCCCGCGTCTGCGCATCGACGCGCTTGACGATCACGGCGCAGGACAGGTTCGGCCCCGGGCTGCCATCGGGCAGCGGGCGGCCGGGCAGGGAGCCCGGCACGACGACCGAGAAGGCAGGCACCCGGCCGACAAAAACCTCGCCGGTCGCGCGGTCGATGATCTTCGTGCTGGCCGACAGGAACACACCCATCGACAGCACGCTGCCCTGTTCGACGATCACACCCTCCACCACCTCGCTGCGGGCGCCGATGAAGCAGTCATCCTCGATGATCGTGGGATTGGCCTGCAGCGGTTCCAGCACACCGCCGATGCCGACCCCGCCCGACAGGTGGACGTTCCTGCCGATCTGGGCGCAGGAGCCGACCGTCGCCCAGGTATCGACCATGGTCCCGCTGTCGACATAGGCGCCGACATTCACGAAGGACGGCATCAGGATGACGTTGGGTGCGATGAAGGCCGAGCGGCGCGCGATCGCCCCCGGCACGGCCCGAAAACCAGCGGCCTGGAAGCGGGCGGCGTCCCAGCCTTCCCACTTCAGCGGCACCTTGTCCCAGGCACCGGCGCCCTGGCCCGGGCGCAGGGTGTTGTCCTCCAGCCGGAAGGACAGCAACACCGCCTGCTTCAGCCACTGGTGCACGACCCAGCCCGAAGCGCCGGGCTCGGCGACCCGCAGGCTGCCGTCATCCAGCAGGCCGAGCGCGGTTTCCACTGCCACCCGATCCGCCCCCTGCGTCGCGGGGGTGACCCCGGCGCGGCGGTCCCACAGCGAAGTGATGGTGGTTTCAAGGGCGGGCAGATCCATGGGCGGTGACCTTTTGGGGGCGGGCGTCGGGGTTGGGCGATCGGCAGGCCTGCGGCGCCGCTGCGCTGCTGGGCTCCGGGCGGCCTGCTATCCGTGGCGCCCCGCCGGCTGTCAACGCCGTACGCCGCGTTCATCCGGTCTTCACCTCCAGGCGGTGAAATGGCGCATGGATTCGCTGCCTCCCGCCCCGCCGCCCGGCTGGTCTGCCGATGATCCCGATCGACACCCCCGCAAGGCGGTGGGCCTGCCCGCTGCCATGCCGGCAACCGCGCCCGCAGCCTCGCCCGCCGGGGGGGAGGCCGACCGCGCGCTGCGCGCCGCGCTGCTCGACTCGCGCAACCGGTGGCGGGACGCGGCCCTGCTCGCGGCCGACATCGTGCTGGAGACGGATGCCGCGGGGCACCTCGTGTTCCTCGCGCCCGACCAGGTCTTGGGGCATGTCGCCGACCATCTGATCGGCGAGCCGGCCGCAAGCCTCTGCGCGCTGCCCGATCCGCGCCGCCTGCCGGAAGGCCGGGCGATGCGCGACCTGCGGGTCTGGGCGCGCCGCGCCGATGGCGCCCAGGCCTGCCTGCTGCTGTGTGCGGCAGCGCTGCACGACGCGGCCGGGCGCGTGGTTGGCCTGCGCGCCACCGCCCGCGACGTGACGGCCGAGGAGACGGCGGCCGCGGCCTCGGCCCGCGCGCTGCGCCGGCTTGAGGCGCGGGACGGCGTCGCCGCCCGGGCCGGGCGCATCACCGACCCGCGCGGCCGGATCCTGGCCTGGCTGGAGGGTCTGCGCGACAGCCTGGGGCTGGTGGCCGCGGCGGTGATCGACCTGGGCGAAGGCCGCAGCCCGCCAGGGACCACGCATCTTTGCGGCACCTTGCCCGATGAGGTCCTGGCCCAGGCCGCCGACATGCCCATGGGCGCCGTCCGCCACCTGCGTGCCCAAAGCCAGAGCCCGCACCTCGGCCCGCTGGCGCTGCTGGCGCTGGATGGGCCGGAGGAACGCCGGCCCGTGCTTGTCGCCCTGCGCCGCACCGGCGGGCGGGACTGGGATGCCGATGAACGGCACATGCTGTCGGAGATGGCGCTGCGGATGCGCCCGGCGCTCGGCGCCGAGTGGCGCGCGCGGGCGCTGGAGCACGAGGCCGGGACCGACCCGCTGACCGGGCTGCTGAACCGCCGCGCCTTCATGGACGGGCTGGAACGCCGGATGGAACGCAGCGTGCGCAACGGCCGCGCCGGCGGCGCGCTGCTGTTCCTCGACCTGGACAATTTCAAGCCGGTCAACGACGAGCGTGGCCATGCCGCGGGCGACGCGGCGCTGCGCCATGTCGCGCTGCTGGTGCGCGATGGGCTCCGGCCGGCCGACCTCGTGGGCCGCCTGGGCGGCGATGAATTCGCCGCCTGGCTGGATGGCGTGGACGAGGCGATCGCCTGCCGCCGGGCGGAGGCGCTGCTGTTGGTCGCCACGCGGGAATTGCGCGACTTCGGCGCGCCGGGTCGGCCGCTGACCATGTCGATCGGCATCGCCAGCATCGCCGCCGGCACGGCCGAGGACGGGCCGGCCATCCTGTCGCGCGCCGACGGCGCGATGTACGCCGCCAAGCGGCGCGGCCGCGCCTGCTGGGATGTGGCGCGACCCGCCTTGATCGACGACCCGGCGCTGCCGGGCGGCGAGGCCGCCTGGCACGGGCGCCGGGCGCCGGAGAGGCCGTCATGATTGCCGCCTTCGACTACGAAACCGCCAAGCATGTCGCGCGCGAAGGGGCCGAGGTGGCGCGCACCGTGCTGGCCGCCGACCCCGAGGCGCGGCCGGAAATGCTCTACTTCCTGGCCGCCGACCCGGTGCCCGCCGTGCGCGCCGCGGTCGCCGCCAACCCCGCGACCCCGGCCCAGGCCAACCGCCTGCTGGGCGCCGATGAAAGCGAAGCGGTGCGGCTGGTGCTGGCACGCCGGCTGGCGTCGCTCGCACCGGGGCTGTCGCCGGCGCGGCACGACCGGCTGGCGCGGCTGGCCTGGGACACGCTGTGCCTGCTGGCCGAGGACGCCGCCGTCGGCGTCCGCGCGATCATCGCCGAAGCGGCGGCGGGGCTGGTCGATCCGGCGCAGCGCAGCCTGGTGGTGATGCTGGCGCGCGATGTGTCGGTTGCCGTCTGCGGCCCGGTGCTGCGTGCCTCGCCGTTGCTGACCGACGCCGACCTGCTGGCCCTGGTCAGCGCGCCGCCCACCCCGGAAACCCTGACCGCCATCGCCCGACGCCCGGCGCTGGCCGAGGCTGTGTGCGACGCCATCGCCGCCAGCGCCGATACCGCTGCGGTCGCGGCCCTGCTCGCCAACGGCTCGGCCGCGATCCGGGAGGCGACGCTGGACACGCTGGCCGCCCAGGCCGCAGCCGACCTGGCCGGGCGGGTCGCCTGGCACGCGCCGCTGGTGGCCCGACCGCGGCTGCCGCCTGCCGCGATCAGGCTGCTGTCGGACTGCGTCGCGCGCGACCTGCTGGCTGTGCTGGCCGAGCGGGTGGAACTGGATGCAGCCACGCGGGAACTGCTGCACCGCCGTGTTGCGATCGGGCTGGTCGCGCAGCGCGCCGGCCTGCCCTGCCCAACCGCCGCCGGGCCGGTGATGGAGGACGACCACGACGTGGCCGAGCGCGGCTTCCTGCGCACCGCTGCCGCCGGCGACGCGGGGGGCTGCCGGGCGATGCTGATCCACCTGGCCGACATCGCGCCCGAGATCGTCGACCGGGCCATCACCCTGCGCAGCGCCAAGGGGCTGATGTCGCTGTCATGGCGCGCCGGGCTGTCGCCGCGGGCGTCCGCCGTGGTGCAGGCGATCCTGGCGCGGCTGCCGCCCGAGGAGGTGATCCACGCCGCCCCCGACGGCGCCTGGCCTCTGGCCCTGGCCGAGATGCGCTGGCACGTCGATATGCTCAGCACCGGCAAGCAGGGGCGCCGGGCGGGGTAGCGGCGCCGGGGTTGCGGCAACCGGGCTACCGCTTCTCGACGCCCCAGAACACCGGCACGATCGTCGGCCGCAGCCCCACCACATTGGTGCGATACGCCGCCAGGGCCCGGAATTGCCCCGCGTTGATGTAGGGCAGCACGGCATAGGCGCGGGCCTGCACGCGCTGCAGGATTTCGGCGCGTTTCGCGGCGTCGTTCTCTTCCCACCAGGAGCGGCGCAGGGCTTCCAAAGCGGCATCGCAGGGCCAGCCGGTCAGCCCGCCTTCGCAGGGGCTGGCGAGATACAGGTTGGTCAGCGGGTTCTGGCCATCGAGCACATTGGCGACCGTGACGAACATGTTCCAGCCACCGGCGTCCTGCGCCTCGCGCCGGTTGCGGCGCTGGGTGACGGTCGCCCAGTCCATCGCCGGCACATCCATGTTCAGCCCGGCGCCGCGAAAGGCCTCGGCCATGGTCAGGGTTGCTGCGTTGTTGATGTGGTTGTCGGTGGCGTTGAGGAAGACGATGCGCCGCCCGTCGTAGCCCGCCTGCCCCAGCAGGGCGCGGGCGCGGTCCAGGTTCGCCGCGCGCAGACCGACCGCGCCGGCCGCCGATTCCAACGGCGTGCCGCAGAAGAAATAGGCCGGGCAATAGGGCACCTGTTCGCTCGCCCGCACGCCGATCGCGTTCAGCACGTCCTGCTGGTTCACCAGGTGAAGCAGCGCCTGGCGTGCCTCCGGCCGGTCGAAGGGCGGCTGAGTGTGGTTGATGCGCAGCCAGACCATGAAGCCCACGGGGTTGATCGCCATGGTCCGCACATCGCGCGCGCGTTCCAGCGTTGGGATCAGGTCGGGCGAGGGCTGTTCGATCAGGTCGATCTCGCCCCGCTGCAGGGCCGCGGCGGCGGTCGCGGGGTCGGGCAGGGACAGCCACTCGATCCGCTCCAGCAACGGCCGCTTGCCGCCGGCCAGCCCATCGGCGGGCTCGGGGCGCGGGCGGTAGGCGGCGTTGCGCGTGTAGACGGCGCGATCCCCGACCCGCCACTGGTCGCGCTGGAAGACGAAGGGGCCGCTGCCGGTCGCGTCCGTGATGGCGGTGGTGGCCGGCGTGCGGGCGATGCGCTCGGGCATCACGAACAGGGCACTGGCGGTCGGCCGCGCCAGGGCCTCGGTCACCAGGGCGAAGGGGCGGGACAGGCGCATGGTGAAGGTCCTGTCGTCCACGACATCGAGCGAGGCGGTCGCGGCCATCAGCGCCCGGCCCACCACGTCGCGCTCGGCCCAGCGGCGGATGGATTGCACCGCGTCGGCGGCCCGCACCGGCTGGCCGTCGTGGAAGGCCAGGCCCTCGCGCAGGGTGAAGCGATGGCTCAACCCATCGGGGGCCGCCTCATGCGTGTCCACCATCTGCGGCCGGGCGACGCCCTGGCTGTCGAGCGCGAAGAGCTGGTCATAGACCAGGAAGCCATGGTTGCGGACGAAGGCCGCGGTGGACTGCACCGGGTCCAGGCTGGACAGGTCGTTGATCAGCACGATCCGCAGCGTGTTTTGCGGCGTGGGCTGGGGCTGGGCCTGAGCGAGGCCCGGCCAGGCCAGCGCTGCCGCCAGGGCGAGGCGGCGCGTCAGGGGGCGGAGCATCGGCGTGGTTCCTTCTGGGGTGATCAATGATCGCCCATTGACGCCCTGGCGCAACTGCTTTGCCCAAATGGGCGGCACTTCCTCCCTGCGTCGGTCGCGGTTCCTCCGCGAACGGTTGACGTAGCCCCCCCTGGGGCGTGAATTTGCGGTCACATAGTTCCGGAGCCGGCCATGACCTACGCAAGCCCCCCCGCCGCCCTGCGCGGCGTGTCCGAGGACGAATGGCGCATTCGCTGCGACCTCGCGGCCCTCTATCGCCTGGTCGCGCATTTCCGCATGACGGACTTCATCTACACCCACATCAGCGCCCGCGTGCCGGGCCCCGAGCACCACTTCCTGATCAACAAGTACGGCGTGCTGTTCCACGAGATGACGGCCTCCGACCTGGTAAAAATCGACCTGGACGGCAATGTGATCGAGGACGGGCCGGAATCGAAGCGCGTGAACGCCGCGGGCTTCACCATCCATTCCGCGATCCACATGGCGCGGGAGGATCTGGTCTGCGTGGTCCATACCCATACCGCCGCCGGCATGGCGGTCGCGGCCCAAAAGCAGGGTCTGCTGCCGATCAGCCAGCATGCGTTGAAGTTCTACGGGCACCTCGCCTACCACGGGTATGAGGGCATCGCGCTGGATCTCGACGAGCGCGATCGCCTGGTCGCCGACCTCGGCCAGCACCGGGCGATGATCCTGGCCAATCACGGGCTGCTCTGCGCCGGGCGCACGATCCCCGAGGCCTTCAACAACATCTACTACCTGGAACGCGCCTGCCAGGCGCAGGTCGCCGCGCAGTCCGGTGGTGCGGAACTGATCCTGCCGCCCGAGGAGGTGCGCCTGAAAACCGCGGCGCAGTTCAACCGCGACACGGTGCTGGACCATTACGAATGGGCCTGGGGCAGCGCGCTGCGGCTGATCGAAGGGCAGGGGGCCGACTGGCGGGCATGACACCCGGCGTGCTGCTGCACGGCGGGCGGGTCTGGACCGGTCTTGGCCTGCCGGAGACGGATGCCGTGCTGGTCCGCGACGGGCGCATCGCAGCACTGGGTGCCGATGCGACCGACGCGGCCGGGCCGGATGACCGGCGTATCGACCTCGGCGGGCGCCTGGCGACCCCGGCGCTGGACGAGGCGCATATGCACCTGCTGCCTTACGGCCTGGCGCTGACCCAGGTGAACCTGCGGGCCGAACAGGTCCGCAGCCTGGACGAGGTTTTGGCTCGTATCGCCAAGGCCGCGGCCGCCGCCCCGCGGGGCGCCTGGGTGATGGGCCGCGGCTACGATCACGCCGCCCTCGACATCGGACGCCACCCGACCGCCGAGGAACTGGACCAAGCCGCCCCGCACAACCCTGTCTTCATCAAGCGCACCTGCGGCCATATGGGCGTCGCCAATACCGCAGCGATGCGGCTGGCCGGCGTCGGCCACAACACGCCCGACCCCGAGGGCGGGGTGATCGAACGCGCCGCCGGCCGGCTGACCGGGCTGTTCCAGGAACGTGCGATGCGGCTGGTCCTGGACGTGGCCCCGGTGCCGGATGAGGCCATGATGGTCGCCGCGATCGAGGCCGCGGGGCGGGATCTCGCGCGCTACGGCTTCGGCTCGGCGTCGGACATGAATGTCGGGATGACAGCGGGAATTTCGGAACTGGCCGCCTATCGCCGCGCGCTGGCCGAGGACCGGCTGGTGCAGCGCATGTGGCTGGTGCTGGCAGCGAACCCCGAGGGCATCGGCGAGGCCGCCTGGGATGCGGGCGAGCGCTGCGACACCACGCATCCGATGCTGGCCCTCGGTGCCGCAAAAATCTTTGCCGATGGCAGCGCCGGCGGGCTGACCGCCGCCTTCTTCGACCCCTACCTGCCCGGCGGCACGGGCGTCTTCTGCTTTCCCGAAGCGACCATGCACGCCCTGCTGGCGCTGTGGCACGGGCGCGGCTTCGCGTTGAACATCCACGCCATCGGCGATGCCGCGATCGAGCAGGTGCTGAAGGGCATGGAGGACCTGCCCGAGCCGCGGCCGCGCCACCGCATCGAACATTGCGGCTTCATCAACCGCCACCAGCGCCGGCGCATGCTGGCAGCCGGCATCCTGCCCGTGCCGCAGCCGGTGTTCCTCTATGAGTTCGGTGATCTTTACGTGCAGAACCTTGGGCTGGCGCGCAGCGCCGCCTCCTACCCGATGCGCACATGGCTGGAGGAAGGGCACCATCCGGCGGCCTCCTCCGACTGCCCCGTGTCCACCGTCGATCCCTTCATCAACCTCTTCACCATGCTGACCCGCCAGACCAACCGCGGCACGGTGATCGGCGCGGAGGAGGCGCTGTCGGCCGAGGAAGCGCTGCATTGCTACACCTGGTGCGGCGCCCATGCGCGCTTCGCCGAACACCGCCGCGGCACCCTGGCCCTGGGCATGGAGGCCGATATCGCCGTCTTCGATACCGACCTGCTGGCGGCCCCGCCGGAGGCCGTGCTGGCGGCAGGGTGTGACCTGACCCTGCGCGGCGGGGTCGCGATCCATGACCGGCTTGGGGTTTTCGCCTGATGCTGCGTCATGCCATGGGGCGCATCGCGCTGGCCCTGCCGGTGCTGCTGGGCGTCGTGCTGGTCGGCTTCCTGCTGATGCAGGTGGTGCCGACCGACCCCGCGACCGTGCGCGCGGGGCCCATGGCCTCGGCCGAGGTGATCGCCGCGATCCGCAGCGACCTCGGCCTCGACCAGCCGCTGGCGGTGCAGTTCGGCAAGTATCTCTGGCGCCTGGTGCAGGGCGACCTTGGCGTGTCCATCATCAACAACGTCCCCGTGGCGCAGGAATTGGGCAATACCATCGGCCCGACGCTGGAGCTGATGTTCGCATCCCTGGTCTGGTCCATCCCGCTCGGCATCGGCATGGGCACGATCGCGGCCTATCTGCGCGGGTCCTGGGCCGACCGGGCGATCATGGCGGTATCGGTCGCGGGCGTGTCGGTGCCGGTGTTTTTCCTGGGCCTGGTGCTGATCTGGTATGTCGGCTTCCAATGGCAGTTGCTACCTTTTACGGGTCGCCAGGGGCCCTTGTGGACGCTGGACGGCTTGCGGGCGGTGGCGTTGCCGGCGATCACCCTCGGCGGTGTCTTCGTCGGCCCCGTGGCGCGCATGACGCGGACCGCTGTGCTGGAAACGCTGTCGGCCGACCACGTCCGCACCGCCCGCGCCAAGGGCCTGTCGGAAACCGCCGTCGTGCTGCACCACGCGCTGCGCAATGCGCTGATCCCGGTGGTCACGCTGATCGGGCTGCAGATAGGGTTTCTGCTGGGCGGGGCGGTGGTGACCGAGACGGTGTTTTCCTGGCCGGGCGTCGGGCGGCTGGCCGTGGGCGCCATCACCTCGTCGGATTTTCCCATGGCGCAGGGCACGATCATCGTGCTTTCGGCCGGCTTCATCCTGGTGAACCTGACGGTGGATCTTTTGTACGGCGTGCTGGACCCACGGGTGCGCGGCGCGTGAGTGCCACCTACGTCGCACGCCCGACCGTGCTGCGCCTGGTGCTGCGGGATGCCGCGGCCGCGGGCAGTGCGGCCTTCCTGGCTCTGGTGGTGCTGGCGGCGCTGCTCGCCCCCTGGCTGGCCCCCTTCGACCCGTATGAGACCGACCTGATGGCGGTGATGCAGCCGCCGGGGGGTGAGAACTATCCGCTCGGCACGGACGGGCAGGGTCGGGACATGCTGTCGCGGCTGCTGTTCGGGCTGCGGGTGACCTTGCTGATGGGGGTCACATCGCTGCTGGCGGGTGGCGTCATCGGCGTGTCGATCGGCTTCATCGCGGCCTATTGGCGCCGGGTCGATGGGCTGCTGATGCGGCTGATGGATGTGATGCTGTCCTTCCCCGCGATCCTGTTCGGCCTGGCGCTCGCCGCGATCTTCGGCCCCGGCCTGATCGCTGTGGTGATCGCGCTGTCGGTCGCGACCGTGCCGCTGATGGCGCGCATCGCCCGCAGCACCGCCCTGGTGGTGATGGCGCAGGATTATATCGAGGCCGCGCGCGCCACCGGCATGGGCGACTGGCGGCTGATCCGTCGGCACCTGGCCCCCAATTGCGTGGCACCGCTGCTGGTTTTTTCGACACTGCGGCTGGGCCAGGTGATCCTGCTGGGATCGGCGCTGTCCTTCCTCGGCCTGGGTGCGCAGGCGCCAACGGCGGAACTGGGCGCGATGGCGGCCCAAGGCCGCACCTTCCTGTTCTTCGCACCGCATATCAGCGTGATCCCCTCGGCCGCCATCTTCGCCATCGTGCTGGCATGCAACCTGCTGGGCGATGCGCTGCGCGACGCCCTTGACCCCAAACTTCGCCCCTGATTGGAGACGCCGATGCGACGCCTGCTGACCGCCCTGGCCCTTGCCACCATCGCCCTGCCGGCCGTGGCGCAGACCCCGCGCAACACCGCCGTGCTGCTGCGCGAGATCGATGCCGACCGCTACGACCCCGTCCGCAGCACCGCCCGCAGCGCGGGTGAGGTGGTCTACATGCTGTCGGACACGTTGGTGTCGATGGACTGGGACATGCGCACCATCCGCCCCGGTCTCGCCAGCCGCTGGGAGGTGTCGGAGGATGGCCGCCTCTACACCTTCCATCTTCGCACCGACGTCACCTTCTGCGACGGCCGGGCGATGACGGCCGAGGACGTGGCCTATACCATCAACCGCTGGATCGACCCCGCGACCCGCAGCCCCGTCGCCTGGCGCGCGGGCAATGTGAAGCAGGTGCGCGCGACCGGCCCGCATACCGTCGAATACGAGTTGAACGAGCCGTTTTCCGAATTGCTGGCGCAGTTGACGCTGTTCTTCGCCTCCGTCGTCGATCGCAATGCCGTCGAGCGCCTGGGCGCGAATTTTGGCGTGCAGGGCTTCAACGGTACCGGCCCCTATTGCTGGCAATCCTGGACGCCGCGGCAGGAACTGGTGATGACGCGCCACCCGACCTATGCCTGGGGGCCGCCGATCTATGAAAACCGGGGGGCTGCGCAGATCGAGCGTATCATCTGGCGCGTGGTGCCGGAGGCGACGGCCAGGCTCGCGGCCCTGCAGACCGGCCAGGCGGATGCCACGCAATACATCCCGACGGTGGCGCTGGCGCAGTTGCAGCGCGCGCCGAACGTGACCGTGACGACCCAGCCAAACTACCTCTGGGACTACTACATGGCCTTCAAGGTGGACAAACC
The DNA here is from genome assembly GCA_038323655.1 of Acetobacterales bacterium. Taxonomy (GTDB): domain Bacteria; phylum Pseudomonadota; class Alphaproteobacteria; order Acetobacterales; family Acetobacteraceae; genus Humitalea. The sequence continues at coordinate 288 of JBBQHE010000083.1, read as the reverse complement.
CTTCGTCAGCGACCCCGCAGCGCGGCGGGCGATGGCCATGGCGATCGACAAGCCGGCGATGGTGCGCGCGATCTGGTCCGGCCATGCGACGGCGGCGGTGAACATCGTCAACCCCGTGGCGTTGGATTTTGACGCCGCGGCCGATGCGCTGGTGCCCCGCTTCGACCCCGCCGGGGCCGCGCGCGTGCTGGACGAAGCCGGCTGGCGCGCCGGCGCCGATGGGGTGCGGGCGCGCGACGGGGTGCGCGCGAGCTTCCTCGTCTATGGCATCAACACGCTGGAGAACCA
>JBBQHE010000082.1:0-17138 GCA_038323655.1 Acetobacterales bacterium | reverse complement strand
ACCTCCCCCAGCAGGAGGCCGTGCCCCCTGCACCCGCCGGTATTTGCCCAAGGCGAGGGAGGGGCATGGTATGCCCGTGATGAAGGGCGCGCCTTTGATGCCCCTCCCTCGCCTTGGGCAAGGAATCGAAGTGGGTCCAGGGGCCTCAGGCTCCTGGTGGGGGGAGTTTGAGGGGGGCAAAGCCCCTCTCAAGGAACCGCCTTCCCAGAACCAGGCCCCGCCTCAGGCAACCAGGATCGGCTTGAAGGCCTGGCGTTCGGTGATGGCGGCTGTGTTCCAGGCGATACCGTTGCCGGGGGTGGTGGGGGGTGTGGCGCGGCCGTTGGTCACGGTGACGCGGCTGGTGGCCAGCGTGTCCAGTTGCGGGATGTATTCCAGCCAGGCGCCGTTGGGTATGGCGGCGACCAGGGGCAGGTGCAGTTCCATCAGGAAGTGCGGGCAGACGGCGATGTTGAAGGCTTCGGCCATGTGGGCGACTTTCAGCCAGGGGGTTATGCCGCCGATGCGTGCGACATCCACTTGGCAGACCGCGCAGGCGCCGCGCGAAAAGTAGTCGCGGAACTGGGCGGGGTGGTAGAGGGATTCGCCGACCGCGATGGGGATGCGGGTCAGGGCGGAGAGGCGGACGTGGCCTTCCACGTCTTCGGCCGGGAGGGGTTCTTCGTACCAGGCAAGGTCGAGGCCCGCGGCTTCGAAGGCGCCGGCGCGGCGGATGGCTTCGGCAAGGGAAAACCCCTGGTTGGCGTCGGTCATGATCTGGAAGCGGTCGCCGACGACGCGGCGCACGGCGGACAGGCGGGCGATATCTTCCTGCAGGGTGGCGCGGCCGACCTTGATCTTGGTGCCGGCGAAGCCCTGGTCGATGGCGGCGGCGGCTTCGGCCACGATCTCGGCCTCGGTCATGTGCAGCCAGCCGCCTTCGGTGGTGTAGACGGGGATGTCGTTTCGCGCGCCGCCGGCCAGTGCGTGCAGGGACAGTCCGGTGCGTTGGCCGCGCAGGTCCCACAGCGCGGTGTCGATCGCGGCCAGCGACAGCGCGGTCAGCGGGCCGATGCTGAGCGAATGCGTCGCCATGAACAGCCCTTGCCAGATCGCGTCGATCCGGTCGGCGTCCTGGCCGATGATGCGCGGCAGCAGGTGGTCGCGCAGCAGGGCTACGACCGAACTGCCTCCGGTGCCGATGGTGTAGGTATAGCCCGTGCCGGTCACCCCATCGGTGTCGGTGATGGTGACGATCGGCGTTTCCTGCGTGACGAAGGCCTGGATCGCGTCGCTGCGAACCACCTTGGGCGCCAGGTCCACCTGGGTGATCGTCGCCTGCCGGATCTTCGCCATTCCGCAGTTCCCTCCGCCGCCGCATCGTTGCAGTCTTTGCTGCAAGATCATCGGAGGAAACGTGTATGGACGGCAAGGACGCGGAAGCGACCTTCGTGGAATTGGCGGCGGCCGAGGCCGCCGTCCCTGAGGCGCCGGCCGACATGGCGCCCGAGGACTGGCTGTCCTTCATCCTGTTCTGGGTGCTGTCGGGTGTCGTCTTCCTGCAGTTCGTCACCCGCTACATCCTCAACGACAGCCTGGCCTGGACCGAGGAAATCGCGGGCTATCTGCTGATGGTGCTGTGCTTCACCGGCAGCGCCATGGCGGCCCGGCGCGGCAGCCACATCGCGGTCGAAGTCTTCGTCCTGATGCTGCCCGCGGGCGCGCGGCGATACGCCTATATGCTGGCGGATGTGCTGACGGTCGCCTTCTACGGGATCCTCTGCTTCCTCTGCTTCCAGGTTGCGCAGGCGATGCAGTTCCAGCCGATGATCGTCGTCGATGTGCCGCTTTCGGTGGTCTATTGGGGCATCATGGCGGGGTTGGTGCTGATGACGCTGCGCGCTGCGGCTTTCGGCCTGGCAAGGGCGCGCCGCGCATGACCGCGCTGCTCTTTGTCGCCTTCCTCGGGCTGCTGTGCATCGGCGTACCGGTCGCGGTGGCGCTGGGCGGGGCCTCGCTGATCTATGTCTGGGCCGAAGGCATGCTGCCGCCGCTGGTGGTGCTGCATCGGATGGCGGCCGGCGTGGACAGTTTCCCGCTGCTGGCCATCCCCTTCTTCATCATGTCCGGCAGCTTGATGAATTCGGCCGGGATCACCGAACGCATCTATTCCTTCGCGCTGGCGCTGGTGGGCTGGCTGCGGGGGGGGCTGGGGCATGTGAATGTCGTGGGCTCGGTGATCTTCGCGGGCATGAGCGGCACGGCGGTGGCCGATGCCGGGGGCCTGGGCAACATCGAAATCAAGGCGATGAAGGACCATGGCTATCCACTGCCCTTCGCGGTGGGGCTGACCGGGGCCTCCTCCACCATCGGGCCGATCATCCCGCCCAGCCTGCCGATGGTGATCTTTGGCGTGATGGCCAATACCTCGATCGGGCAGTTGTTTGCGGCCGGTCTGATCCCTGGCTTGCTGATGGCACTGACGCTGATGTGCTGGGTCGCCTTCGTCTCGCACCGTCAGGGCTTCAAGCGCGATGCGGCGTTTTCGGTGGCGACCCTCGGCCGCACCGGCAAGCGCGCCTTCCTGCCCATGATGACGCCGGTGCTGCTGGTCGGCGGCATGACCACCGGCGCCTTTACGCCGACCGAGGCCGCGATCGCCGCGACCTTCTACGCGCTGTTCCTCGGCACCGTGGTGTATCGCACCCTGACCTGGCGGGGCCTGGTGCGGGTCACGGCGGAAACGCTGGAAACAACCGCCATCGTGCTGCTGATCGTGGCGGCGGCGAGCATTTTTGGTTGGCTGGTGACGACCACGCGCGTGACCGAACAGGTTGCGACCTGGGTGCTGGCGATCACGCGCGAACCCTGGGCCGTGCTGCTGCTGGTCAACATCTTCCTGCTGATCGTCGGCTGTTTCCTGGAAACCATCGCCGCCATCACCATCCTGGTGCCGGTGCTGATGCCGCTGATGCTGGCGATTGGCGTGGACCCGGTGCATTTCGGGCTGATCATGGTGCTGAACCTGATGATCGGCCTGCTGACGCCGCCGGTCGGCATGGTTCTGTACATTCTGGCGCGCGTGTCGGGGCTGAGCTTCGAGGCGACGATGCGGGCCTGCGCGCCTTTCCTGATCCCGCTGTTCATCTGCCTGGGGCTGGTCACCTACTGGCCGTCGATGGTGTTGTGGCTGCCGACGATGATGTACCGATGAACCAGCGACCCCTTGCCGCCACCGTCAGCATCCTGGGCGCGGTGGCGGCCATACTGCCCTGGTTCAAGGTGGTGGAGCCGCTCGGCCTCGCCGAAGTCCCGCTGATCGTGGCGATGGTTCCGCTGCTGCTTTGGGGCAGCGGCATCACCTCCTTCAAGCCCTGGGCGGTGCAGGCTTTCGGCCCCGTGTGCGTGGTAACGGCGTTGGTCGGCCTGGCCGGTGCCGTCCTGGTCATCCTCGGCGACGGCCCCGGCCTGTTGCCCATCGCGGCGGGAACCGTCGCGCTGGTCGCCCCCGTCGTTGCCTGGTCGCTGTGGCGACGTTGAAGATCCGGCCGCACCGCGCGTATGCCGTGCATCACGGTATTGGCGAAGTCGTTGGAACAGATATCCGGCATCGCCAGGCGGTGGTCGAAGAAGGCCATGTGGAACCGGCCCTCCTCCCGCACGCGGATGCCTTCGCCGTGGCGACGGCGAGCGCTACTCCAGGCGGACGTTGTTGGCGCCGATGATGCGCCCATAGGCTTCGGTCTGGGCCGCGAGCCTGGTCCGAAAGGCGGCCGCGCCATCGGCTTGCACCTGGCCGCCCAGTTCCTGGATCCGCGCCTTCACCGCAGGCTCTTCCAGCACGGTGCGGATTTCGCGTTCCAGCCGTGCGACCGCGGGCGCCGGGGTGCCGCCCTGCACGAGCAACCCCTGCCAGGTGCCGGAATCGGGTTCCGGCCAGCCCAGTTCGCGAAAGGTCGGCAAGTTGGGCACGCTGGCCATGCGGGCAGGGCCGGTCACGGCGATCCCGCGCATTTGCCCGCCCACGACATAGGCCTGCGACTGCGTGGCGCCCGCCAACGTCAGATTGGCTTCGTTCGACACCAGCGCCAGCAGCGCCGGCGCGCCGCCGCGGTACGGCACGGCGGTCATCTCGGTGCCCCAGGCGCTGGCGAGCGACAGGGCGACCAGGTGCGACAGCGTGCCGGTGCCCGAATTGGCGGCGTTCAGACGGCCCGAATTGGCGCGGGCATAGGCCACGAGCTCCGCCGCGTTCTGCACCGGCAGGGCATTGTTCACCGCCAGGATATACGGCGCGTAGATCAGCATCTGCACCGGCGCCAGGTCGCGCGTCGCATCAAAGGGCATGCGCTGGAACAGGAACGGGTTCGTCGCCAGCACCGACACGTCCAGCAGCAGCATGGTGTGCCCGTCAGGCCGGCTTTTCGCGACGAAATCCGCACCGATATTGCCGCCGGCACCGGCGCGGTTTTCCACCACGACCGTTTGCCCGACCGCCCGGCCGAGCGGTGTTGCGATCAGCCGCGCCAGGATATCGCTGGTGCCGCCCGGGGCGTTGGGCACGATGATCCGCAGGCCTTGCGTGAAATCCTGGGCGATGGCGGGTGCGGCCAGAACGGCTGGCGCTGCGGCCAGTAGCGTACGACGAAGCATGGGGTCCTCCCGAAACACCCCTCTTGCCGGGGGTGCCCGAGCATGGACCGCTTTGGCGCGCGCGTCAGCAGCCGCCGGGCAGCGGGACCATTTCCAGCATCTGCGCCGCCATCACGAACTCGCCGAAATCCATCGACAGGTCGTCGGCCACGCCGTTCTCGAAGTACCTCAGGCCCACCTCGTATTCCGGCGCGCTGGCCCCGCCGCCGGCACCGCTGGCCTGGTTGCGGTTGAAGAAGGCAATGCGCATGCGCGCCGACGACAAGGATGCCAGGCTGGGGAAGCGCTCATTCGGCTGCGGGCCGGACCAGCCGGCGATGATGGTCGTGCTGTCCTGCGCGCCGTCCTCGCTGGTGCCGTCGAACAGCGGCACGCTCAGGATGCGCCCGCCCGAGCGCCCCAGTTGGATGGCGCGCAGCGTGTGCACCATGGGCAGGATGGTGGCGGCCGGCAGCCGCTCCTCCCGCGCCGTCGGCTGGGTATACCGCACGATGCCGGACCCATCGGCCTCCAGCGTCGCCTCCCCGGTCACCTGGGTGCGGATGGCGCCATTGGCTGTCTGCACCATGGAAAAGCGCAGGCGCCGCCCGTCCTTGGATTCATAGGTCGCGTAATCCGACGCCGTGTCGATGTCGTTCCCGTCAGTGTCGGTCAGCGTCATGGTCAGGCGCTGGCGGGTGGCCCAGCCTTCGCAGGCGTCCGTCACCTCGAACACCATGGCGCCCTTGGCGCTGCGGACCTGGCTGCGCTCGCGTGCGCGTTCCAGCGTCAGCCCATAGGCCGCGCGGTGCGCCAGCAGGGTTTCCATGCCGGCGATGGCCCCCGGCGCAGGGGGCGAGGCGGGGGCCTGGGCCAGGGCCGGGCCGGCCAACAGGAAGGCAAAGGCAGTCAGGGACAAGCGCATGCGTCGGGCACTCCGGACGGTATCACGCATATCTAGGCTTTCCGCGCCCATCCCGCACCCCGCGCGTTACGCTTTTGGCGGTGGCAGCACCCAGCGCAGCGACAGTTCCTTCAGCCGCGCGTCATCCACCGCGGCCGGGGCGCCCATCATCAGGTCTTCCGCCTGCTGGTTCATCGGGAAGAGCACGACCTCGCGGATATTCGGCTCATCGGCCAGCAGCATCACGATGCGGTCGATGCCCGGGGCCGAGCCGCCGTGCGGCGGCGCGCCGTAGCGGAAGGCGTTCAGCATGCCGCCGAAGCGGGCCTCCACGTCGGCGGCGCTGTAGCCGGCGATCTCGAAGGCCTTCAGCATGATGTCGGGCCGGTGGTTGCGGATCGCGCCGGACGACAACTCGATGCCGTTGCAGACGATGTCGTACTGATAGGCGTTGATGGTCAGAGGGTCCTTTTCCAACAAGGCCTCCATGCCGCCCTGGGGCATGGAAAAGGGGTTGTGGCTGAAGTCGATGCGCCCCGTCTCCTCGTCCTTTTCGTACATCGGGAAGTCGGTGACCCAGCACATGCGGTAGCAGTCCGCCTCGATCAGCCCGAGGTCGTTGCCCAGTTTGGTCCGGGCGAGACCTGCGAGCTTCACGACCGAGGCCTCGGGCCCGGCGGCGAAGAAGACCGCGTCGCCGTCCGCCAGCCCGCAGGCGGCCTTGATCGCGGCGATGCGCTCCGGCTGCAGGTTCTTCGCGATCGGACCCTTCGCCTCACCGGATTCGAAGGCGATGTAGCCCAGCCCGCCGGCACCCTCGCCCCGCGCCCATTCATTCATGCCATCGAAGAAGGACCGCGGCCGGGCCGCCGCCCCCGGCGCCGGGATGGCCCGGACCACCCCGCCGCCGGCGACGGCACGCGCGAACAGCCCGAAGGAACTCTCGCGGAAGCTCGCGGTGACATCCGAAAGCCGGATCGGGTTACGCAGGTCGGGCTTGTCGCTGCCGAAGCGCAGCATGGATTCGGCGTAAGGGATGCGCGGGAAGGGCGCTGGCGTCACATCGCGCTTCTTGCCGCTGTAATCCGAAAACTCCTCGAACACGCCCGCCAGCACCGGCTCTATGGCCGCAAACACGTCTTCCTGCGTCACAAAACTCATCTCGAAATCGAGCTGGTAGAACTCGCCGGGGGACCGATCGGCACGGCTGGCTTCATCACGGAAGCAAGGCGCGATCTGGAAATAGCGGTCGAAGCCCGCGACCATCGCCAGCTGCTTGAACATCTGCGGCGCCTGCGGCAGCGCGTAGAACTTGCCCGGATGCAGGCGGGCCGGCACCAGGAAGTCGCGGGCGCCCTCGGGGCTGCTGGCGGTCAGCAGCGGGGTCTGGAACTCGGTGAAGCCCTGGGCGACCATGCGGCTGCGGATCGAGGAGATGACCTTCGACCTCAGCATGAGATTCCGGTGCTGCCGGTCCCGCCGCAGGTCCAGGAAGCGGTAGCGCAGGCGCAGGTCCTCGGGGAATTGCTGGTCGCCCGCGACCTGGATCGGCAGCACCTCGGCCGCCGACTGCACATGCACCTCCCGCACCCGCAGCTCGATGGCGCCGGTCGGCAGGTTCGGGTTCACCGTGGCCCCTTCGCGCGCCACCACATCGCCGGTCAGCGTCACCACGCTTTCAGGCCGCAGCTTGTCGAGCATGTCGAACACCGGGCTGCCCGTCGGGATCACGCATTGGGTGAGCCCGTAGTGGTCACGCAGGTCGATGAACAACAACCCGCCATGGTCGCGCTTGCGATGCACCCAGCCGGACAGCCGCGCCGGCGCGCCGGCATCGGAAGCGCGCAAGGCACCACAAGTATGAGAGCGATAGGCGTGCATGGAGAACCCCGGGTGTCGGATCAGGCGGCGTCACAAGCGGGGGGGAGGGGGGCCTGTCAAGCCCATGCCGCAAGCCCATGCCTTCCCCGGGCGCCCGGTCGTGGCTAGAACGATGCCAGATGTCCACGCGCAACCCCCCCGATGACCCCGCCCCCGTCCTGATCACCACGACCGATGCCCTGGCCTCGCTCTGCGAGCGGCTGCGCCAGGAGGCTTTCGTCACGGTGGACACCGAGTTCATGCGGGAGCGGACCTACTGGCCCGAACTCTGTGTCATCCAACTGGGCGGCCAGCACGATACCGCCGTGGTGGACGCGCAGGCCGAGGGGCTGGACCTGCTGCCGCTGGGCGCGCTGCTGGCCGATGAAAGCGTGGTCAAGGTTTTTCACGCGGCGCGGCAGGATGTCGAAATCTTCCTGTTGAAATTCGGCGATGTGCCCAAGCCGATGTTCGATACCCAGGTCGCCGCCATGGTCGCGGGCTTTGGCGACCAGGCCTCCTACGACAGCCTGGTGCGCGCCCTGGCCGGGGCCTCGATCGACAAGGCGCACCGGTTTTCCGACTGGTCGGCGCGGCCGTTGTCGCCGGCCCAGGTCGCCTATGCCGCCGCCGACGTGACCCACCTGCGCCGCGTCTACACCGCGCTGCTGGACAGGCTGTCGGCCGAGAACCGGCAGGACTGGGTCCGCGCCGAGATGGCCGTGCTGGACAACCCCGCGACCTACCGCACCGAACCTGGCGACGCCTGGGAGCGGCTGAAGCCGCGCACCGGCAACCGCCGCTACCTCGGGATGCTGCGCGCCGCCGCCGCCTGGCGGGAGCGTGAGGCGCAGCGCGTGAACATCCCGCGCCAGCGCCTGGTGCGGGACGAAACGCTGCTGGAAATCGCCGCGACCGCACCCGCCGATGCCGGCGAACTGGCCCGTGCCCGCGGCATTTCCGAAGGCTTCGCCCGTGGCAAATCCGGCGCCGCCCTGCTGGCCGCCATCGCCGAGGCCGCGGCCCTGCCCGAGGACGCGCTGCCCGAACCCGCGCGTGAACGCCACAGCGGCCCGCCGCCATCCCCGGCGCTGGTGGCGCTGCTGAAGGTGCTGCTGGCGACCAAGGCCGAACAACACGATGTCGCCCCGCGTCTGATCGCCAGCACCGAGGACCTCGAACGCCTGGCCGCCGACGCCACGCCGGACGTCGCAGCCCTGCAGGGCTGGCGCCGCGTGGTGTTCGGCGAAGATGCGCTGGCGCTGAAGACGGGTCGGCTGGCGCTCGGCGTCGATGGCCGCCGCGTCATGCTGATCCCGACCGCCGCCTGAGAAGGACGCCCCGATGCTGACGATCTACGGCGTGCTGCGCTCACGCGCCTCGCGCAACATCTGGCTCGCGCATGAAATCGGGCTGGCATTCCGGCATGTGCCGGTGATCCAGGCCAATCGCCTGGCCGATCCGCTGGCCGCCGGCGCGCCGCTCAACACCCGTTCGCCCGACTTCCTCGCGGTCAATCCCAATGCCCTGATCCCATCCGTCGATGACGATGGCCTGGTGCTGCACGAATCGATCGCCATCAACCTGCATCTCGCCCGCAAGTATGGCGGCAGCCTCGGCCCCGCCGATGTGAACGAGGACGGGTTGATGGGGATGTGGGCGCTCTGGGCCATGACGACGGTGGAGCCGCATTCGCTGCAGATCCTCTACAACCGCATCGGCAAGCCGCCAGCCGAGCGCGATGCGGCAGTGGCGCATGCCGCCGTGGCAGCGCTGCGCGGCCCGGTCGCTGTGCTGGAATCCCACCTGGCCCGGACCGACTTCATGGTCGGCGGGCGTTTCACCGTGGCCGATGTGAACACGGCGGAAATCATGCGCTACGCCCTGCCGGCCCCGGAACTGTTCACCGATACCCCGGCCATCCGCGCCTGGATCGCCCGCTGCCATGACCGCCCTGCCTTCCGGCGCATGATGGCCGAGCGCGAGGCTGAACCGGCCTGAGCCCAGCCCCCCGCCAATGCGGCGGGCGGAGGTGTGCCGCTCCTTGAATTACATTCATGTCATTCCCAGTTCATGTAGACCCTTTGATCCGGGCCCCTCTGGCGTGCGCTGCCGGCGCTGACGTGATGTCGGATCGTGTTTGACATCCTTCGCCGGCATGGAGGGATCATTGATGGAATTAGGGTTCTTTTTCGCCGACTGGCTGGGCAAGCCGGCCTGGATGTGGCTTGCCTTCATGGCTATGGTTGCGGCCCTGCTCGTGCTGGACCTTGGCGTCCTGCACAAAGAACATCGCGAGATCGAGGTGCGGGAGAGCCTAGTGCTCTCGGCCGGCTACATCGGCCTCGCACTGCTGTTCGGCGCTTGGCTGTGGTGGGCGCTGGGCGCGCAGAGCGGCATGGAATACCTCACCGGCTTCGCCATCGAAAAGGCGCTGGCGATGGACAATGTCTTTGTCATCGCGATGATCTTCGCCTTCTTCGCCGTGCCGCGGCGCTACCAGCATCGGGTGCTGTTCTGGGGCATCCTCGGGGTGATCATCCTGCGCGCGATCATGATCGGCCTGGGTGCTGCGATCGTCAGCGAATTCGGCTGGGTTCTGTATGTCTTCGCGGTCTTCCTGATCCTGACCGGCGTGAAGATGCTGTTCTTCACCAACCCCGATCCCGATATCTCGAAGAACCCGATGCTGCGTTTCGTGAAGCGGCGTTTCAACGTGACCGACACCCATCACGGCGAACGCTTCTTCGTGCAGCAGCCCCATCCCACCAGCGGCAAGCCCGCCTGGTTCATGACGCCGCTGTTCCTGGCGCTGATCCTGATCGAGGTGGCGGACGTGATCTTCGCGGTCGATTCCGTGCCGGCGATCTTCGCCATCACGACCGATCCGTTCATCGTCTACACCTCCAACATCTTCGCCATCCTGGGCCTGCGCGCCTTGTATTTCGCCCTGGCGGCGATGGTGCATCGCTTCCACTACCTGAAGATCGCGCTGGCCGTGGTGTTGATCTTCATCGGGTCCAAGGTGTTCCTGGCCGACCTGCTGGGGCTGGACAAGCTGCCGCCGGCCGTTTCGCTGGGCGTCACCTTCGGCATCCTGCTGGCCGGTGTTCTGTATTCGCTGTGGAAGACGCGCGATGGCAGCGATAGCGCTGCCAAGGTCAGCCCGTGATGGCTGCCCCTGCCTTTGGTGCCGTGGGCCTGGCGTTCGGCTACGGCAGCGCCCTCGCACTGGTCGGTGCGGCAACGGTGGCCTTCGGCGAGGTCGCGCACTGGACCGCGCTGATCCCGGCGATGCTTGCGGCGCTTGTGCTGCTGGCCGCCCTTTGCGGCCGATCCGGCCTGCTCGGTGGGCGGGTCGTGGGCGCGATCGTGCTGGGCTTGTCGGTCCTGGCCCTGGCGGGAACGCTCTCGGCCTTGCCGCTGCTGCCGGCCGCGCTGGCGGGTGGTGACGCCGTGCGCAACGCCGCGGCGGTCTTTGCGCGCTCGGCCACAGCTGCCGCTTCGCTGGCCTTTGTCGGCGCCATGGCGGTGCTGATGCTGCGCCATCAGCGCCGCCAGCCGTGACACCCGCCGTTCTCACCCTGCCGGAGCAAGCCCCATGATCCGTGAAGCCTTTCTGTATCTGCTGTCGGCCTTTGTCGTCGATCCGGTGATGACGGACGTCACCGAGCGCCTGGGCGAGCTGCGCGTCCCTCCCGCTGTGATCGCGCAAGTGAACGCCTGCGCCCTGGCAGCGCCGCTCGCGCTCGCGACACGCGCCGCGGGCGATCCTTGGTGGGGTGCCAGCACCGTGCTCGGCGTCGCCATCGGCATGACCAATGCCCAGGCGGTGCTGGCCGGGGCGACGCCGGAATGCGGTTTGGCCGTGGCCGCTGCCCGGCCGTTCCTGGGGCCTGGCGGGGCATAATGGGGCGTCGTCGCCCCGCAAGCCGGGTGGGGCGTGCGGCCGCGGCACCCGCCCGGGCTTCAGCGCCGTGCCTGGTCCGTTGTCTGGCTGGGCATGGGCGGGCGGCCCGTCACGGCGCCCACGCGCCGCGTCACCCAACCGGCCCGACGGTCACCGCCGCCTGCACGCCCAGCGACGCCGCCAGGGTCTCCAGCCGCCGCAGCACGCTTTCGCCGGCAAAGACGCCGGTGCCCTCCGCGAGCCGCAGCGTCAGCCGCCCATCTGTGCGCGTGAGGCTGGTGCCGGCCAGCAGCGCCGGCGTGCCGCCGGACAGGGTGTAGGCGAGACGCAGCGATGCCCCCAAGGCCTCCGCCCGGCGGATCGCCGCCCCGTCCAGCAGGGTGCGCGCGGTCATCAGAAAGGGGGAATCGGGCTCGGCCTCGTAACGCAGCGCTGTCGCCAGCGCGAGGAAGGCGCGGGTGTGGTGGTCCAGCCCCACCCCCGGCTGCCGCAGCACGCGCCAGAACGCCTGTTCGGCCCGGTAATCGGGGTGATCGTGGCTGCCGATGTCGGACAGGGCGCAGGCGGCTTCGCGCAGATTCTGGCTCGCCGGATCCTCATTGCCGAAGATGGTCGCGGTCCAGCCGGCCAGGGCGCGCGGCATCATGGGGTCGCGGCCGAAGCGTTCGGCCAATTCGCGTGCTGCCTCCGGCAGTGGGTCGGTGGCGCGCTGGGCGGGCGTCAGCAGACGGGCGTACCAACCCTCGCGCAGGCCATTGGCACTGAACACCACGCGTCGCGCCCCGGTCGCCCGCAGCAGGCGCCGCAGGACCACGGCGGCAAAGGGCAGGTCCTGCACGCGCTTGGCCGGGGCGCCGGGCATGCGCTCCAGCGTGCGCCGGGTCGCGGCGATGACCACGCTGGCGAGATCCCGCGCTTCCTCCCGCCGCAGCACATAATGATGCACGATCGACAACGGATAGGCGGTCTGCGCCATGTGGATGCGCGCCAGCGCCCGCCAGGCGCCACCGACCAGATACAGGTCCCGCCCGGCGCCTTCGGCCAGCCAGGGCACGGTCCCGAGGTCGGCCTCGGCCAGGGCGCGCGCGCGGGCCGGGTCGTTGTCGGCACGGTCGGCCAGGCGAATGGCGCCGAGCGGCAGGCTCGCGATCCGCCCCGGCTTGCCGCTCGACAATTCCACCACCTCCAGCGACCCGCCGCCCAGGTCGCCCAGCATGCCATCGGCGCCCGGGAAGCCGAGCAACACGCCCTCGGCCGACAGCCGGCCCTCTTCCGACCCCGCCAGGATGCGGACCTGCACCCCGGGCATCGCGCGTTCCAGGGCGGCGACGAAGCCCGGGCCGTTCAGCGCGTCCCGCACGGCGGCGGTCGCCAGCACTTCCATCGGGGTCGCGCGCATCGCACGCGCTATGGCGTGGTAGCGCGCCATCACCGTCAGCGCCTGGTCGACCGCGTCCTCGTTCAGCATGCCGGTGGACGCGAGGCCCCGGCCCAGCCCCAGCACCGCCTTTTCGTTGAAGACGGCGACGGGATTGCGGCTGCGGCCTTCGAACACCACCAGACGCACGGAGTTGGAGCCGAGATCGACCACGCCCGACCGGATCGGTGCAGGGTCCTGGGCAAGGGCGGCGCTCAATCCTGCTTGACCCGGTCCTGCTTGCGTTTGCCGACGGCGCGGGCCGGGCGGTGCAAGGCGCTGCCGCGGCCCGACAGCGAAGGATTGGTCATGAAATACTCATGCGCAGAGATGGGGTTCGGGCCGGGCTTCATGCGCGTGTAGCTGCCATCGGCGCCCAGCGTCCAGGACTGTGCCGTATCCTGCAGGTTCAGCACCATGATCTGGTCCAGGATCTGCGCATGCACGGTGGGGTTCTCCACAGGCACCATCGTCTCGACCCGCCAGTCCATGTTGCGCGCCATCCAGTCGGCACTGCCCAGATAGACCCGTGCGCGACGGCTGGGCAGCTTTTGGCCATTGCCGAAGACGCTGATGCGGGCGTGTTCGAGGAATCGCCCAACGATGGATTTCACCCGGATGTTGTCCGACAGCCCGGGCACGCCGGGGCGCAGGCAGCAGATGCCGCGCACCACGCATTCGATCTGCACGCCGGCCGCACTGGCGCGATACAGGGCATCGATCAGCGTCTCGTCCACCAGGCTGTTCATCTTCAGCCAGATGCCCGCCGGCTTGCCCTCCTGGGCGAAGCGGATTTCCTGTTCGATCAGCCCCATCAGCGCCGGGCGCAGCGTGAGCGGCGCGAAGGCCAGCGCCTGCATTTTCTCAGGCCGCGCATAGCCGGTCATGTAGTTGAACAGCCGCGCCGCATCCTGCGTCAGCCCCGGGTCCGCGGTGAAGAAGGACAGGTCGGTGTAGATGCGCGCCGTGATCGGGTGATAGTTGCCGGTGCCGAAATGCGCGTAGGACTTCAGCGTGTCGCGTTCGCGCCGCACCACCAGCGACACCTTGGCGTGGGTCTTCAGCTCGACGAAGCCATAGACCACCTGCACGCCGGCCGCTTCCAATTCGCGGGACAGCGCGATGTTGCGTTCTTCGTCGAAGCGGGCCTTGAGTTCCACCATGGCGGTGACGGACTTGCCGGCCTCGGCCGCTTCCTTCAGCGCGCGGGCGATCGGGCTGTCGCGGCTGGTGCGGTACAGCGTCTGCTTGATCGCGACGACATTGGGGTCGCGCGCCGCCTGGCGCAGGAACTGCACAACCGCATCGAAGGATTCGAACGGGTGGTGCACCACGATGTCCTTGGCCGCGATGGCCGCGAAACAGTCGCCGCCGAAGTCCAGGATCCGTTCGGGAAAGCGCGGTGTATACGGCGTGAACAGCAGGTCGGGCCGGTCGTCCACGATCATCTGGTTGAGGTCGGACAGGCCGAGCAGCCCATCCACCACGAAGGTGCCCGCGGGGTTCGCCTCGGCTTCCTCGGCGATGAAGGTGGTCATGTCGGCCGGTGTGCCGGCGGTGACGGACAGGCGTATGGCGCGGCCGCGCCGGCGCCGCTTCAGCGCGTCCTCATACGACCGCACCAGGTCCTCGGCCTCTTCCTCGAACTCCACATCGGTGTCGCGGATCAGCCGAAACAGGCCGCGTTCGGCGGTGATGAAGCCGGGGAAGAGCCGCGGCAGGTTGATCGCCACCAGGTCGTCCAGCAGCAGGAAGCGCACCGCCCCGCCCGGGTCGGACGGCAGGCGGATGAAGCGCTGGATCTGCGGCGGCAGCGGGCAAAGCGCGCGCATCGTGCCGCCATCCTCCTCCCGCACCAGCTTCAGCACCATGCAGAGCGCGAGGTTCGGGATGAAGGGGAAGGGGTGCGCCGGGTCCACCGCCAGCGGCGTCAGCACCGGGAAGACCCGCTCCATGAACCAGCGGTCCAGCCAGTCGCGGTCGGCCGCGGTCAGTTCCTCGGTCTCACACAGCACCACGCCTGCGCCACGCAACTGCCCGCGCAGGTCCTGCCAGGCCGACTGCTGCGCCTCGATCAGCGCGCCCGCGCGCGTGTTCAGCGCGACCAGTTGCTGCGCCGGTGTCAGCCCGTCCGCCGACAGCGTCGTCAGCCCCGCGCGTTCCTGGCCGATCAGCCCGGCGACTCGGACGGAGTAGAATTCATCGAGGTTGCTGGCCGAGATCGCGACGAAGCGCAGCCGCTCCAGCAGCGGGTGCCGAGGGTTGGCCGCTTCCTCCAGCACCCGGTCGTTGAAGGCGAGCCAGGAGAGCTCCCGGTTGATGAAGCGCTGCGGATTGTCCGCCGTCATGGCCGGCGAGGCGACCAGGGCGACCGGGGTGGGCACGGGCTTGTTCATCCGGCAACGTTACAGCAGGCAGGCGGCATCCGGCGAGAGGATCGCAGCGCCTGACGGCAAACCGTCATCCGGGCCGAAGCCCAGCCAACCGGCCAGCACGCTGCGGGCCAAGGCGCGGGTCACCCGCCCGCCCGCGGCCAGGGCCGCGCGGTCGAGCCGGGCCGCGGCCTCGGCCACTGCCGCTGCTTCCCGCGGCAGGCGGTCGAGCAGCCAGTCCTGCAGGCCGGCATCGACGATCACCCCGGCGCGGGCAAAATGCCGCGCCAGCAAGGCCGACAGCAGCGCGTCGGAGGGGTCGGCAAGCCCGGTTGCCAGCGTCGCACGCAGCCGGCTGGCCAGGTCCGGCAGGGTCACCGGCCAGCGTGACGGCGGCGCCCGCCCGGCCAGCAGCAGCGGGTGCCCGGCCTCGGCGCAGGCGTTGATCAGGTGGAACAGGGCTGTTTCGTCCGGCACCAGGTCGGCGTCGTCCAGCGCCGTCGGTGCCGCGGGGGGCAGCCCGCGCAGGCTGGCGCCGGCCAGCACCCGCCAGCCCTGCGTGCCGGCGGTGGCGTGCAGCAGATGCGTCTTGCCACTGCCGGGCGGGCCGAACAGGGCGATGCGCCGGTTCGGCCAGCGCTCGGGTGCTGTGGCCCAGGCGCGGGCTTCGGCATTGCTGTCGTCGGGCAGGAATTGCGCGGGGGCATAATCGGCGGTTGCGACCAGCGGCAACGCCAACTGGCGGGCGGTCACGTCCCCGTCCGCGGCGGGTCCAGGTACAGCGGGCTGGCCAGGTATCGTCGCAGCCAGTAGCGCGCCAGCACGCCGATCGCCGCCGCCATCGGCACCGCCAGCAGCACGCCCAGGAAGCCGAAGGCGACACCGCCGGCGAACAAGGCGAAGATCACCCAGACGGCATGCAACTCGACCCGGTCGCCCAGCAGCCGGGGATAGATGATGTAGCCTTCGACAAACTGGCCAATGGCGAAGACCAGCACCACCAGCCCCAGCCCGTTCAAGGTGCCCCACTGCCCGGCGGCGAGCAGCAAGGCCGCGGCGAAGCCCGTGATGGTGCCGACATAGGGGATGAAGGACAGCACCCCCGACAGCAGCCCCACCAGCAGCCCCAGTTCCAGCCCGATCAGCGACAGCCCGACGGCGTAGAGCACCCCCAGCGCCGCACAGCACAGCAACTGGCCGCGCAGCCAGGCCGCCAGCACGCGGTCGGTGTCCAGCGCCAGGCGCCGCAGGACCGAGGCCGATCGCCGCGGCAGCCAGGATTCGATCCGCGCGATCATGAAGGGCCAGTCGCGCAGCAGGTAGAAGGCGCAGACGGGGGTCACGATGAGCAGGGTGAACACGCTGAACAGCGCGAAGCCGCCGCCGAGCAGCCGCGCCACGGCGGTGCCCAGAAAGGACAGGATCGACCCTACCTGGCCGACCGCAAGGTCACGCAGCCGGGCATCGACGACCTCCGGGCCGAGGGATTCCTCCAGCATGACCAGCGCCTCGCGCAGCTGGGCACCGATCGAGGCGATATAGGCCGGCAGGCGCAGCAGCAGGATGCTGATCTGCGAAAGGATCAGCGGATAAAGCAGCAGGGCCGCGACCAGCAGCAGCGCCGTCATCAGCAGCAGCAGCGTGAAGGCGGCAAGCCCCCGCCGCACGCCCAGATGCGACAGCCGGGTCGCCAGCGGGTCGAGGAAATAGGCGATGACCGCGGCCAGCACGAAGGGCGTCAGAATCGCTGCAAACAACCACAGGCTGAACAGCAGCGCACCCAGCAGGCCGAAGATGAGCCCCATACGCTGCGCCCGGGTGGCCCCCCGCGCGGAGGGGCTGGCGGGCAATGGGCGGGGGGCTTCGGCGGGCTTGGGTCCCTGCGCGGCCCTGGCCGCATTGGCTTCTGGCGCGGCCCTGGCCGCACGGGTCTCAGGCGCTGCTCTTGCCGTGACGCCGACCGGCCGCGCCTCGGCGCCCCGGGCCAGCGGTACCAGAGGGGTATTGTTGTCGCTCACTGCGCCCTCCGCGCCGCGCCGACGACATAGGCGGCCCCCGAGACGA
>JBBQHE010000081.1:0-17141 GCA_038323655.1 Acetobacterales bacterium | reverse complement strand
AGGTCGCGCAGGGGGCGGCCGTCATGCAGAAGCGTCTGCCGCCCCCCGGAAAACCGCGCCCCGCCATCGGCCGAGAGCACCAGCACCCCGGTCGGCACATGCAGGTTTTCCCCAAGCTCGGCCCACAGCAGGTCCCAGGCGGCGTAGGCATCATCGACCATCCGCATGTAGCCGGCGTCGGTGCCATAGGCGTGGCGGATCAGCCGGTGCCGATCGACCGAGGCGCCGCGCGGGTTGGGGATCGGGTCCTGGTCGATCACCCGCACCGACCAGCCGGCGCGGGCAAAGCCCCAGGCCGCGGAGAGCCCCATGATGCCGCCGCCGAGGATCAGTGCCGAGCGCAATGCGATGCCCCCCTTGTTCACCCGTATCTGACCCTAGCGCGGGCAGCCGCCAAGGGCCTTGCTTCGGCGCAACGATGCCGCGGTCTGAAGATCGCCCGCCAAGCCGTTCTTTCTGTGCTTTACCCAGCGCAGCGTCTAGAAAACCGGGCGTGGCCCGACACCCCATCCCACACCGCGGCACCGCCGCCCCGCTCACCGCCCTGCGTTGGTCGGTGCTGGCCCTGGTCTGGGGCGGGCTGGCCCTGGGGCTCGGCCTGCTGGTCCTGGCCTGGGACCTGCCGCATCCCGACGCCGCCCTGGCCGCGACCCGCCGCCCGGCGACCACCCTGCTCGCGACCGATGGCCGCGCCTTCGCGACCTCGGGCGACCTGTATGGCGAAACCCTGCGCCTGGCCGACGTGCCGGCGCATCTGCCCGGCGCCTTCATCGCCGTCGAGGACCGGCGCTTCCGCCGCCACCTGGGACTGGATCCCGTGGGGCTGCTCCGCGCGCTCTGGGTAAACCTGGCCGAGGGCCGGGTCGTGCAGGGCGGCAGCACCCTGACCCAGCAACTGGCGAAAAACCTGTTCCTGACGCCGGAGCGATCGTTCCGCCGCAAGGGGCAGGAGGCGATCCTGGCGCTCTGGCTGGAAAGCCGCTTCAGCAAGGACCAGTTGCTGGAGATCTATCTCAACCGCGTCTATCTCGGCGGTGGCGCCTTTGGCGTGGATGCCGCGGCGCGGCTGTATTTCGGCGTCTCGGCCCGCAGGCTGGCGCCTTGGCAATCGGCCATGCTGGCCGGGCTGCCCAAGGCGCCGTCCCGCCTCAACCCCCGCGCCGCACCCGATGCCGCGACCGCGCGCGCGGTCGAGGTGCTGCAGGACATGGTGGAGACCGGCGTGCTGACCGCCGCCGAAGCACTGGTCCAGGCCGAGCGCATCGTCATCCCCGCCTTCCCCGGCCGCGACAGCGGGTGGTTCGCCGACTGGGTGCGCGAGGACCTGGGCAGCCGCTTCCCCGGCAGCGCCGACCTGTTGCTGCGGACCACGCTGGACCTGCGGCTGCAAGGCATCGCCGAACAACGCATCGAGGCGATGCTGGCAGCCTCCCCCGCCGCCCGTATCGGCCAGGCGGCCTTCGTGGTGATGGACGCCACCACCGGGGCGGTCCGCGTGATGGTCGGCGGCCGCTCCCATGCCCGCAGCCCGTTCAACCGCGCCGTCCAGGCCCGCCGCCAGCCGGGCAGCGCCTTCAAGCCCTTCGTCTTCCTCGCAGCACTGGAACGCGGCGCCACGCCCACGGAGCTGGTCAGCGACGCCGGCCTGTCCGGCCGCTGGCAGCCCGGCAACGGCGCCTGGCGCGGGCGGGGCGAGATTTCCCTGGAGGACGCCTTCGTCCATTCGGTGAACACCACCGCCGTGCGCGTCCTGGCCCGGGGCGGCGGCGCAGCCGCGACCGCCGGCGTCGCCCGCCGCCTGGGCCTGGCCGGCCCCTTCCCGAACGACGCCACCATCGCACTCGGCACCGGGGAGGCCAGCCTGCTCGAACTGACGGCCGCCACCGCGGCCTTCTGCAATGGCGGCATGCGGGTCACCCCCTTCGGCATTCAGTCCGCCGAGGCCGAGCGCCGACCTCTCGCCGTGCCCCGCCCGGCGACCGAGCGCGCGGTCGCACCCGAGCACGCCGCCCAGATGCGGCGCCTGCTGGAGGCGGTGGTCGATCGCGGCACCGGCCGCGCCGCCGCCATCCCGGGGCGCACGGTCATTGGCAAGACCGGCACGACCCAGGGCTGGCGGGATGCCTGGTTTGTCGGCTGCGTGGGCACCGGTCACAACTTAGGCCAGAACCTGGGACAGAATGCGCTGGCAGTCGGGGCCTGGATGGGCAATGACGACGCAACCCCGATGGACGGCGTGGCTGGCGGCACCTTGCCGGCACGCCTGTTCCGCGAGGTGATGGAGAACGCCCGATGAACCCGGTCGCCGAAACGCTGGAAGCGATCACCCGGCCCGTGCGCCACGGCACCAACAACCTGATGATGGTGCTGCTGGGAAATCTGGACCTGATCCTGCGCACCGCGCCCGACGGCTCGGCCACCGCCCGCCAGGCCGGCCGCGCCAAGGAAGCCGCCGAGCGCCTTGGCGCCATGCTGGGCGGTTACCTGGCGCTGCCACGCGATCCGGGCCTTACGCCGATCAAGCCCATGTCCGCGCTGACCGCCCTGGCACCGCTGCTGGAAACCATCGCCGGCAGGGCTATCCGTTACGATGAAGAAGCCGTCCCGGCGGTGCTGTGGCCGCGGCCGGAACTGCCGATGGCGCTGGTGCAATGGGCCGCCGAAGCCGCCAGGCCCGATGTCGTCCCGGTGCTGCGCCTCGCACCGCTTGGCGCGGGGGCGGCGCTGATCCTCAGCCCGGCACCGCGCGCGTCGGCCATCATCTTCGCCGCCGCCGCCGAAGCCTGCGGTGGTGGTTGGGACGATGACGCCATGCTGTTCCTGCCACAGGCGCCCTGACGCGGGGGCGCTTGCCTGTCGAGGCCAGTTGCCAGGTGCCGGCGCGGGGGATCGTGCGCCGGCTCAGTCGCTCGCCCGGGGCCGATCAGGCCCGGTTCTGCACCACATTCGCCAGGCGCTGGAACAACGTCTCACCAGCGGCGGCCCCCGGCGGACGGACCGTCGTGTCGGCGCGGCCGATGTAGCTCATGTCCCAACCGCCAAAGGCGCGTTCCGAAATTTGGCCACGCTGCAGGACCGTCACGCCCTCATGCCGCGGATCGGCCTGGATGCTCGGGAAGAGCGTGTTCAGATCCTCGCCCTCGCCCTCCAGGATCTGCGCGAAGCAGCCGTCGCTGAAGAGCATCGTTCCGGTGACCTGCAGCATCCGGTTTCTTTCCCGTGCCAGGGACAGAAGACGCGAAATCTCGCCTTCCACGAACCAGGCCGGCCCCCGGATGAGGCTGCGGCTGAAATAGGTCAGGCGTTGCAGCGGTCGGATCACATCGGCACCTTTTGCGCCAGAAACTCCCGGGAGCCCGCCCGGGCGGTGGAAACCGAAGGCAAGCGGCCCGTGGCGTCGAACGCAGAATGCGGGTCCATTAGTTACATTTGGGTTTCCGGAATCACCGGTCGCGCCATGCCATCGCCAGATCGGCTCTCGGCAACACCAGAAATTTCTGGGATCATCCCCTCACACCTGGGAAGCTGGCCCATGCGCCTGACGCAACTGATCTACACCTCCCGCCCCTTCGGCTTCGACGAACGCATCCTGGACGACATCCTGGTCGCCGCCCGCCGCCAGAACGCGCGCCGCGCCATCACAGGATCGCTGATTTGCCGCGCCGACCTGTACATGCAGATGCTGGAGGGCCCACGCGACGCCGTGACCGAAACCTTCGGCCGCATCCTGCGCGACGACCGGCATCTGGAAATCTCGCTGATCTGGACTGGCGACGCCGAAACCCGCCTGTTCCCGCACTGGGACATGCGCGACGACCCGGCGCGCAGCTGGATGTGGAGCCCGGCCGAAGTCCGCGCCGGCGCCGTCCGCCAGGCCGCGATGACCGAGGCACAAGCCGTGTTCGCCCGCATCGCCACCGAACCCCCACCACGCAACGGCCACGCGGCGCAATGACCACCTGAACCACGGTGCGGGGGGGGACAGGCGCCCAAGCCACCCCACCCGCCGGCGCCGTGGCGGCCTCGCGTCCGGTGTCGCCATCGTGGTCATGCACCGCCGCATTTTCAGTCACAAAGGGTCAGGCTGCGTCGGGCCGGGTGGCTAGGGGGTGTCCCGGTGGGCTTTACGCATCGCTGGATCGAGCCTGATATCGCGACCCGCGGCCGTCGCGGATCCAGATGATGCTGAAGGCTTTTCCGCCATGGCCCGTGTCACGCTGCCCTGCACCGGCAACAGCCTTGATCTGGTTGCGCCGCTGGTCGGCAACCGGGGGCACGTCGCCCGGCGCCGCGGCGCCGGCCACAGCCGGGCGCAGCAGCCGGGGCTGATCGACCACGGCCTGATCGACCACGGCCTGTTCGACCACGGCCTGTTCGCCCCGGCCACGCAGACCTCGTCGCGCCGCTGAATGCGGACCAGCGTCGAGACCTTCGGCTGGTCGCGCCTCAGTGATTTCGCCGCCCTGCGCGACCTGCTGGCAGCCCGCGAGACCAGCGCCATCACGCGGCTGGTGGTGCTGGGCAAGACCGAGGGCCCGGCCACGTTGAACGATTTTTCGCGCGAAGTTGCGACCGCCGCGGCCGAGGCCGCCATCCTTTCCGCCGGCGGCCCCGCCCTGCTGGCGCACAGCACGCTGGTGTTTTCCACCGGCTGCGAGGGTATCGCCACGCCCTTCGGCCTGGCCCTGCTGGCCGAGGACGCGCCCGACCGGCCGGGCGGCCCGCCGCGCCTGGTCCTCGGCACCGCCCGCACCACCCCCATCGATCCCGCCGAGCGCGGCGGGCCGGCGCATGCCCGCCACGTCGCGGGCGCCGTCACCGCCGCCATGCAGGACGCCGGGCTGACCGCCGACCAGGTCGGGCTCGTGCTGCTCAAGACCCCCGTCCCCCCCGCCACCGGCCCCGACCCCGCCCGCGCGGGATCGACCGGCGCCGCCCGCGCCGCCGGGGCTCTGGGCGCCGCGCTGGCGCTGGCCGAGGTCACCGACCAGGCCCTCACCACCGCCGGCCCGCTTGCCCGCACCCCGCTGCACGGCCACCGCGCCATGGCGTTTTCCGGCACCGAACTGGCGCATGACGAGGTCGTGGTCCTGGGCAACCGCCCCGGTGCCGCCGGCGGCCTGGTCATCGGCGCCGCCCCGATGGCGGATGCGCTTGACCTGCGGCCCGTCCGCCGCCTGGCCGCGGCCCTGGGCATGGGCTGGGATGCCGACGGCATGCCGCGGCCAGGCTCGCCGCTGCGCGCCCTGTTCCTGAAACTCGGCGTGCCGCCGGGGGGCGTGCTGCGCGGAAGGCGCACCACCGTGCTCGGCAGCGAATTGACCCCCGACAAGCACCTGCGCGCCGCGGCCAGCGGCATCGCGGGGGCCATTTTCGGCGACACAAGCGTCTTCGTCTCGGGCGGGGCCGAGGGCCAGGCGCCACCCGGCGGCGGGCTTTTCGCCGCCATCGCCGAGGCCCCCTTATGAGCCCGCCCGGCATGACCCTGCCCTTCCTGATCCTGCGCCAGGACGAGGCCCGCGGCCTTGTCACCCCCGCCCAGGCGCTGGCGGCGACCGAGACCGCCTGGCGCGACTACGGCACTGCCCGCCGCGTGCTCTCCACCCCCTCCTCGCAGTCGCTCGCGGGCCAGGGCTGCGTCTTCAAGGTCAAGGGCGCGGTGCTGCCGGGCCAGGGCATCGCCGGCTTTCGCCTGGTCGCGGATGCGACCGATGCGGCGGGGCGCGAGGTGACGCAGGACTGGTTCTGGCTGGCCGATCCCGCCACCGGCCGGCCCATCGCCCTGATCGAAGCTTTTTGGCTGCATCTGCTGCGCACCGCCGCGACCGGGGCGCTCGCCGCACGACTGCTCGCGGCCCCTGGCACGCGCATCGCAACCCTGGTCGGCGCGGGGCGGATCGCGGCCGAAATGCTGGCGCCCTTGCGCGAAGCCCTGCCGGGGCTGGCCGAAATCCGCGTGACCGCGCGCAGTGCCGATACCGCCGCGCGCTTCGTCGCCGCCCATATCGCCGCCGAGCCCGCGCTGCGCGCCATGCCCGATGTGGCCAGCGCCGTCGCGGGCGCAGGGCTGGTGCTGACCATGACCTCGGCCACCGCGCCCTTCCTGGCGGCGCGGCACCTGGCGCGCGGTGCGACGCTGATCGGCCTCGGCGACCTGGAACTGGAACCCGATGTGCTGACCGGCTGGGCCGGGCGTTTCATCATCGACGACCTGGCCTTCGCCACCGTCGCCGGCAGCGTGTCGCATTGGATCAAGGCCGGCACGCTTTCGCAGGACACCATCGCCGCGCGCTGCGACGCCGATGTCGGCGAAGTCGCGGCCGGGCTGAAGCCGGGGCGCAGAAATCCCGCCGAGAACATCCTGGCCATCGTCCAGGGCATGGCCGTCGCCGACCTGGCGCTGGCGGGCCTGGCGCATGACCGGGCGCTTTCCACCGGGGCGGGGCTTCGGCTCGACCTCGGCGCGCCTTCCTCCCCCTCCCACGAAAGGATTCTTCCGGCATGACCTTTACCCGCCGTGGCCTTGGTGCCGCTTCGCTCGGCCTCGCCACCGCCCCCGCGATGGCCCAGGGGCGTTTCCCGACGCGTGACCTGACCTGGCTGATCTACCAGTCGCCCGGCGGTTCGATCGACGTGACCACCCGCACCATCCAGCCCTTCCTGGAGGCCCGCGGCTTCAAGTCGCAGTTCGACTACGCGACCGGCGCCGGCGGCCGCGTCGCGCGGACAAAGCTCTTCACCAACCGCGCCGACGGCTACACCATCATGACCGAGGTCGCCCCCGGCGTGTCGGTCGATACCGCGCTGTTCGAGGTGCCCTATGCCGCGCGCGACTTCACGCCGATCTACGGCTGGCAGGCGACCGGCGGGCAATTGAACGTGAAGAAGGACAGCCCGATCCGCAACATGGCGGATTTCATCGCTGCCTGCCGGTCGCGGCGCGTGGTGGTGGGGTCCATCGGCCGCGGCGGGGCGCATCACCTGCAACTGCTGGCTATGCGCCGGGACCTGAACATTCCCTTCGACATCGCGCATTTCAACGGCAGCAGTGCGGCCTATGCCCAGGTGATCGGCGGGCATATCGATGCCTCGATCGGCGGGCCGGCCTCGGCCTCCCGCGCGCTCGACAACCTGCATATCATCGGCGTCTTCGAACCGGCCCGCGCCCGCGCGCTGCCTGACCACCCGACCGTCGCCGAACAGGGGCTGACGGTGCAGTTGGTGGCGCAACTGTTCTTCTGCTCTGCCCGCGCGGCCGTGCCGGCCGAACGGCGCGCAGCACTCACCACCGCCTTCCGCGAAGCCTTCAGCGAGCCCGAGTTGATCGCCCGCATGGAACGCCAGGGCGAATTCCCGGTCCTGATGGAGCCTGCGCAGATCGTCACGATCCTGGCCGCCGAGAGCGCTTTGGTCGCAGCCTTCCGCGACGAACTGCGCGCATGATCCGGGCGCGGCTGCCGGGTGTCGCCTTCGCCGTGCTGCTGCTGGGCGTGCTCGGCTATGTCGCGCAATCGGGGCTGCGGGCGCGGGGCCTGGCCGGCGCCTTTCCCGCCGTGGTCGGGCTGGTCGGCGGGCTGGCCGCGCTGGTGAACCTGGTGCAAGCCGCGCGCGGGAGCCGGGCGGGCATGGCGGAACCCACCGCCGAGGACCCGGACGCCGCCTGGCTCGCCGGGCTGTCGATCGGCGTGCCGATTGCCTATGCCGTGCTGCTTTGGCTGGCCGGCTTCTGGGTGGCGTCCGGCGTGGTGCTGCTGGCGCTGCCTTGGCTGCTCGGCTACCGACGGCCGCTGGTGCTGCTGGCGGTCGCGGCCGGCACGCTGCTCGCGGTCGATGTCGTCTTCGTCGAGATCTTCGCCATGCGCCTGCCGCAGGGCCTCATCATGGAACGCATCATCGATGCGCGGGATGCCGATTGAGATGGTCGACAATCTGCTGATCGGCCTGCGCGCCGCGCTGGAATGGAACCAGCTGCTGTTCATGCTGCTGGGCACCATCGGCGGCATGTGGGTCGGCGTGATCCCGGGCCTCGGGCCGATCACCGCCATGGCGCTGCTGATCCCCTTCACCTTCACCATGGAACCGCTGGCAGCACTTCTGATGCTGGCCTCGATTTCGGCGGCGGCGAATTGCAGCGGTTCCTTCACCTCCATCCTGCTGAACGTGCCGGGCGAGACGACCGCCGCCGCCACCTGCTTCGACGGCTACCCCATGGCGCGGCAGGGGCGGGCGCGGGTGGCGATCGGGCTGTCGATCGGCGCCAGCCTGTTCGGCGCTGTGGCCGGCATGCTGGCGGTGATGCTGCTGACCGCGCCGCTGCTGACGCTGGCCAAGGCGTTCAGCCCGGCCGAATATTTCGCACTCGCCATGCTGGGCCTGGCCGTCGTCGCGGTCTTGAGCCGCGAGGCGCCGGTGAAGGGGGTGATGATGGCAGCCCTCGGCCTGTGCCTGTCCTTCGTCGGCGTGGACAGCGTGATGGGCGAGGCGCGCTTCGCCTTCGGCATCCTGGAACTGCAATCGGGCATCGGCCTGGTGCCCGTGACCGTCGGGCTTTTCGCCGTGTCGGAGATCATCGGCTGGATCGTGACGCGGGAGGCGGTGTCGCGCATGGGGTCGCTGTCGGGCAGCGTCTGGGCCGGGCTGGTCGATACCTTCCGCTATCCGGTCGCACTGGTGCGTTCCACGCTGATCGGCATCGGCATCGGCATCACGCCAGGGGTCGGCGCAGTCGCCGCCAGTTTCCTCGCCTATGCCGTGGAAAAGCGTTCGGCGGCCGATCCCTCGCGCTTCGGCCAGGGCGCGCCGGAAGGCGTGATCGCGCCCGAGGCTGCGAACAACAGCGCGGTCTGCGCCAGCCTGGTGCCGGCGCTGACGCTGGGCATCCCCGGCGGCGCGACCTCGGCCCTGCTGCTGGTGGCGCTGACGGTGCATGGGCTGCGGCCGGGGACAATGCTGTTCAGCAGCCAGCCCGAATTGATCTGGGGCTTTTTCGTCGGGCTGATCATCGGCGCCTTCCTGTTTGCCATCATGGGTCTGCTGATGACGAACCTGTTCGCGCGGGTGACGCTGGTGCGGGCCGAAATCCTGGCGCCGGTGTTTCTCGTCGTGTCCTTCGCCGGCGTCTTCGCGCAGGACCAGCGGCTGTTCGATGTGTTCCTGGCACTCGGCTTCGGCATCTTCGGCTATCTGGCGCGGCGCTTCGGCTATCCGGTGGTGCCGCTGGTGATCGGGCTGGTGCTGGGCACGCTGGCCGAAACCTCCTTCCACCAGGGGCTGACCATCGCGGGCGGCGACCTTCTGGCCATGCTCATGCGGCCCGGCACCGCGGGGCTGCTGGGTGCTGCGGTGCTGCTGCTGGCCTGGACCTTTGCCGGTTCGCTCCGGGGCCGCGGCGCATGAGCCTGCTGATCCGCAACGCGCTGGTGCTGGACCTCGCCGCCGACCCAGACCAGCCGGCGCGGGCCGATATCCTGGTCGATGGCGACACCATCGCAGCGGTCGGCCCGGGGCTGGATGACCCGGCGCATCCCGCCCGCGCGGGGCGCGCGCCGCCGGCGCGGGTCATCGACGCCAGCCGCCGCCTGGCCATGCCCGGCATGGTCAATGCGCATTACCATTCGCATGACGTGCTGCTGAAGGGGATGTTCGAGCCCCTGCCGCTGGAACAATGGAACCTGCTGGCACTCCCGCCGTCCTTCCCGCGCCGCCCGCGCGAGGAATTGCGGCTGCGGACCCTGCTGGGCGCCGCCGAATGCCTGCGCGCCGGCATCACCACGGTGCAGGACATGAACCGGCTGCATCCGTTTGACGAGGACGACCTCGACCTCGTGCTCGACTGCTACCAGCAGGTCGGGCTGCGCTGCGTCTATGCGCCGCATTTCACCGAATTGCCGCCGACCGCCAGCGTGCCGCACCTGGCCGATTGCGTGCCCGAGGCCGAGCGCTGGCGCCTTTCGGGCGGCGTCGCGCTCTTCCCGCCGGGGGTGGATGCGCTGACGCGGATCGAGGCCGCGATCACCCAACGCCAGGGCCGCCATCCGCTGGTCGGCTTCGCGCTTGGCCCCTCGGCGCCCGAGCGCGTGCGGCCGGAAACCGTGGCGCGCATCGCCGAGGTGTCGCACCGCCTCGGCCTGCCGGTCTTCACCCATCTGTACGAAAGCCGCGCGACGGTGGTGCAGGCCCGCGCGACGCAGCCGGGCGGGTCGCTGATCACGCTGCTGGACCAGGCCGGGCTGCTCGGCCCGCGCCTGTCGCTGGCCCATTGCGTCTGGCTTTCGCAGGCCGAGATCGAAACGCTCGCCGCCAGCGGCACGCATGTTGTGCTGAACCCGGTCGGCAACCTGAAAACCCGCAGCGGCATCGCGCCGATCAAGGCGCTGCGCCGGGCCGGCGTGTCGCTGGCCTTGGGCGCGGACAACTGTTCCTGCTCCGACGCGCAGAACCTGTTCCCGGTGATGAAGGCGTTTTGTGCGCTGCCGGCGGTGTCGGACGACCCCGAGGAAGACCCGCCCACCGCCGCCGATGCGCTGCACGCGGCGACGCTGGGGGGCGCGCAGGCGCTGGGCCTGGGCGGGCGCATCGGCGCGATCCGGCCGGGGATGAAGGCCGATATCGTGCTGCTGGACCTGGCCGACCCGTCCTTCGTGCCGCTCAACAGCGCCGCGCGCCAACTGGTCTTCACCGAAGGCGGCCGCGCGGTCCGCACGGTGCTGGTGGACGGGCGCGTGGTGGTGGAGGACGGGCGCCTTGTCACCTTCGACGAAGTCGCTTTGGCCGAGGAAGTCGCCGCCCTGATGCCACGCCTGCGCGCCGATGCCGCCGATGTCCGTGCCCGCCTGGCCCCCGTCTTCCCCGGCATTGCCGAGGCCAATCGCCGCGCCTGGCAGACGCCCGTGCCGCTCTGGCGCTATGCCGGCGGCTGCCCCGGATGCGCCGGCGGGGGCTTGCGCTGCGAATGAGGCTGGAAGACCCGCCCCTGCTGACCGGCCAGGCGCGCTTCTTCGCCGATGCGCCGATCCTGCCCGGCACGCTGCACCTGGCCTTCTGCCGCTCGCCCCATGCCCATGCCCGACTGCGCGGGCTGGACACCGCTGCCGCCTTGGCCACGCCGGGCGTCGTCGCGGTGCTGACCGGGGCCGATCTGCTGGCCGATGGCGTCGCCGGCATCCCCTGGGAAGTCCGCCCCCCCGGCACCCCCGCAGGCTGGCCGGCGGGCGACCCCCGCGCCGCCATGCCGCAGCCCGCCATGCCCGTGGATGTGGTGCGCTTCGTGGGCGAAGCCGTGGCCGCGGTGCTGGCCGAAACCCCCGCCGCCGCCCGCGACGGGGCCGAGGCCATCGCCCCCGATTGGGACCCCCTGCCCGCCGCCGCCACCACCGCCGAGGCCGCCGCCCCCGGCGCCCCGGCCGTCTGGCCGACCGGCAACCGCGCCTTTCGTATCGAACACGGCGATGCCGCCGCCACCGACGCGGCCTTCGCCAAAGCGGCCACCGTGGTGGACCTCACCCTCGACAACCCGCGCATGGCGGGCGTGCCGCTGGAGGCCCGCGGCGCCTACGCCACCCCCCTGCCCGATGGGCGCTTCGACCTGCTGACCCCCGCCGGCAAGCCGCATCCGCTGCGCGACACGCTCTGCGACGCGGTGCTGGCCTGGCCGCGCGACCGGCTGCGGGTCCGGACGGGCGCCATCGGCGGCGGCTTCGGCGTGAAGAACGTGCTCTATCCCGAACAGGTGGTGACGCTCTGGGCCGCCGCCCGGCTCGGCCGCCCGGTGCGCTGGCTGGCCGACCGGACCGAGGCTTTTTTGACCGACATCCAGGGCCGCGACCAGGTGAACCGCGCGGCTCTGGCGCTGGATGCCGAGGGGCGCTTCCTCGGGCTGCGGCTGCACAGCCTGGCAGGCCTGGGCGCCTACCTGGCCCCGCGCGGCGTGGTGGCGCCGCTGCATGGCTTGAAAATCCTCGCCGGCTGCTACCGCCTGCCCGCCGCCCATGCGGTCATCGAGGCGATCTACAGCCATGCCGTGCCAACCTGCAGCTTCCGCGGCGCCGGCCAGCCCGAAGTCCTCTACGTGGTGGAACGGCTGGTCGAGGCCGCGGCCCACCGCCTCGGCCTCGACCCCGCCGAGCTCCGCCGCCGCAACCTGCTCGCCCCCTCGGACCTGCCAGCGCCGACCGTGGGGGGCGCGACCTACGACCACATGGACCTGCCGGGGATGCTGGCGAGCGCGCTCGACGCCGCCGACCGCCCGGGCCTGCCCGCCCGCCGGGCCGCGGCCGCCACGCGCGGGCTGCTGCTCGGTCAGGGGATCTCCGCCTGCATCGAGGCCTGTGGCTTCGGCTTCGGCGAGGCCGCCGATCTGCGCGTGGCACCGGACGGGGCGCTCACCTTGCGCATCGGCACGCAATCTTCCGGCCAGGGCCATGCCACCACCTACGCCCGCCTCGTCGCCGAGGTCCTCGGCGTGCCGCCCGAAACCATCGCCCTGCTGCAAGGCGACACCGATGCCATCGCCACCGGCAATGGCACCGGCGCCTGCCGGTCGCTGACCGTGGGCGGCGCCGCCGTGCATCTCGCGGCCCTGGCGGTCGAGGCCCGCGCCACGGCGCTGGCCGCCGGGGCGCTGGAAGCCGCCGAGGCCGACCTTTACCGCGACGGCTCCGACTGGGTCGTCGCCGGCACCGACCGGCGCATCACCTGGCAGGCGATCGCAGCCCTTGCCGAGGGCGCGCTGGATGCCGAGGCCCGCTTCGCCCCGCGCGACTACACCTATCCCGCCGGCATCCACATCGCCGAGGTCGAGATCGACCCCGAGACCGGTCAGGTATCCCTCACCCGCTACATCGCCGTGCATGACGTCGGTCGCGCCGTCAGCCCGGCCATCGTCGTGGGGCAATTGCAGGGCGGCATCGCGCTCGGCATCGGCCAGGCGCTGGGCGAGACGGTGCATCACGACGCGACCGGCCAGGTGCTGACCGCGAGCCTGATGGACTATCAGGCCCTCCGGGCCGGGGACCTGCCACCCATCGGCGTGACCCTGGCGGGCGTGCCCACGGGGCTGAACCCGGTCGGCGCGAAAAGCGTGGGCGAGGCCGGGCCCGTTGCCGCCCCGCCGGCGGTGATGCATGCGGCGCTGGATGCGCTGCGATCCCATGGCGTCACGCACCTCGACATGCCGCTGACGCCCTGGCGCGTCCGGCAGGCGATCAGCCGAAAACCCTGACCCCGGTTTCGCGTTCCAGCCAGCGACCGAAACGGAACTTCATCTCCGGCCCGTCGATCGGGGGCGCGGGGATCTTGTGGCCCAGCGCCTCCACCTCCAGCACCCACAGCCCATGGCCCGGCGCGCGCACCTCCGGCAGCCCCGCGTTCAACTGCGGCACCGTGTCGAAGCGCTGCCCGCGCGTGACGCCGACAGCGGCGGCCAGCGCGTTGTAGTCATTGCCCGCGGCATTCGGCAGCGTCGCATCGAAGGTCGAGCCATAGGCGCGGTTGGACACGACGAAATGCTTCAGGTTCGGCAGCGCCAGTTCGCATTCCACCATCAGCGTGCCGGGGTTCATCACCAGCGCGCCATCGCCGTTCAGCACCCAGACATCGCGCCCGGGCACGCCCATCGCAATCCCCGCCCCGAACATCGGTGCCAGCGACATGCTCGCCTCAAGATAAAACACGCTGTCGCGATCCTGCGTCAGCCCCCACCACATCTCGCTGGCATTGCCGGCCGACAGGATCACGATCTCATCCCGCCGGGCCGCGACCAGGGCCGCGAAGCAGGCCCGCATGTCCATCGCCATCTCAGTCGGCCCCCTTCAGCACCTGGCGCGCGAGCCCGATCACCACGGGCCGTGCGATGGTGCGCGCATGGCCTATGGCGGCACCGATCTTCGGCAGGTCGGCCGCCGTATGCACCTCGACAAAGGGCAGCGCCATCGCCGCGATGATCGGCCGCAGGTAGAGCCCGTTCGAGACATGATACTTCGCCCGGTCGCCGACATCGCCGCGCAGCGTGATCAGGATCGGCAGCGGAATCTGGTAGGTGTAGTTGATCTTGGTGATCGCATAGATGCAGGTCAGGAAGCCCGAGGCACCCATGACAGCCAGCGCCGAGGTGCCCCCCATATAGGCGCCGGAACACAGGCCGATCGCACTTTCCTCACGGTTCACCGCGACGTGACGCAAGCGCACATCTTCGTCGAAGCGCGCGATCAGCCCGGCGATCCAGCCATCGGGCAGGCTGGCGACCAAGCCCACACCCGCAGCGGCCACTTGCTCAGCAATCGCCGGCGAAAGGTCGGCTGGGGTCACGCGGCGGCTCCTTGGCGATTCAAGCGCGCCAGTGTGCAGGCAATCCTACGGCCCGCAAACAAGCCCAGCCCTGCAAATACTGCCTTTGCAGGCGCTGATCTTCGCCTGCCCGGGCTTTTTTCTGGTCGTCGGGTTTCAACCGTCCTGCGCCAGAGCTTTGGCCGTTGCCGCGGTGGCGGACCTGCCTGTAAATGAGATAGTGGTAGGATACGGTCGAATGGGTCGCTGGTTGAACATAGATCGGATCGAGGGACATTCTTTTGTCTCGAATTGGCTTCAGCCTGGCGCCGTGGTGCTGGACTGCGGCATGAACGTCGGCAGCTTTGCCCGCAGCGTAACCGACCGTTTTGGTTGCCGCGTTATTGGTATCGAACCGAACGCCGTCCTCGCTGAGGAGAATCGCTCCAGCCGCGGCCTCGAATGTCACCGTTTCGCGATCACGAGGGATGTCGGGCCGGTCAGCTTTCACGTCGATCAGTCCGACCTGACAGCGAGCGCCATGGTGAGGAATTCAAGCGGGATGCAGGAGCTGGCGACGGAAACGGTCCCGGGCATCCCTTTGCACCAGTTCCTGCTCGATTTCGACGTGGGGCATGTCGACCTGCTTAAGCTGGATATCGAGGGCGCGGAGCTTGACGTCTTTGCGACCTGTCCGATGGCCGTCCTGCAGTCGATCCCGCAGATCACAGTCGAGTTTCACGCCTTCCTTGACCCGGCGCAGCGCGGGCCGGTACTCGACATCATCGCGAGAATGCGGGCAGCCGGCTTCCACGCCACGGACTTCTCCCGAAACCTGATGAACGTCTTGTTTCTAAACGAGGCGTTGCGGTCGGTTCCCACGTTGGACAAAGCGCGCATGGCGGCGATCAAGTACGTCTCTGGCGCTGCGCGCCTGCTCGGTAGGCCCGGCAGCTAAAAGCGCTGTCGGGTGGCCGTAGGCCATTGGCCGGACAAGCGCATGCCCGATCCTCGGCAGGTCGGCCGCTGTGTGCACCACTCCATCCAGCATCGCCATCGCGACGATCATCGGCCGCAGGTAAAGCCCGACGAAAACACGCGACTTTGCCCGATCGCCGATAAATTCCACGCAGGGTGATCAGGTTAGACAACCCGTTCTTATGAGATGTGGATGATCCTGGTGAACGTGTAGACCCAGAGCGGTAAGCCTGAGACCGTCGGCGCCGTCCGCCCTGGCTCCTGCACGATCGTGGGATCAGGCCTTTTCGGCCATTCCGCCCCAACGCAGTCCACGTTAGTCCGGCAGGGACCCGTCCACCTTCAACACCTCGCCCGCCAAATACAGGCTGCCGCAGATCAAAACCCGCCCGGGCGGCAGCGCCGCGATTTGCGCAAGCGCCCCCGCCACATCCGGCCCCATCCGCGCCACCCCGCCCGAGGCCGCGACGATCGCCTCAGGCGGCATCGCCAAATGCTGCCCCGGCTCCGCCACCGCCCAGACACTGGTCGCAAAGGGCAGCATCGGCGCCAGGAAAGCCTCGCTCGCCTTGCCCGCCTTCATGCCGACGACAAGATGCAGCGGCCGGTCGGCCCAGGCCGGCAAATGCGCCGCGAGCGCCAGCCCCGCCCCCGCATTGTGCCCGCCGTCCAGCCACAACTCCGCCCCCGGCACACGCGCCGCCAGCGCCCCATGCAGCCGCTGCAAGCGCGCCGGCCAGCGCGCACCCGCCACGCCCCGCTGGATTGCAGCATCGGTCAGCCAGGACGGGTTCCAGGCGCGCAGCGCCGCGATCGCAATCCCCGCATTTTCGGCCTGGTGCGGCCCCGGCAGGCCGGTCGCCGGCAGCGCCACCGCCCCGCGCCCGTCCCGATACACCCCGTCCACCACATCCCAGGCCGCCCCGCGGGCCAGCAGCGGCGCGCCCTGCCCCGCGGCCTCGGCCACGATCACAGCCATCGTCTCGGCCGCCTGGTACCCGGTCGCCACGGGCACGCCCGGCTTGATGATCCCCGCCTTCTCACCGGCGATCAGCGCCAACGTGTCGCCCAGAAAATCCATGTGGTCCATCGACACGCTGGTGATCGCGCAGGCCACCGGCCGATCGACCACGTTGGTCGCATCGAACCGGCCGCCCAGGCCAACCTCAAGCACCAGCACATCCGCCGGCACCTCGGCGAACAAGACCAAGGCCACCGCGGTCGTCACCTCGAACACCGTGATCGGCAGCCCGGCATTGGCCACCTCGACCCGCGCCAGGGCCTCGGTCAGCGCCTCCTCGGTCACCAACACGCCGGCCAGCCGCACCCGTTCATGAAAGCGGACCAGATGCGGCGAGGCATAGACATGCACCCGCTGCCCCGCGGCCTCGGCCACCGCGCGCACCACCGCACAGGTGCTGCCCTTCCCGTTCGTCCCGGCGACATGCACCACCGGCGGCAAACGACGCTCCGGATGGCCCAAGGCCGCCAGCAAACGCTGCAACCGACCCAGCGACAAATCGATCAACTTCGGATGCAAGGCATGCAACCGCGCAATCACCGCCTCCGACCGCCCGGTCGTGGTCATGCTGGGCGGCGTGTTTGGGGGGGGCAGTCCCTGGGGAGGGCTCTGCCCTCCCCAGCCCCCACCCGGCAGGAGGCCGTGCCCCCTGCACCCGCCGGGGGGTTTGTTGGACAAGCGGAGGGAGGGGCGTCGAAGGAAGCGACCTTGATCAACGGCGCGCCATGCCCCTCCCTCCGCTTGGCCAACCTACGGCGGGTCCAGGGGACACGGTCCCCTGGTGGGGGGAGTTTGAGGGGGGCAAAGCCCCCCGCACAGCGCCCCCCCCCCCACAAACCCCCCACCCCCCCCGCCAGGGGGCCACGGGCATCATCACCCA
>JBBQHE010000080.1:0-17160 GCA_038323655.1 Acetobacterales bacterium | reverse complement strand
GAACAGCAGCGGGGAGGCGATGTCGAAGGTCTTGGTGACCACGATCTCGCTGACCGAGGGGGCCGAGGCTTCGCGCTTGGACCCGCCGCCGACACCCATCGAGATGCCGCGGCCGACGCCGAACTGGAAGGAGTTCACCTCTATCCAATCCTTGTGGGTGGTCTGCGTGACCTCACCCTTGATGGTCCCGTAGTTCAAGAAGATAGCCATGGTCTCTCCACTCCCAATGCCGCGCTGTCATCCGGCCCAGACAGCGCGGCGGCTGGCTGGTCGGCACTCCTGGCGGCGGGGTCATCCCATCGCTGTTGCTTGCACGGTCAGTCCAGCGCGTAGCTGAAGCTGCCATCCTCGTTCAGTCCGACCTGGACTTTGGTGATCTCTCGCCCTTCTGCCAGGCGTTCAAGGATGCCGGCCGAAAGTTCAGGTAGCAGGGTTCGATTCAGAATGTTCTCGATATTTCGTGCGCCGCTTTCAACTTCGCGGCACCGCTCGATGATCGCGGCGGTCACCTCCGGCGCCACTTCGAAGCCGACGTCGTAGACCTCGCGCACGCGCTTGCCGATGCTGCGCAGCTTCAGCCCGATGATCTGCTTCAGCACATGGTCGGCCAGCGGATAGTAGATGACGACGTTGCAGCGGCCGAGAAAGGCGGGCTTGAACACCTTCAGCAGGTCGGGCCGCAGGGCTTCCAGCAGCGCCTCCGGCTCCGGCGAGGTTTCCGGATCGGCGCAGAGCTTGGCGATGGTATCGGTGCCGGCGTTGGACGTCATGATGATGACGCTGTTCTTGAAGTCGATGTCGCGGCCTTCGCCGTCCTTCATGTTGCCCTTGTCGAAGACCTGGTAGAACACGTCCTGCACGCCGGGATGCGCCTTCTCCATCTCATCCAGCAGGATGACGGAGTAGGGGCGGCGGCGCACCGCCTCGGTCAGCACGCCACCTTCGCCATAGCCGACGTAGCCCGGGGGAGAGCCCATCAGGGTCGCGACCTTATGCTCCTCCTTGAACTCGCTCATGTTGATGGTCGTCAGGTTCTGCTCACCGCCGTAGAGCAGGTCGGCGACGGCCAGTGCGGTCTCCGTCTTGCCGACGCCCGAGGTGCCGGCCATCAGGAAGACGCCGATCGGCTTGCGCGGATCGGCCAGGCCCGCGCGGTTGGTGCGGATCGCCTGGGCGATGGCCGCCAGCGCGTGATCCTGGCCCACGACGCGTTCCTGCAGGCGCTGGTTCAGTTCCAGCACGGCCTTCAACTCGTCACCGGCCATGCGGCCCAGCGGAATGCCGGTCCAGGTGGCGACGACCTCGGCCACGGCCTGGCCGTCCACGACCGGGTGCACCAGCGGCTCTTCGCCCTGCAGCGCGTGAAGTTCCTGTGAAACCGTCGCAAGCTCCGCACGGGCAGCGTCCCCGTCGAAGCCTTCGGCGGGCTTTTCCAGGGCCTCGCGCAGCTCGCGAATCTTGCCGACGAGGGTCTTCTCCTGCTCCCACTGCGTCTTGAGCGCTTCGAGCAGCGCCTCGACCTCGACCTGCTCGGCATTGAGCGCATCGACGCGCTTCTGGTGGTCGCCGCCGGTTGCGGCTTCGCGCCCCAGCGCCAGGAGTTCCGTCGCGATCAGCGCCAGGCGCCGGGTCTTGTCTTCGATCGGCGCCGGGATCGCGGCCTGGGACATCGAGACACGCGCGCAGGCCGTGTCCAGCAGCGACACGCCCTTGTCGGGCAGTTGCCGCGCGGGGATGTAGCGTGCGGAGAGGCGGACGGTCTCGGTCACCGCCTCGTCCAGGATGCGGACGCCGTGGTGCTTTTCCAGCGTGGCCACCAGGCCGCGCAGCATGGCGTTGGCCAGCGGCAGCGTCGGTTCCTCGACCTTCACCACCTGGAAGCGGCGGGTGAGGGCGGCATCCTTTTCAAAATACTTCTTGTATTCGGCCCAGGTGGTGGCGGCGACGCAGCGCAATTCGCCGCGCGCAAGCGCGGGCTTGAGCAGATTGGCGGCATCGTTCTGGCCCGCGGCGCCACCGGCACCGATCAGCGTATGCGCCTCGTCGATGAACATCACGACGGGCGTCGGGCTCGACTTCGCACCGTCGATGACACCTTTGAGACGATTTTCAAATTCGCCTTTCACCCCGGCACCGGCCTGCAGCATGCCGAGGTCGAGCGACATCAGCCGCACCTTCTGCAGCGCCTCCGGCACGTCGCCCGAGGCGATGCGCAGCGCCAGACCCTCGACCACCGCGGTTTTGCCGACGCCGGCCTCACCGGTCAGGATCGGGTTGTTCTGGCGACGCCGCGTCAGGATGTCGATCATCTGACGGATTTCCGCATCGCGCCCGAGGATCGGGTCGATCTTGCCGGCCTTGGCCGAGGCGGTGAGGTCGGTGCAGAACTGCTCCAGCGGCCCGCCGGCACGGGGCGCGCCTTCGGCGCCCACGGCACCGCCCGCGGCACCGCCGCCCGGGGGGGCGGCGATCGCCGCCTGGGCTTCCTCGTCGCTGCCCTTGGTCAGGGCTTCGAGGTTCTTGCGCAGCGCATCGACGGGTATGGCCAGCAGGCTCGGCGCACTGTCCTTGACCGTGCGGGCCAGCGCCTCGTCGCCCAGCAGGGCTGCCAGCATGTGGCCGGTGCGGATCTTGCCCTGGTTGGCTTCCAGCGAGGCGATCATCCAGGCCTCGCGCAGCCAGGTCACGATGTCGGGTGACAGCGACGGCGCGCGCGCATTGCCGGTGCGCATCTTGTCCAGCGC
The DNA here is from genome assembly GCA_038323655.1 of Acetobacterales bacterium. Taxonomy (GTDB): domain Bacteria; phylum Pseudomonadota; class Alphaproteobacteria; order Acetobacterales; family Acetobacteraceae; genus Humitalea. Next base: position 14,416 of record JBBQHE010000080.1, on the reverse strand, counting down.
CCGGGTGAGTTCGCCCATCACGCGGCCAGGATCGATGCCCGCCTGCTTGAGAATGGCGGAAACATCGGAGCCAGGCGTTTCGATCAACTTGGTCAGGAGATGCTCGATCTCCACATTGTAGTGGCTGCGGGAGAGCGTAAGTCCGGCAGAGGCTTCGAGCTGCCGCCGGCCCACTTCCGTGAGGCGGCCGACAAGCGCCTTGAGATCGATCGCCACCATGAAGCCGAAGTCCCCCCGCCTCCGCCGGCCATCGGCGAATGTTGCGACCGCACGCTAAAGGGCGATATCGAACCCTGTCCAGGGGTGTCGGGTCAGCCGCATGGCGCGCGCCGGCCCTGCCCGCTTGGCGAAAACTTAAACCGACCGTTAGGCTGCCATCGGAACAATGCCCTGCGGGCGTATGCTGCGGGACACCGGGGGTTGAGGCATGAGCGAAGACGTCGTGGATGTGGCCGGCATGCTGGCCCCGCTTGAGGCCAACGACGGCGCCGGCGAGGACGTGCGGCAGGACTACTCGCCTGCCTCACCCTACCAGAAGCTGCGCGACGCGCGGGCCGAGGCGCGCGCCGAGGAACGCGCCCGCGACAGCCAGGGTGAGCTGGACGGGGCGCCGGTGGAGGGCTGGCGCACAGTCCGCCGGGTCGCGGTCGAGGTGCTGACCGGCAAGTGCAAGGACTTCGAGATTGCCGCCTGGCTGACCGAGGCGCTGGTGCGCCAGGACGGCCTGCCCGGGCTCGCCTCCGGCGCCCGGTTGCTGACTGGGCTGCTGGAAAAATACTGGGACCCCGGCCACCCCCAGCCGGACGAGGATGGGCTGGAAGGACGCTCTTCGCCGATCGGTGGCCTGGCCGGCGGTGATGCCGACGGCACGGTCATGCAGGCGCTGCGGCGCATGGCGCTGTTCCGCCGCCCGACCGGGGAGCCGCTCGGGCTGTATCAATATGAGGCCGCCTTGGAGGCCTCGGGCCTGGCGGATGAGGAGCGGCGCGAAGTCCGCTACAGCCAGGGCGTGCTGAAGCTCGACCTGATCGAGACGGAGGCCAAGTTCGACCGCGCCGGCCTGCGCGCCACCGCGGCCGAGGCGCAGGCCGCACGTGAAGCCTGGCAAGCCTTCCAGGATCAGCTCGACACCCGCTTCGGCTACGACAGCCCGCCCACGCGCCGTGTCGCAGAGGTGCTGGACCGCCTGCGCGAGGCCGCCGATGCGCTCGCCGGCGGTCCGGAAGTCGTCGCCGAGGCCGCAGGAGCGGTGGCGGCCCATGGCACGCCTGTGGCTGCGGGCAGCGGGGGCGCCATCCTGGCCGGCGGCGTCGGGATCCCCGTCGGCAGCATCGCGGGGCGGGAACAGGCGCTGAAGGTCCTCGAACAGGTGGCGGCATATTTCGAGAAATCCGAGCCACACTCCTTCCTGGCTTACACGCTGAACGACGCCGTGCGCCGGGGACGCATGAGCCTGCCCGAACTGCTGGCGGAGGTGCTGGCCGACGAGACGGCGCGCACGGGGATGCTGACCGCGCTGGGCATTCGTCCGCCGCAGCCGGACAGCGGCTACTGATCGCTGCCCAATGCCGCGCCATTGCGCGGCCTTGCGAAAACCGGTCGTTGACGAGGCGATTTGTCGCGACATAGGCTCCCAGCCTGGGCGCCCCGGAGCAGGGCAAAAACAGGGCCGCGAAGCCGCGACCCGCACCGTAACATTTGTTCGGCGCGTGGTGCGCCGGTTGGGGAGAGCCGATGGCCAGCGTTCATGACAAGCTCAATCGCGTGCGCAAGCCGCGCGTTCACATCACCTACGACGTCGAAACCGAGGGTGCGGCCATCGTCCGCGAACTGCCCTTCATTGTCGGCGTCATGGGCGATTTCGCGGGTGACCCGTCCGAGCCGCTGAAGCCGCTCGCCGAGCGCAAGTTCGTGCAGATCGACCGCGACAACTTCAACGATGTGATGGCGCGGGTGGCCCCGGGCCTGAACATGAAGGTGGACAACACCCTGGCCGCAGACGGCAGCCAGATGGGCGTCAACCTGAAGTTCCGCAGCATGGACGACTTCTCCCCCGCCAAGGTCGCCGAACAGGTTCCCGCGCTGAAGGCGATGCTCGACACCCGCGCCAAGCTGCGCGACCTGGCCAGCAAGGCCGACAATTCGGATGAGCTGGAAGGTCTGCTGGACCAGGTCCTGCAGGACGCCGACAAGCTGAAGGCGCTGTCCACCGAGCTCGGCCTCGACAAGAAGGAGGGCTGAGCCCATGAGCGGGACGCAGACCGAAGGCGCTGGCGCCTCCACGACCACCACCGAGGACGCGGGCGTCTCCTTCCTCGACCAGGTGCTGGGTGCCACCAAGCAGACCGAGCGCGATCGCGCGCAGGACCTGATCAAGGCGCTGACCGAGGAAGCCCTGAAGGGCACGGTCACCTACAGCCGCAACCTGACCCAGACCTTCAATCGCGCGATTGCCGCGATCGACGCGAAGGTGTCGGAGCAGCTGAACCAGATCATGCACAATGAGAAGTTCACCAAGCTCGAAGGCTCGTGGCGCGGTCTCAACCACCTCGTCATGAACAGCGAGACGGGGACCAGCCTCAAGATCCGCATGCTGCAGGCCTCCAAGCGCGACCTCAACCGCGACCTGACGCGTGCGGTGGAGTTCGACCAGTCGGGCCTGTTCAAGAAGGTCTATGAGAACGAGTTCGGTACCCCGGGTGGCGAGCCCTATGGCGCGCTGATCGGCGACTACGAATGGACCAACCACCCCGACGACATCGAGACGCTGCGCCTGATGTCGAACGTCGCGGCGGCGGGCTTCGCGCCCTTCGTCTCGGCCGCCGGCCCCGGCATGTTCGGCTTCTCCGACTATCGCGAATTGTCCAAGCCACGCGACCTGTCGAAGATCTTCGAGACGCAGGAATACGCCAAGTGGCGTTCCTTCCGCGAAAGCGAGGACAGCCGGTTCGTGACGCTGGTGCTGCCGCGGGTTATCGCCCGCCTGCCCTATGGCGCCGCGACCTCGCCGATCGAGGAATTCGCCTATGAGGAAGCGCCGTTCAATGCGGACGGCACGGCCAAGGCGATGGAGCACAACGACTACTGCTGGATGAACGCGGCCTATGTGCACGGTGTGCGCCTGACCGATGCCTTCGCCCAGTATGGCTGGTGCACGGCGATCCGCGGCGCCGAGGGCGGCGGCAAGGTGACGAACCTGCCGAACCACGTCTTCACATCCGACGACGGCGACATGGACGCCAAGTGCCCGACCGAGATCGGCATCACCGACCGGCGTGAGGCGGAGCTGTCCAACAACGGCTTCCTGCCGCTGTGCCACTACAAGAACACCGACTATTCGGTGTTTTTCGGGGCGCAGACGACCCAGAAGCCGAAGAAGTACGACCGGCCGGAAGCCACCGCCAATGCGGCCATCTCCGCCCGCCTGCCGTATATCATGGCGACCAGCCGCTTCGCCCACTTCCTGAAGGTGATGGCGCGCGACAAGATCGGCTCCTTCATGGAGGCGCCGGACGTGGAACAGTGGCTGAACCGCTGGATCCAGAACTACGTGAACCCGATGGAGGGTGCGGGCCAGGAAAGCCGTGCGAAGTATCCGCTGCGCGAAGCCAAGGTCGAGGTGAAGGAAATCCCGGGCAAGCCCGGTTCCTACAACGCCGTCGCCTATTTGCGCCCCTGGTTGCAGATGGAGGAACTGACCACCTCCATGCGCATGGTCGCGCGCATTCCGCAGAAGTCCTGACCTGATCGGAGGGGACGGCGTGTCGCTGCGGGACGCCGTCCTTTCCGGCCATTTTTTCGGCGCCAAGGCCGGGGCGGTGCCCGAAGCCCTGGCCGCCTTGCACGCGGGCGCCGATCGCGCGGCCATGGCACGGGGCTGGTTCGGCGATGCCTTGCTGATGCGCATCGCGGCCGGGCAGGATCGCCGCGCCGTGCTGGAAGAAGTGATCGACCGCGACATCGCAGCGCTGGATGCCGCCATCTCCCGTCAACTCGACGTCATCCTGCACCAGACGCGGTTGCGCCGGCTGGAAGGCGCCTGGCGCGGCCTGAACTGGCTGGTCGATGGCTTTGTACAGGACCGTCTGGTCAAGGTGCGCCTGCTGCCGGCGCGCTGGGCCGAACTGGCGCGGGACCTGGAGCGTGCTGTCGAATTCGACCAGTCGGCCCTGTTCAGGAAAATCTATGAGGAAGAGTTCGGCTCGGCCGGCGGCGAACCCTATGGGCTGCTGATCGGCGACTATGAAATTCGGCCCGGCCCCGGGCCGGGGCATCCGGTCGATGACGTGGCGACACTCGACCACCTGGCCACCGTGGCCGCCGCGGCCTTCTGCCCCATCGTGCTTGCGGCATCGCCCGCGCTGGTCGGGCTGGACAGTTTCAACGAGGCCTCGACGGCCTTTTCGCTGGCCGACGCCATGCGCGGCCCCGAGCGCGCCCGATGGCGCAGCCTGTCGGCACGGGAGGACACGCGCTTCGTGGCCCTGGTGCTGCCCCGCACGATCGGCCGCCCGCGCTGGGAGGACGACGGCACGCGGGCCGATGGCTTCCGCTTTCGCGAATATGCGCCGGGGGTCGAGGAACGGGTCTGGACCACGCCGGTCTATGCCTTCGCCTCGGTCGCCGCCCGCGCCTTCGCCCGCTACCGCTGGCCGGCCGAAATCCGCGGCGCCGAGCCTGGCTGGGATGCCACGGGCGGCGTCGTGGACAGCCTGGTGCACGAGCGATTTCGCGCCGATCCGCCCGGGCCACCGCCGCGCCCGCCGCTGGAACTGACGCTGACCGACGAACAGGAACGCCAGGCGGCGGATGGCGAGTTGATCGCGCTCTGCGGCCTGGACGGCCTGCCGGAAGGCTCCTTCGGCGCGGTGCCGAGCCTGCACAAGCCGCCGAAGATGACCAGCCAGGTCGCCGACGCCAACCAGCGCATCTCCTCGCAGATCAACAGCGTGCTGTGCGTCTCCCGTTTCGCGCATATCGTGAAGCTGATGGGGCGCGACATGGTCGGCAGTTTCATGGCGCCGACCGATGTCGAACTGCGCCTGCAGCAATGGCTGAACCGTCACATCAGCGGCCTGGCCGGCAGCGGTGACGCGGTGGCCCGGTACCCCCTTCGCGATGCGCGGGTGGAGGTGCGGGAGAAGCCCGGCAAGCCCGGTTCCTACGGCTGCACCATCTATCTGCAACCGCATTACCAGTTGGATGAGGTCGGTGCCTCCTTCCGCCTGGTCACCGACCTTTCCGCGGCGCGCGCCGCCTAGAACCTGAGGGAAAACTGACGATGGCAACGGCCGGCGAGGCATTCAAGGCGGGCGATCTGGCGGGGGCGGTCGCGGCCGCCCAGGCGGCGGTCAAGGCGGCACCACGCGACTCCGGCGCACGCTGGCTGCTGGCGGAGTTGATGCTGTTCGCCGGGGATGCGGAGCGTGCCGACCGCATGCTGGATGCGGCGGTGCTGGACGACCCATCTCCCGCCGTCCTGGAATTCCGCAAGCTGCTGCGGGCCGAGGTGGTGCGCCAGCAGGTCTGGAACGAAGGCCGTGCGCCGAAGTTCTCCGGTGACGACGCGACAGACTCCCAGAAGGCCGCGCTGCGCGCCTCGGTCCTGGCCCGGGCCGGCGCCGTGGAGGAGGCCGTGGCCGAAGCGCTGGCCGCCGAGGAAGCCCGCACCACGGTCGCGGGCGAGGCGGAGATGGCCGATGGCACGATCATCGCCTTTGACGACTTCCGCGACGCCGATGACCTGATGGCGCCGATGATAGAGGTGCTGACCACCGCCGGCGAGCACATCCTGGTGCCGACCGACCGCCTCGTGCTGCTGGAGTTCGAAGCGCCGCGCCGGCCGCGTGACCTTGCCTGGCGGCGTACCACCATCGAACTCAAGGACGGCACCGAGGGCGTGGTCTATATGCCGACGCTCTATGCCGGCCCGGTCGGGCAGCCCGACCCGATCCGCCTCGGCCGCGCGACCGAATGGAGCGAGGGCCCCGGCCCCGTGCGCGGCCATGGCCAACGGCTGTTCCTGATCGGCGAGGAAGCCGTGGCCCTGGCCGATATCGCGGCGATCCGCTTCAAGACCGGCTGAGATGAGCGAGCGCTACGGCAGCGAACGCGGCGGCGACCGCGCCGCCGGTGGCAGCACGGGGGGCGTGCGCGGTGGCGGGCTGCGCGTCCGCCTGCCGCTGCTCGACCGGCTGCTGGACGCCGACCCGGGCGCGCCGAAAGACCCGCCGCTGACGCCCGCGCTGGCGCTGGAAACGCTGCGCATCGCGGTGCGGCGGGACCTGGAAGCCCTGCTGAACGCCCGCCGTCGCCGCTGGCCCTTGCCGGTGAACGCGCCCGAGTTGGTGCACTCCCCTCTTGGCTACGGCATCCCGGATGCGACCTCCGGCGCCTATGCGCTGGAAGAACGCCGCCAGGGCCTGGCGCTGGAGGTGGAGCGCGTGATCCGCCGCTTCGAGCCGCGGCTGCTTTCGGTGCGGGTGACGCTGAAGGAAGGCAACACCGACCTCGACCGCACGCTGCGGCTGAAGGTCGATGCGGTGCTGCGGACCGACCCGATCCCCGAGCCGATCAGCTTCGAGACGGTGGTCGAAGCCGTCTCCCATGAAGTACGCGTGGCGGAACGCGGATGAGCGAAAGCCTGCTCGCCTTCTACAACCGCGAACTCGCGGCCCTGCGCCGCCTGGCGGGTGACTTCGCCGAAGCCTACCCCAAGGTTGCCGGGCGGCTGCGCGTCACCCCCGACGGCACGGTCGATGACCCGCATGTGGACCGGCTGCTGGAAGGCGTCGCCTTCCTGGGCGGCCGGGTGCAGCAGCGGCTGGAAGACGAGCTGCCGGAGATCACCGATGCGCTGCTCGAACTGATCTCGCCGCATCTGCTGGCACCGGTGCCGAGCATGACCACGGTGCGGCTTTCGCCCAAGCCCGAGGCGCGTGGCCCGGGCCAGGTGCCCCGCGGCACGCCGCTCGAAACCGAACCCGTGCGTGGCGAACCACTGCGCTTCGTCACCTGCCACGCGGTCACCGTCTGGCCCGTGAAGATCGAGGCCGTGCGCCTGATGGGCCTGCCGCTGGCGGCCCCCGCGAACCCGCGTGCGCCTGGGGCGGCGGGCTGCCTGCGGATCACCCTGCGGACGCTGACGCCGGACCTGCTGTTTTCCGACACCGGCATCGACAAGATCCGGCTGCATCTGCGCGGGGCGCCGCAGGTGGCCGCCGGCCTGCACGAACTGCTCGCGACCGGCTGCGTCGGCATCGCGCTGGCCGAAGGTCCGGGCGATCCCGCCCCCACGCTGCTGCCGCCCGAACGGCTGCGTACGGCGGGGTTCGAGCGCGACGAGGCGGCGCTGCCCTGGCCGCGCCGGGCTTTTGACGGGCACCGGCTGCTGACCGAATACTTCGCCTTCCCGGAAAAGTTCCTCTACCTCGACCTGGACGGGCTGGATGCGCGCAGCCTGCTGCACCGTTCCGACAAGCTGGAGGTGTTCATCTACCTCGCGCGCGGCGCGCCAGAACTGGAGCGCGTGGTCGCGACCGACAGCCTGGCGCTGCATTGCACGCCGGCGGTGAACATCTTCCCCCAGCGCTGCGAGCCCATCGCGATGGATGGCTCCCAGTCGGATTGGCTGGTGATCCCCGACGCCCGCCGCCCGGCGGCGCTTGAGGTCTATGGCATCGAGCAGGTGCGCGAGAGCAGGCCCGATGGCGCCCGCCGCGCGATCCTGCCATTCCACCGCCTGGCGCGCGATGGCGCGGCCGAGGAGGAGGCCGCCCCGGCGCAATGGATCGCCGCCCGCCACCCGGCACCGGCGCCGCTAACCGGGACCGAGACGCGCATCATGCTGCGCGACAACGCCTTCGACCCGCTGGCCCCGGCCGACGGGGTCCTGACGATCGAGGCGCTGTGCCTGAACCGCGACCTGCCCGAACTGCTGCCCTTCGGCGGCGGCCAGCCCCGGTTGCGCATCGCGGACCCCAGCACCGGGGCCAGTGCTGCCGACTGCATGTCCGCGCCTACGCCCACCCTGCGGCCGAACCTGCGGGAACGCGGTGCCTGGCGCCTCGTGTCGCACCTGGCGCTGAACCACCTGGGCGTCATGGGGGGTGAGCAGGCGGCCCTGGCGCTGAAGGAGATGATGCGCCTGCACGACCTGCGGGACGCACCGGAAACCCGCAGCGCCATCGCCGGGCTGACCGCGGTGACGGCCGGGCCCGGCGTCGCGCGCATTCCCGGCCAGCGGCCGGGCGTCTTCGTCCGCGGCCTGGAGGTGACGCTGACGTTCGAGGCCCAGGCCTGGAACGCGGGCGGGCTGTACCTCATGGCGGCGGTGCTGGAACGCTTCCTCGCCCTGCAGGTCTCGGTCAACGGCTTCGTCCGCACCCGCGCGGTGCTGCGCGGCCGCAGCGCGCCGGCGGCCAGCTTCGCCCCCCGCAGCGGGACGCGGGTGCTGCTGTGACACTGCAACGCCAGGGCGGCTGATGTCGGACGATCCGGATGCGACCTTGCCGCCAGTGCGCCGCGCGCCCGCACCGGCCTCAGATGCCGATGCGCTGTCGGCGATCCTGGCCGCGACAGCGGTGGCCGCACCGGCCCCGGAAGCGCCCTGGCCAACGCCGCCGCGCGACCCCGCGCCCGCGCCACCGCCCCTGGCCGCGGCACCGCCCGGGCTGCCCGCTGCACCAGCCTGGCGCCCGCCACCGGCCCCCACCCCGATGGGGCGCCTTACGGCGGAACCCTCGCGCTTCGACCTGGACCAGGCCGCCTTCCTCATCGCCCGCGGCCGCGACCCGGTGGAACTGCCCTATCGGACCGTCGCGCGGCTCGGGCTGCCGCCGGGCGAGGTCGCGGAGGCCAATGTCGAGACGGGGGAGATCACCGCGCCCACCTTCGGGCTGATCGGCCCGGGCGGCACGCTGCCGCGCCACTACACCGCGACCACGGGCGCCGAGTTGCGCAAGCGCAGCCGCGCCATGCATGCCTTCCTCGACATGCTGGCGCGCCGCTTCACCGGCATGTGGGTGCGGGCCGGGGCCAAGTATCGCCCGGCGCGCGACCCCGTGCCGATCGACCGCGCGCTGGATGCGGCCATCGGCATGTACACGCCAGGGCTGGAAAACCGGGTCGCCGTGCCGGCCGCGACCCTGCGCTACCACGCCGGCCACCTGGCCGCCCGCACCCGCAGCGTGGAACGCCTGCGCGCCATGCTGGCCGAGGAAGCCGGCAGCGAGGTCACCATCGTGGAATTCGCCGGCGGTTGGCTGCGCCTGCCGCCGACCGAGCAATCCCGCATGGGCCTTGCCCATGGCCGCCTGGGCGTCGATGCCGCGGCCGGGGCGCAGGTCTGGGACCCGCAGGCGCGCTTCATCATTCGCCTGGGCCCGATGGAGGCCGATGCCTTCGCCGGGTTGCTGCCGGGGCGGCCGCTGTTCGCACGCTTGTGTGACCTCACGCGGCTGTTCGTGGGGCCGGAGCAGGAGTTCGTGCTCAACCCCATTCTCAAGCCCGGCAGCGTGCCGGCAACGGCCCTTGGCATGGGCGGCGCAGGGGGGCGGCTTGGCCTCACCTCCTGGATGGGGCAACCGAGGCCGCGCGTGAAGCCCGCGGCGGATGCCTTCCTCCGCCCGCCACCGATGTGATCCGACACCTCATCAAGGACATGATTGCGCTATGACCGAGTGGAGCCGCGGCTACGTTTCCGACAGCCCCTACACAGTCTCGTACCAGCCGCACCAGGTGCCGGCGCATCTGGCGCTGGCTTGTGCGATGGTGGGCGTGGAATGGCAGCCGCGCCCCAACATGGTCGTGGCCGACATCGGCTGCGGCCGTGGCTACACGGTCAATACGGTCGCCGCGGCCAACCCGGCCTGGACGGTCGTGGGGCTGGACTACAACCCCGCCCACATCGCCGAGGCCGCACAATTCGCCGAACGCGCCGCCCTGCCGAATGCGGTCTTCGTCGAAGCCGATCTGGCCTCGATGACCGATGCCGAACTGGACCAACTGCCCGAACTGGATGTCGCCATGCTGCATGGCGTGTGGACCTGGGTCGGCGATGACGTCCGGGCAGGGATCGTGCGACTGCTGGCCCGGCGGCTCAAGCCCGGCGGCATCGCTTATTTTGGCTACAACTGCCTGCCAGGCTTCGGCCAGGACATGGCGCTGCAACGCCTGTTCCGGCACCTCGCACCCCTGCAGGCGACCGGCAATTCGACCGAGCGCGCCTCGGCCACGCTCGGCACGCTGCGCCAGCTGAACGCGACCAAGCCGAAGCACCTGTCGTCCACGCCGATGCTGCGCCGGATCGTGGAGGACGAGACCCCGATCGATGGCGCCTACCTCGCGCATGAATTCCTGACGGCCCACTGGCGCCCGGTGTTCCACGAGGACCTCTGCGCCGCCCTGGCGCCGGCCAAGCTGGAATTCGCCGCCGCGGCCGCCTTGCCGGACAACATCCCCGACCTCGTCTTCGAAGCCGGCCAGCGGGAGATCTACGACGCCCTGCCGGCCGGCCCGCCGCGCGAATTCATGAAGGACCTCTGCCTGCAGCGCCCCTTCCGCCGCGACATCTTCATCCGCGGGCTGCGGCGGACCGATCATGTGGACGCGCTGGACAAGATCCCGGTGTCGCTGATCCGCCACAAGACGCCCGAGGAATTGAAGATCATCGTCCAGGTCGGCCAGGCCGAACTCGCGCCCGAGATGTGGACGCCGATCGCCGCGGCCCTGCGCGAAGGCCCGCAGACCCTGGGTGCGCTGCGCCGCCTGCCGACCGGGCGCAAGCCCAATCCGGCGGAGCTTCTGGCCATGCTCGACGGCACCGGCACGGTGATGCCGACCTTCCGCGAAGCCGGCACGACGCCCCAAACCACACGCTTCAACGCCGTCGCGGCGGCGACCTACGCCCAGGGCGGCATGGGCCGCGGGTCCTTCGCCCTGGCCTGTTCGGCGCTCGCCGGCGGCCTGCCCTGCACCGCGCTGGAACTGGCCGTGGCGGCGGATCCGGAGGTGCTGTCCGGCACCCTGCCGGACGCGGAAACCCTGACACGCCGCCTGCTGCCCGGGATCGAGGGCGAGGCGCTGACGCGCGCGAGCGCCTCGGTGGCGGAGGTGCTGAGCGAACGCTACCCGGTCTGGCGTCGCTTCGGCATCCTCTAGGCGGGCACAGGCCCGGTGTCCGGCTGGGGCGGCGGCTACACCACCGATACGACCTATGCGATCGCCTGGCAGGCAGCGCAGACCCCCGCCCACATCGGGCTGGTCTGTGCCCTGGCCGGCGTCGATTGGCCGCCGCGGCGCTCCATGGTCGTGGCCGATATCGGCTGCGGCCGCGGCTTTACGGCCGGCGTCCTGGCCGCGGCCAGCCCGGGCTGGCAGGTCATCGGGCTGGACCACAACCCCGCCCATATCGCCGAGGCAAGGGAGCTGGCGGCCGCAGCACGGCTGCCGAACGCGACCTTCATCGAGGCCGACCTCGGCAGCCTGGCCGATGCCGCCATCGACGCCCTGCCGCCGCTGGACGTGGTGATGCTGCACGGGGTCTGGACCTGGGTGTCGGATGCGGTGCGGGCGGGCATCGTGCGTGTGATGGCACGGCGGCTGAAGCCGGGGGGCATCGCCTACATCGGGTACAATGCGCTGCCGGCTTCGGCCGAGGATTATGCCTTGCAACGCCTGCTGGCCGGTTTCGCGGCCGAGGCAGGCGGCAGTTCGGCCGAACGGATGGCCACGGCCGTAGCACGGCTGCGGGGCTGTGCGGCGACCGCGCCCCGGTGGCTGGCGGCATCGCCGATGCTGGCGCGGCTGCTCGACCCCGGCAGCGGCGTCGACCCGGCCTTCCTCGCGCATGAATTTCTGACCGACCACTGGCGCCCGGTCTTCCATGCCGATCTCTGCGCCGATCTTGCGCCCGCGCGGCTGGGCTTCGTCGGCAGCGCCAACCTGTTCGAGAACCGGCCCGCCATGGTTTTCACCGCAGCCCAGGCGGCGCTGGGCGGCGAGGTGATGAAGGACCTTTGCCTGGTGCGAAACTTTCGCGCCGATGTCTTTCAGCGCGGCCGCTTGCCCATCGCCCCGGCCCTGGCCCTGGGTCGCATCGTGCTGGCCGCCTGCGGGCCCTTGCCGCACCGTGCACCGCGCATGACGACCCCGCAGGGCGATGTCAGCCTGGCCGAGGGCGCCTGGGCGGCGCTGGCGGCGGCGCTGAGCGAAGGGCCGCAGCCGCTGGCAGTGCTGGCGCAAGCGGCGGCGACCGATCCGGCCGATCTGCTGGTGCTGCTGGACGGGGCGGGGCTGGTGCTGCCTGTCGCACCCTGGGGCGGCAGCGATCCTGAGGCAGCCCGGCGGTTCAATCGTGCCGCCGCCGCCCGCCATGGCCAGGCCGGGCCGGCGCGTGGGCAGTTGGCGCTGGCGGCCCCGCTTTGCGGCGGCGGCCTTGCGTGTTCGCCGCTCGACCTGGCGCTGGTGGGGGCGGTCGCCGAGATGGGTCCGCACGACCCTGCGGCGCTGGCTGCGCGCCTTCGCCCCGATTTGCCGCCCCACGGCCAGGCCCGGGCCGCGGCGACGGTCGCGTCGATGCTGGCTGATCGATTCCGCGTGTGGCGTCGCCTTGGCATCCTGTAGCAACGATAAACCGTGCTAAACACATTCTATCCTGATGGGAGGACCAACATGTCCCGCGTTCTGCTTCTCGCTTCCGCCGCCCTGCTCGGCCTGGCGTCGCTGCCAACCCTGCATGCACCCGCCCTGGCCCAGACCGATCCGGCGGCGATGGACCTGATCCAGCGCCTGCGGCCCACCACGGGCAGCGGCACCCGCGGCATCCGCATGCCTGGCAGCGATGTCGGGACGGCAACCCCTGCTGCCCCGGCCGTTCCGGCCGCCGCCGCTGCCCCACCGGTCGCCACCAGCCAGCCCCGCGTCGCACCGGCGCCGGTGCGTGAGACGACAGCGCCCGCCGGCGTCGCCGCGGCCTCTTTGACGGTGAACTTCCCCTCGGGCTCGTCATCGCTGACGCCGGCGGCCATGGCCGCCATCGCCCCGCTCGGCCGGGCGCTGAACGACCCGCAGCTGGCCGATTTCCGCTTCCGGATCGAAGGGCATACCGACACCGTCGGCGACGAGACCGGCAACCGCGCCCTGTCGCAGCGCCGCGCCGAGGCCGTGCGCGATTACCTGGTGCGCCAGTTCGGGATCGCCCCGGCGCGGCTTGAGGCGGTGGGCCTGGGCGAGACCCAGCTGCTGGTCGCGACCCCCGACCAGATGGCCGAGCCGCGCAATCGGCGCGTGCAGGTGCTGAACCTGGGCAGCTGAAGCCTGGCCGCAACGATCACCCCAGGCAGCGACGGGGGAAGCAGGCGTGGCCTTTGACGATGACGCAACCGTCCGGTTGCCGCCAGCGCTCGCGGCGCGCCTGGCCCAGCCGGCACCGGCACCGGCACCGGCAACGGCGCCAGCACCGGCTGCCCATCCCGCGCCTGCCGGCCACAAGCATGGCCGGCGCGCCCTGATATGCGCGCTCTGCGTCGGCGCGGCGGGCGCTGGCGCGGGCGCCTGGTGGTGGACACGGCGCGCGGCTGCCCCGACCGGCCCGCTGGTCGCTGACGCGCCACCGCCCGCCGTCACGCCCGCGCCCCTGCCCGTCATTGCCGCACCCCCGCTGCTCGACCGCGCCGGGCTTCTGGCGAACCGGGCGGTGGTGCCGACGGCGCTGCGCTGGTCGGCCAATCCGCTGGTCTGGGTGCTGGACTTTCCCTCGCTCGACCTCCAGGGCCAGGCGATGAACCGGGCGGCGGGGCTGATCGAAAAGGCCAGCACGCCGCGCGACCGGGTGCTGACCGATGCAGAACTGGCGGCCGCCATCGCCGCCGACCGGCGCACCGCTGCCAACTGGTACTTCGGGCACAACTACCGGGCGTCGGACCTGGTTCGGATGGGCGGCATGGCCGCTGCCGCCGGCATTGCGCTGAACCCGCAGGAAGCCTGGGTCGCGGAGCAGGTGGCCCTGTCGCGCCAGGTCGAACCGTCGCGCGACTCCGCCTTCCTGACGGTGGTGGCCGAGGGCCCGCATGTCGATGCGGCCATCCGCGACAGCGTGCTGCTGCACGAACTTGGCCATGGCCAGTTCTTCACCATCCCCTTCTTCGCAGCCCATGTCGTGCGGGTCTGGGAGCGGCGGTTCCAGGAGGCGGAACGCGCCGCCGTTCGGCGTTTCCTGGCCGAGGACGGCTACGACACCAGCCTGGAAGAACTCATGGCCAATGAAGCCATGGCCTATCTGCTGTACACGCCCGACCGCCGCTTCTTCGACCCGGCGCGCGACTTGGGCTGGAGCGATGCGCAGGCGGAGCGGATCCGCGCCTGGTTCCGCGAAGGCGCCCCCGCGGAACCATAGTGGCTGGCCTCAGCGGGCGGA
>JBBQHE010000079.1:0-17443 GCA_038323655.1 Acetobacterales bacterium | reverse complement strand
CATTCCTCCCGCACGAAGGCGTCGTTGCGCGCGATGATCTCGCGCATCTTGGCTTCGATCGCGGGGAAGTCCGCGGGGGTGAACGGCTCGTTGCGCGCGAAGTCATAGTAAAAACCGTTCTCGATCGACGGGCCGATGGTGACCTGCGTGCCGGGCCAGAGCGCCTGCACCGCTTCGGCCAGTACATGCGCCGTGTCGTGGCGGATCATCTCCAGCGCCTCGGGGTCGCGGCGGGTGATGAAGCGGATCGCCGCATCGGCCTCGATGCTGGCGGACAGGTCGCGGATCGTGCCATCGACCACCACCGCCAATGCGGCCTTGGCCAGGCCAGGCCCGATGGAGGCTGCGATCGCGGTGCCGGTCACGGGCCCGTCGAACTGGCGGACGGCACCGTCGGGCAGGGTGATCGCGGGCATGGCGTCTTCGAAACCTCAAGCAGATGGAGCAGCATGTCTTTGGGCAGCCATGCCGCGCGGGTCAACCCGAAGCCGGCGCGGGGCAGATGCTTGCCGCCATGCCTGCCCTCGGGCCAAATTGACCCATGCCTGACACAGACACCGTTCGCGCGGCCCTCTACCTCGACTTCGACAATGTCTTTTCCATCCTGCACCGCCAGGACGAAGCCCTGTCCTTGGCCTTCGCCACGACCCCGATGCGGTGGCGCGACTGGCTCTGCGGTCAGCGGCGCATGCTGAGCCTGCGCTGCTACCTCAACCCCGGCGGCTGGGTGGAAACCCGCCCCGATGGCCCCTTTGCCGACATCGGCCACCCACGCATCTACTTCAGCCGCTTCCGCAGCGCCTTCATCGATGCGGGGTTTGAGGTGGTGGATTGTCCGCGGGTGAACCGCGCCAAGAACGCCGCCGACATGCGCATGGTGATCGACGTGCTGGATGCGGTCGCCGGGCCGGTGCCGCCCGGCGAGGTCATGCTGGCGACCTCCGACAGCGACTTCCTGCCCTTGCTGCACCGGCTGAGGTCGCTCGACCGGCGCAGCCTGCTGCTGGCCCATCCGGATCTCGCCCCCTCCATGCGGGCGACCGCGGATACGGTGATGGGGCTTGATGCCTTTGCCGAGGGCGCCTTCGGCTGGCGGCCGAGCCAGCACGCGTTGTTCGACCCCCCGCCGAACGATCAGCGCCCCGAGGACGACCGCCTGCCCATCGCCCGGCTGCGCGACATGGTGGCGACAGCCGGGCGCATCCACCTGCCGCAACTGGGCAAGATGTCCACCGAATCCTTGGGCATTTCGCTGCGCGACAGCGCCTATTTCGGCACCGGCTCGCTGGAAGCGCTGCTCGACGCCGCCGGGCTGCGACGCATCCCGGGCGACGGCGGCGGGTATGTGGAACTGGCCGAAGACGCCTAAGGCGCCCTCAGTCCTCCTCATCCGCCGGCGCCACCGGCAGGATCGCGGTCTCCTTGGCCGAGGCGATGGCGATCATCGTCTCCACCCGCTCCACGCCAGGCTCGCCGCGCACCTCCTCGGCGATGAAACCCTCCAGCGCCGCCAGGTCGGCCAGCCGAACCTTCAACAGATAAGTCCAGGCGCCCGTGACGCTGTGACACTCCAGCACCGACTCCTGCCGCCGCATGGCCTTGCGGAAGGCCGCATCCTCCCGCCCCGGGCGCAAGGCCACGAAGATGAAGGCCAGCAACGGGCAGCCGGCGGCTGTGGGGTCAAGGTCAGCACGCCAGCCGCGGATCGTGCCGCGCTCCTCCAGCCGCTTGACCCGCTCGGCCGTGGCCGAAACCGACAAGCCCGCGACCTTGGCCAATTCGGCCAGCCCCGCGGCCCCATTCTCCTGCAAGGCAATCAGGATGTTCCGGTCGATTTCGTCCATGACACCATCCTAACAGGCAGCGAACGAAACACACGATGCCTGTGGGGGGCGCGGTCCTTGAGAGGGGCTTTGCCCCCCTCAAACGCCCCCCACCAGGAGCCTGAGGCCCCTGGACCCACATCGTGGAATTGCCCAAGGCGAGGGAGGGGCATCGAAGGGCACGCCTTTGATCAAGGGCGGTCGCTGCCCCTCCCTCGCCTTGGGCAATAAACAACGGCGGGTGCAGGGGACACGGTCCCCTGCTGGGTGGGGTCTGGGGAGGGCAAAGCCCTCCCCAGGGACCGCCCCCGTCAGACGTAGTGTTCAGCCAGGGGTGCGAAGCCGTTGAAGCGTTGGCTGGCGTAGGTGGTGACGTAGGCGCCGGTCGAGAGGATTTCGACGCGGTCGCCTTCGTCGAGTGCCATGGGCAGGCGGTAGTTGCTGGTTTCGTAGAGCGTGTCGGTGCTGTCGCAGGTCGGGCCGGCGATGGTCACGGGGCCGGTGGTGGTCCCGTCATGCGGGGTACGGAAGGCGTATTTGATCGCCTCGCCTTCGGTTTCCGCGAGGCCCCCGAAGCGGCCGATGTCGAGGTAGACCCAGCGTACGGGGTCGTCCTGTGCCTTGCGGGAAACGAGGACCACTTCGGCCGAGACCACGCCGGCGTCGCCGACCAGGTAGCGGCCGGGTTCGATCACCACTTCCGGCAGGGCGTTGCCGAAGTGTTCGGCCATGGCGGCCATGATGGCGTCGCCGATCGCGTCGATTTCCGGCACTTCGGCCCGGTAGCGCACCGGGTAGCCGCCGCCCAGGTTGACCATGCGCACCTTTACCCCGGCCTGGGCCAGGTCGGTGAAGAGCATGGCGGCGCGGGCGATGGCGGCGCGGTAGGCGTCGGTATTGGTCTGCTGGCTGCCGACGTGGAAGGACAGGCCATAGGCGTCGAGGCCGAGGCCTTCGGCCAGCAGCATCAGGCGCCGGGCTTCCTCGACCTCGCAGCCGAATTTCTTCGACAGCGGCCATTCGGCGCCGAGGTTGCCGACCAGGATGCGGCAATAGACGCGCGCGCCCGGGGCGGCGCGGGACAGCTTGCGCAGTTCGGCCTCACTGTCGAAGGCGAACATCCGCACGCCGCGCGCATAGGCGGCGGCGATGGCCGTCTCCTTCTTGATGGTATTGCCGTAGGAGATCCGGTCGGGATCGGCGCCGGCATCCAGGCACATCGCCACTTCCTCGAAGGAGGCCGCGTCGAAGGAGGAGCCGAGGCCCACCAGGCGGTCGAGGATCGGGGCCGCCGGATTGGCCTTCACGGCGTAGTAGATGCGCGCGGCGGGCAGGGCGGCCTGCAGCCGCCCATAGTTTTCCGCCACGCGATCCACATCCAGCACCAGGCACGGCGTCGCCGGGGCGACGTCGCGCAGGAAGCGGCTGACCTTGGGGGTCATCGCAAGTTCCTCCAGATTGTCTGGACCGGCCAAGTCGCGGCGCGGCCCCAAGTTAACGAAACGGTCGAACGAACCAGCGACCAGAAGAAACCCCACCGTTTGGCAACCTTGTGGGTTGCCACGATGGGGGGTGCCAGAACGCTTGACGTCGTTGCGTAAACCTTTGGCTGCCCGATGCACTTCGGGGCGGCCTGGGGCCAGAGGCACGTGCGTACTGCGTCTGAACGGGCCATTAGACCTCCCACCCCCGCGCCGCAAGCGATAATTCCCCCCAGGCCGGAGTTTTTTCGCAGAACCCCGGGGTCTGGCCGGAACGGCACCCGCGACCCTTGGCTTCCTTGCGGCGAATCGCTTGCCGTTCTGCGACACGGCCGGGAGAAATCCGGCTGCACCATGGCGGGTCTGTGCAGATCGCAGGCTTTCGCTGCCGGCAGCGCCGGTCCATGAAGCGGGGCGCCATGGAAGCCATCCCATCCCCCGTCCTGTTCTTCGCGCTCGGCGCCTTCGCCGCCGCCGTGCGGTCGGATCTCGCGCTGCCCGACGCGCTGGCCAAGGCGCTGTCGCTGTATCTGATGGTGGCGATCGGGCTGAAGGGCGGGTTTGCCTTGGCCACTCCCGGTGCCTCTGCTGGCCTGCTGCCGGCCCTGGCGGCGGGCATCACCCTGTCTTTCCTGCTGCCCATCCCGGCCTTCCTGGCGCTGCGGTCAGCGACCGGGCTGGACCGCGCGACCGCGGCCGCCGTTGCGGGACACTATGGGTCGGTCAGTGTCGTCACCTTCGCCGCCGCAACCCAGGCGGTGAACGCCGCGGGGCTGCACCCCGAGGCCTTCATGCCCGCCGTGCTGGCGGCCATGGAAGCGCCCGCCATCGTCACAGCCCTGCTGCTGGCCGGCATCGGTGGAGGCGCCAAGGCCCCCCGCAGCACGCCGCGCCTGGTGCGCGAGGTGCTGGCCGGCGGGCCGGTCGTGCTGCTGCTCGGCAGCATGGCGATCGGCTGGGCCGGCGGGGCCACGGCCAAGGCGCAGTTGCAGCCCTTCGCCGAGGCGCTGTTCCCCGGCGCGCTCTGCCTGTTCCTGCTGGAAATGGGGCTGGTCGCCGCACGCCAACTGCGCGCCGCCATCGAAGCCCGGCGCCGCAGCCCCGAGGCCGCCCGCGCCCTGGACCCGCGGCTGCTGGCCTTTGCCCTGCTGATGCCCTTGGTCGGCGCCTGCGCCGGCATCGGCGCCGGCTGGGGCATCGGCCTGTCACTCGGCGGCATCGCCCTGATGGGCACGCTCGCCGCCTCGGCCTCCTACATCGCCGTGCCTGCGGCCATGCGCCTGGCCCTGCCGCAGGCCGATGCCGGGGTGTACCTGACGCTGTCCGTCGCGGTGACCTTCCCCTTCAACATCGCCCTCGGCATCCCGCTGTACATCGCCATGGCGCGGGCGGTGGCGGGGTAGCGGCTTGCGGCGCTTGCCCATGCGCGCTCGGCGGGGCTTGTCGCAAACGCTCCGTGCAGTGAGACTTGCGCCATGGGAAAGACCGTCGGCAACGGCTCCGGCCAGGCCTGCAGCATCGAATCGCGCCAGTCCTGGATGATCGCCGCGGCTGCCGTCACCATGCTTTCGCTGGCCGCGGGCGCGCCGCTGACGGTGGTGGTCGGCCTCGTGCCCATCGCCGACACGCTGGGTGCCGGACGGTCGCTGCCGTCGCTTGCAACCTCCCTCGCCTATCTCGGCACCGGCATTGGTGGCGTGATTTGCGGCATCATGGCCGGGCGGTTCGGCCAGCGTGCGGTCGCGATGCTGGGCGGTGTCGCGATCCTGGCCGGGCTGGCCATCGCCTCCTTTGGCGAGACCTGGTCGCTGCTGATCGGGATCGGCATCGGTGTCGGGCTGTTCGGCAATGGCGCGTTGTTTCCACCGATGCTGGCCTATGTCTCGCTGTGGTTCGACCGGCGGCGCGGGACGGCGCTGGCGCTCGTCTCCTCGGGACAATACGTCGCGGGCTTCGTCTGGCCTTCCCTGTTTGAGCGCAGCATCGCGGCCTTCGGCTGGCAGGCGACCATGCTCGTCTACGGCCTCGCCGCGTCGGCTGTCATCGTCACGCTGGCGGCGCTGGTGCTGCGGCCACCGCCGGTGCCGCTCAGCGGTCCCGGCGCGATCCGCTCCCTGCACGGCGGCTTGGTGCTGGGCATGCCCCCCAACCGGGCACTGGGGTTGATGGCGCTTGGCAGCTTCCTTTGTTGCGTGCCGATGGCGATGCCGGCGGCCCATCTCGTTGCCTTCTGCGGCGACCTTGGCATGCGGACCTCGGTGGGGGCCGCCATGCTGTCGGTGTTGCTGCTTGCGGCCTTCCTGTCGCGGCAGTTCTGGGGCTGGCTGTCCGACCGCATCGGCGGCTTGTGGACGGTGTTCATCGGCGGCGTGACGCAGGTCTTCGGCATGCTGGGATTTTTGGTGACGCAGGATGAGGCGGGGCTGTTCTTCGCTGCTGCGGCCTATGGCCTGGGGTTCGGCGGGATCGTGCCGGCCTATGTGCTCGCCGTGCGCGAGTTGTTCCCGGCCCTTGAGGTCACCTGGCGCGTGCCGGCGCTGCTGATGTGCAGCCTTGCCGGCATGGCTTTTGGCGCCTGGTTGGCTGGCGCGATCTATGACCGGGTGGGCTTTTACGCCGCAGCCTGGTGGGTCGGGATCGCCTTTGGCGCCGCGCAGGTGGCGTTGATCGGCGCCCTGCTGATGCGGCAGCGCGGGGCCGATCCCGTGCTGCGGCCGGCGGTCTGAGTCAGTCGTACCAGCCGACATCCCGTGTCGCGACCTTGCCCATGGGCACGCCTTGTCGCAGCGCCATCCAGATGATTTTCCAGGTGGTGAAGGTCATCAGCAGGAATGGTTTTGGGTCGCGCGCGCTCCAGGTCACGTCGCGGGTGCCCACCAGCGTGCGCAGGATGGCGGGGATGTTGCGGAAGCCGAAGAAGGCCGTCAGGCAGGAGTAGAATTGCTGCATCCGGCGTTCGGGGCGCAGGCGCACGGGGGCGGTGGGGTCGAGGATTGCGGCTGCGACCGAGGCCGCCTCCATGAAATGCAGCCCGCTGGTCGCGCGCGGATTGCATTCGATGCCCCAGGGCAGCCCGTCTGCGTCGATGATCAGGTCGAAGGAGATGAAGCCGCTGTGCCCGCAGCCGGCGATGAAGCGGTCGATCCACGCGGCCAGCGCCGGCGAGGGCTCGATGCGTTCGAAGGACACCGCGACCGACCCCGCCATGATGCCGCCGCGATAGACCACGGTCGCCAATGCGCGGCCTTCATGCGCGATCGAACAGGTGCTGATTTCCTGCCCGCGTACGAAGCGCTGCATCACGGCCGGATGCGCCTGGTCGGGGTCGGGCAGGGACGAGCCGCGGCGGACCAGGCGCATGCCGCGACCGGAGCAGGAGAAGACCGGCTTGACGATGGTGTCGTACGCGGCGACCCCGGCGGCGAGCGGCTCTGTGGTGGGCACGCGCAACCCATAGGCTTCGGCGGCGGCAACGAAGCCTTGCTTGCTGTGCAGCGCCAGCAGTTTTTCAGGCGGCATGGTGAAGACCGGCACGCCGACATCGAGAAAGGCGACATGCATCGTCTCCTCCGACACCGGGACCACCAGGCTGACCTGTTCGGCCGCGATGATGACGCGCAATTCGGCGAGGTAGGCCGCGCGATCCACCGCGGGCGCGGTCACGACATGGCTGCGCGTCACGGCGTTGGAGGAGCCGGTCAGGTGCCAGGCGAAGGGCTCGGCCACGATCACCCGCCAGCCGATGGCGGCAAAACCGCGCGCGAGATCCAGGCACTTGGGCAGCCGCCCCAGCGTCAGCAGAACCGTCTTCACGGCGCGCGGGTCACCGTGCAGAGGATCTGTTGCGCCGGGCGCGTCGTCAGCCGCGCGACGGGGCGCACCGACTGCGCGTCCTGCACATGCACATCGAAGCGGCGCACCAGGCGCGCCAGGATCAGCACCGCCTCGGTGGTGGCGAAGGCGGCGCCGACGCAGACCCGCGGCCCCTGGCCGAAGGGGATATAGGCGCCGGGGGTGAGTTCGTGCTCGCGCTCGGGCGAGAACCGGTCGGGGTCGAAGACATCCGGGTCGCGCCAGTATTCCTGATGGCGATGCAACGTCCAGGGCGCGATCATGATCAGCGCGCCGCGCTTCACGGTATGGTTGCCGATCTGGGTTTTCTGCAGCGCCACGCGTGGCAGGAAGGTGATCGGCGGATAAAGCCGCAGCGTTTCGCGGAACACGTTGCGGGTGAAGACGAGGCGCTTGATGTGCTCATACTCGACCGGGCCGTCGCCGCAGACCTCGGCGACCTCGGCGCGGATGCGCGCCACGGTCCCGCCCTGGGTCGCCAGGATGAAGAAGGCCCAGGTCAGCACGCTGGCGGTGGTCTCGTGCCCGGCCAGGAACATCACGCCAAGCTGGTCCAGCAATTCCTCGCGCGAAAAGCGATAGCCGGTCGGGCCATCGGTCGCGGCGACGATGGCATCCGCGATGTCGTCGATGCTGGCCTTGCCGATGTGGCTGTCGAGCAATTCGCCCAAGGCCGCGCGGATGCGGGCGCAGGCGGCTAGCACGCCGTCGGGCTGCGGCACGCGGGTCCAGGCCGGGTCCATGATGAGGCGGCGGATTTCGACCTGCGCGACGCTGCGCTCGAAGACGGTAAAACTCTCGAACACGTCGCGCGCCGTCTGCGATTGCAGCGAGGTGGAAAACACCGTGCGGCAGATGATGTCGGCGGTCAGGTGGCTCATCGCCAGATCCAGCGAGAAGGCTTCGCCGCGCGCCGCCATCCCGTCCAGATGCGCCGCGTAGTCATCGACCGCGGCCACCATCGGCACATAGGCGCGATCCACCCGCAGTTGCGAAAACGCGGGCGCGATCATCCGCCGCTGCCGCCGCCAGGTGTCGCCGCTGGAGACGAACATGCTGTCGCCGACCAGGGGCTCCAGCGCATAGACCATCAGGTCCGACTTCGGGAAAATATCGGACGGATCGGCCATGATCGCGCGCACGAGGTCCGGCTGGTTCACGATCAGCATCGACCGGCGGGAATAGCCGATGTAGCCGGCCTTGATGCGATAGGCCTCGGCCGGCAGCAGGCTTAGCAGGTCGCCATCGCCCCGCCAGGCGGCGCGGACCAGGGCGACCAGGGCCGAATGGGCACGGGGCCGGGGGGGGCTGTAGGCGTTGATCTGGGCGCGTCCTCTGAGTCCAAGGCCAGCCTAGCCGCACGGGTCAGGGCCAGCAACGCAAGCCAGCCCCTTCCGCCACGGCCCCGCCGATGGCAGCATCGCGCCAAGAGGGGGGTTGGATGGAACTGCTGCTTTTCCACACGCTGGTCGCGCTGCACATCGCCAGCGGCAGCACCGGCGCCATCGCCTTCTGGGTGCCCATCGCCGCCCGAAAGGGTGGCGCCAACCACGTCAAATGGGGCCGGGTCTTTACCTGGGCCATGCTGATTACCGGCAGCCTTGCCATCGCCATGAGCCTGCTGACCCTGATCGACCCCATGGGCACGCATCCGCACCTGGTCGGCATGTTCGAAGCGCCCTTCATCCGTGGCATTTTTGGTTGGATGATGCTGTCCATGGGCATCCTGACCGTGAACCTCGCCTGGTACGGCTGGCTTTGCGTCACCAACCGTCGCGACCGGGATGCCAACCGCACGCGCTTCAACCTGTTCCTGCAAGGCGCCGTCATCGCCGGCGCGCTGAATTGCGCGCTGCAAGGCTGGCTGATCGACCAGCCGCTGATGATGGGGATTTCGCTGATCGGGATCGCGACGGGGGTGACGAACCTCGTCTATCTCTACAAGCGCACGCCGGGGCGGAACGACTGGCTGAACGAGCATATCAAGGGGCTGATCGGGGCCGGGATCTCGGTCTACACCGCCTTCCTCGCCTTCGGTTCGGTGCGGGTGCTGCCGGAACTGGCGCTGCACCCGGGGCTTTGGGCCATCCCGCTGGTGACCGGCGTGTCGCTGATCATCTACCACCAGCGCCGCGTCGCCCGGCAGCAGCGTCGGCCCGCCGCGGGCATGGCCGCCTGACCCAGGTCATCGTCATCGGCGCCGGCATGGGCGGGCTTGCGGCCGCTGCCGACCTCGCGCGCCAGGGTGTTCAGGTGACCGTCTGCGACCGTGCCGCCGGGCCTGGCGGCAAGATGCGTCAGGTCGATGGCATCGACGCCGGCCCGACCGTCTTCACCATGCGCTGGATCTTCGAATCCCTGTTCGCGGATGCGGGCCGGAGCCTGGCGGACCACCTGCACCTGACCGCCGCCGACACGCTCGCGCGCCACGCCTGGGTGGCCGGCGGGCGGCTTGACCTGTTTGCCGACGTCGCGCGCTCGGCCGCGGCAATCGGGGATTTTTCCGGGGCGGGGGATGCGAAGGGCTACCTCGCCTTCTGCCGTCGCGCGGCCGATATCCATGCGACACTGGCCGGCCCCTTCATGGCCGCGCAGCGACCCTCGCCGCTTGACCTCGTGCGGCATGCCAGCCTGGCCGGGCTGTTCCGCACGGCACCCTGGCGGACGTTGTGGTCAGCGCTCGGCGATCACTTCGAAGACCCGCGCCTGCGCCAGTTGTTCGGCCGCTACGCGACCTATGTCGGCTCCTCGCCCTGGCTCGCCCCGGCCACGCTGATGCTGATCGCCCATGTCGAACAATCGGGCGTCTGGCGGGTCGGGGGCGGCATGCGGGCCGTGGCCCTGGCCATGCAGGGCCTGGGCGAAAGCCAGGGGGCGCAGTTCCGCTTCGGCGAGGGTGTCGCGCGCATCCTGGTCGCGGGCGGCCGCGCAAGCGGCGTGGTGCTGGACAGCGGCGAACACCTGGCCGCCGATGCGGTGGTCTTCAACGGCGACACCAACGCCCTGCCGCTGTTGGGCGCCGAGACCGCCGCACCCCCGACCGCCCGCCGCGACCGCTCCCTTTCGGCGATCACCTGGTGCATCCGCGGCCTTACGCAGGGCTTCCCACTCGCGCATCACACGGTGTTCTTCGGCGACCCCTACGATGACGAGTTCGACGCGATCTTCCGCCGCCGCAGCATCACCGCCCGGCCCACCGTCTATGTCTGCGCGCAAGACCGCGGCGAAGACGACACCCCGCCCGAAGCCGAGCGACTGCTGGTGCTGATCAACGCCCCGCCCGACGGCGACACCGGCGGACCCACCGCCGCCGACCACGAAGCCCGGGCCTTCGGCCTGATGCAGGACTGCGGCCTGGTCATCGAAGGCCGCGGCACCACCACCACCCCCGCCGGCTTCGAGGCGCTGTTCCCCGCCACCGGCGGCGCCCTCTATGGCCGCGCCAACCACGGGCCGATGGCCAGCTTCGCCCGCCCCGGCGCGGCCTCCCGCCTGCCGGGACTGTACCTCGCCGGCGGCTCGGTACACCCCGGCGCCGGCATCCCGATGGCCGCGATGTCAGGACGGCTGGCGGCGGCGCGACTGCTGGAGGATACCCGGGCGCGCGGTCCTTGAGGGGTGTTTTGTCCCCCTCAAACGCCGAGGCGCCTGAAGCCCCTGGACCCGCATCGATTGACTGGCCTGGCCGGAAGACCGGTGGGTGCAGGGGGCACGGCCCCCGCCCGGCCTATGTAGGCATCACCATTGCCTGACATCCGGCACCCCGTAACCTGCTGATATCTGGCGCACCGTTTCAGCATTGCCTGTCATCAGGTTTCAGCAATGCGTGTCATCAGCCGAGGTTTCTTCAGCATTGCGTGTCATCAGCCGAGAGGCTTCCCAACCCTCTCGCCGCGCTGCTTGTTTCAAGGCAGCGACTTCGTTGTCTCAGATCGGTCGCTCGAGCGACCGTTTCATGGCGACCTGGCAGGCGAAAGCCTGGGCTGGCCGTGCTGACGGCGGTGGGCGGGGGTCTCATGCAGATCGGAGTTTTGGTGCGAACGGTCGTGCTGGCTGTCCTGATGGCGGCTCTTACCTCAGGATCGGCCTCCGCGGAAAGGTGGACGTTCGAGAACTCCCAGGACCCAATGAACGATACGGCCATCAGAATCGCGTCTCTGGAACGAGGGCAAGGTTCGGTCGGAGAGCGCGGAATTCTGATATTCGCGTGTCGCGCTGACGGCGTTGTTAGGGCGCTAATCGCACTTGCTCTTTTCGACCCGGTGTTCGGCGAGGACCGGGTCACCTACCGTTTCGACAGCCACCAGCCGCAGTCCGACATTTGGCATGGGTCTGAGGGCGGCCGAATGATCAGCGGCGACTCTGCCTTGGCATTCTTGGGGCAGATTGTCGCCGCGCAAGAACGCTTGGTCTTTCGTTCCGAAGGCACGAACAGGCAGTTGGTCTTCGGGCTGCCCGCCCAGCCCGAGTTCGCTGAGTTCGCTACGCAGTGCCGCTCCTGGGTGGAGGCGGCCCAAGTTCAGCGACAGTCATCACCCACGCCACATAGCGCATCTGGCGATCCTGCCGCTCAGACGCCGGTCGCCCCTCCTGCACCGCAGTGGGCGTTCTCCGCCGATCGGACCGCTTTGGAGGACGCCGACAGGCGGTTTGCCTCGCTAGAGGTAGATGGTCCCGAACGGTTCGAGAAATCCTTCCTCGGAATGCTGTGCGCGGACAACGGTGCCTTGGTGCTTTCCGTCCAAGTAGGGCGCATGGACTTCGCGGCAAGCAACAGGAGTCGCACTAGGCGGGCGACCTACCGGATTGATGAGCAGCCACCGAGAGAGGAGAACTGGGAGAAGCCCGACAGAGGGCCTGGAAACTTGCTGTTCGATCGCCAGGCCATTTCGTTGATGCGGGATATCTCCTCCGCCCGGCAGCGCTTCGTCTTCAGGAACGACCGGGGTGCCCAGATGACCTTCACCTGGGACATGTCGCAGGCCCAGCAACTGCAGCAATTCGTCGCCCAGTGCGTGCGGTGGAGCCGTGTCGCCCAGCGCCCCCAACAGCAGCCAGCGCGTCCGCAGGGTGAGCAGCCCCGCCGCTGACGGCAGGATATCGACCGACGTCCGGCGCGCGGACGGTCTGTTGCTTTCCCGTATAGTAACCACGTCCTGAAGGTGCCTTTGCCGCCTTCAATGGCCAAGGCTCCTGATCGAGCTGAATTCCACTTCAGAAGTCAGTTCTCCTGCAAATCAGGCAGTCAGCTCGTCCGGTCGCACGACTGCTTTGCGAAGTGCCGTCTTTGCAAAACTGTCAGCCCCTGCCTCTATAAGTTCGCAGCACCAGAGCAGGAGTGGCCGTAGCTTGGCCGGGGAAACCGCAAGAGGTCGGTCCAATCCTTGAACCGCGATCACGACCAGTCGGGCTTCAGATACGTCACCCGGAGTGTCGTTGTCGCCTGCAAGCTTCCGCTTGAGAACCTGCTGGGCAGGGCTAGTCGCCGCCACCTGCGCCGCATCCGGTGCGATGGTCGCCCGAGCCGACCGGGCCTCCGCACCGGAAACTCACGCTTGCCAATCATCTGGAAGAAGGTAGGGGGCGTGCTCGCGGATCACCGCTAGCGTCAGTTGTTCCCCGCGTTTAGACAGCTTCTCAATCCAAGCAGGCGGCATAGCAGAAAAATTAGTTGGGTAGTCCGCAACCTCCTCCCGTCTCACGAGGTCCGACGGAGGAAAGGCCAGCCTTTCATCCGTTTGGTCCAGATAGGGCAGCGCGAAGCCCCGAAGCTTTCCGGCCGCCTTCAAGTCGAACAACCGCTTCATCGAGGCGTTCTGGGCACGGTTGAACACGCTGTTGAAGACAGCCAGCATTCGAGGCACCAGGAAAAGCGAAGGACTACCCGTTCGCAGCCCGTATCCCGCGCGGCAAGCGACAATCGTGTCGACGGGTTCGACCGCAACGCTGATCTCGTGGTCGCGGTCCGGCCAGAGCGGCGCCAGACCCAGGTTGTCGTAAACGCCGCCATCAGTCAGCGTTACGCGCTCTACCCGCAGCGAGCCGTCGCGCTTCCGAAAGGTCGGCACCTCATCCAGCGCGGGCAACAGGAGTGGAAAGGCCGCTGATGCAGCGACTGCATGCGCCAAGGACACCTTTCGCGAGTCTAGCTTGCCGATGCGCCAGCTGCCTGCGTCCTCCGATGTGAAATAGAACGCCGACCCTGTCGTCAGCTCAGCAGCGACGACGACTAGCTTTGGCTTGTCCGGCGCGAGGCTGCCAAGGGTTCGGCCTTGAAAAAGGACCCTGTCGAATGTGCGGCGCAACAGGGTTGTCCTGCTGGCGAAGCGCCTGGGCATCCATCGGTTGCCGTCAGGCGACGTGGCCGCGTCAGCGCCTGTTACCCGATGCGTAGCCCATACGAGCATGCGGAGAGGAACGCTCCAGGCCCATGCCGAAAACAGGGTGGTGACCGAGACGACCGCCTTCACCCCCTCGGCTGTGGTGAATGCCGTCTTGATAGCTGGTCGAACGAAACCTGTTTCGAGCACCGCCCTCGTCCGGTCATCGAAATCCTCGAAGGATCCATCGTGAGCAGCCCACATCGCACCGATGACGCTGCCGCCGGAAACCGTCGAGATAACCCGAGCGCGCTGGAGTAATCCTAATTGGTGAAGTGTCCGTAGACAGCCCAGGTGGAACGCCATGGCTCGCGAACCTCCGCCCGAAAGGGCGATGCCAATGGTGGGAGCTGCGGCATGCGTCGAAGACGGACTGGTTTCGGAGCCGGACGCGGGAACCGCGTCCTGAGAGGCGTCTTTCATGAGCGCCGATCCGACCCGGAGAAGGCGTTGCGTGGTATCCGAACGGCGGACACGAGGGATTCCTGTCCGTCGCCCACGATCATCATCACTGGCGGGATGCCCTCGCGCCCCAGCTCACCGCACAAATGGCGGAGCTGGACAGCATCGACACTGCTTGGGCATGCCCCATGCCCGATAGGGTGGCTGTGCCATTCCCCGATGTAGCGGACCTGGTCGCGTGTGATGGCCTGGATTTCCTGCAGTCGGTCCAGCAAACCGGAAACACCGCGTTCAAACATTCCTGGTGAGCCTACGCTATCGCTTGGTGGGTCGAGTGCATCCACCACGATGATTGATTGGCGGTCCGTATCCACGATCCCCACGAGCGCGCCGCCCGTCTCAGACGGAATAGCGGCTTTCCGCAGGTCCTTCATTCGTTCGAGGATACCGTCGTCGTATGACACGTTCCATTCGCCGAAAGCGACTTGATGCGGCGTCCGGGGCGCATGTTTCACCACCGAGACGCCTCCATCAGCGTCCATGGTCCAGACAGTTATCCGGCCTCCATCGCTTTCGAGTGCCGTTGCGAGACCACGCGCTGTAAGCGCCGAGAGCGCCATGACGCTGGTTTCGGGGATGCGGGCGCTGACGTGACGACAGGCGCCCGTGTAACGCAATCCGCCCGGCGGTGGGACAAGATGGGACCGTAGGGCACTGTCTCGGAGGAGCACGCGGTAATACTGCGCCTCCAGCGCATCAAGCCGGACCGTGCGCGCCGCATCTTCCGACAGCATTACCGCCGCTGTTCCAGTCGGGTTGAGAAAGACCGACACTCGCCTCGCGCGACCTTGCCCATCTGCCAGCCTCCGGGCCACGGCGACTGAGGCCGACGCGTCGATGACAACCTCCTCATTGGCGATCCGCGCCTCAAGATCAGGTCCGCTTCCAGCGGGCGCCAGGACGTTGCAGTCCACCGCGCGCGCAGCGTCCTGCTCGCCGAGGAGCATGCGGATCTCATTGGCCAGGGCCTCGGCCTTATGCGCTCCCAGCCACCGACGTCCCAGGGTGTGCCGGGCGAGGTTGTGCGGAAGCAGGTGGTCGGTGTCGAGGATTGTCCAGGAGAACTTGCCCTCGCGCGCCAGGGCCATAGCGAGGTGTGAGCCGATGGCGCCTGCGCCAATCAGCGCGACCCGGCGAACGTCCGGGTCGCCTAAACCAGCACACTCGCTCGCCAGCGCGCGGTCGAACTCCGCATGCACCGGAAGGCTATCGATCTTGATCTCGTCCAGCCTCTCAGGAAGGCCGATGCGGAGATTGCGGCCGAAGGGCGTCGCCCTGCGGGCCTCGGGCGCGTCCCGCGGATATCGAAAGAGCACCCCCAGCCGCTCGCCGAGGTCGCCTAGGCCGAGCGGAATGAAGAACGCCTTAGCGTCCTCGGCCGACACTGGCTTGCTGGCATTCCTCGAAATCGGCGTGATCACTAAGACAGCCACAGCCATGGTGTCGTTGTGGGGTGGCTCCATCACCTTGCAGGCTGCGTCCCGCAGCGCAGAAAGCAGGTCAAAGCCACACTCGTTGAGTGCCCCGATCAGCTCGGCCAACGTCCCGGGAGCGGAGCGGATGGCCCGCATGGCCTGGGGCGGAAGCCTGACCGGGACAATCTGCAATTCCTTCGTGCCCTGCCCGCCCGGCTGGATGTCCTCCACGAAGTGGTAAAGCCGCGCCTGCTTGCCGCCCGCACCACCAAAGAGCTTCATGTAGGATGCCGATGCGTCGGGCTGTAGAAAGGCCCGTGGAACCGCCACATCAGGACCCGTTGCCACGAATAGAGGATCAAGTGCCTGGACCTCGTCCGAGAGGGCACCACTTGCTGCCGCACCCAGCCACCACCGCACCCTTTCGATGAAGGACAACGGCGTCCAGGTGGCACGCGCTTCGGCCCAGGGCCGATCATCAACGCACGGGTATCGCATGAACCCGGTCGGCACGGCGTTCTGATGCGGCGTCTCGGGAAAGTCTGGCCGAGCAGCGAGTGCGACCGGCGTGCGGTCGTCGGCGGGCGTGAAGACAGCCGCAATTGGTTCCAAGCGCCGGATGTCGGCAGCCAGATCCTGAGGCCGCTCAGCCCCAACCTCGAAGACCACGGTTTCTTGGCCATCCGCCTCCCGCCTGCGGCATTCCAAAAAATTGGCTTCCGCGTGGTCGTCGGATGCGAGGTAGATGGCCAGGGCTCGGGCACGGGGTAGCTGAAGCCGATCCGTGCCGATGACGGTACCGAGTTCGTCGAGGACGGGATGGAGCGCCATGCTCAGCCTGCACGTACCGGGGACGAGGAAAGAACTGTCGCGGGCGCCGCCAGAACGCTGATCAGCTTCGCCCCTTGGGCCGTCACCTCGATCTCAGTCGGACGCGGATTGGTCTTCGTGCGCTCCATCGCCACCGCGAACTCACCGTCGCGCTCGAACGTTGACTGGACGCTCTTGTAATAATTCGCGGCTTCACGATGCGGCGGCTGGAGGTCTTTGTCCTCAGGCGTGCCCGCTGCCGGAATCTCCCAGCTCGTCGAAACCATGATGCTGCGACGCTGCCCAGCCTCCTCATGCAGCCAGCGGACCTCGGGCACAGGAACCGTGCGGTTCTCCCCTTTGACGTCCGAGAGCGACAGATAGGAGCAGTGGTGGGGCACCTTCATGATGTCCCATTCAAGCCTCGCGGTGTTTCCATGCTTGCGCGAGATATCCACGATGTCCTTCAGGCCGCGCCATTCCATGTCGGCGGTGAACAGGGCACGGGTGTCGCGCAGGCCCTCGCGGAAGGTGGCCTGGAACACCACGCTATCCTGGTTCCTGTCCTCCACCCCTCGGTCATCGCGACGGAATCCGAAGGGCGCATGGATGAAGAATTCCACCCCCTCGGGGCCGAACCTGTTATAGCCGGGGACCAACTGACCAGCATCGGTGATAAGGTGCCTGCGGCTTTCGACGGAGAGGCCATTTCTCGCGAGCCAGCACGCCAGCGCCTCGGGGCGAGAGAACACCCGAATGCCGTAACCCTGCCTGAGGCGGTATTTCGCTTCTTCACGGATCACCCGGGCGCAGTCTTCGCAGCCCACTTCAGTGATGGCCCCGGCCGGGACCCACAGCTCCCGTATCTTGATACGGTCGCCCCCCTGATACTTCGATGCGTGGTCAAACCAGAAGAACTCGCTGGAGCCACACACGTGGTCCTTATCGAGGTGCGTGAAGCACACGACGTCGAACGAATCGCGCTTGGCAGCGCGGAGATCCTTCCGTAGTTCGACCGGAAGGTCGATTCGCTTATCGTAGGGGTCCGCGGCGTTTCGCATGTTCGCGAAATCGACCAGCTGTTGATTTCCACTGAGACCTGACCCGTTAGGGCCGGATTTTTCTGCTGAGAATTGACCCATGTTTGAACCTCTCCCTGCTGCGAACGGCGGGGGTCTATGGAGTGATCGACATGGCATTGTTGAGCGTGATCCGGCGCT
>JBBQHE010000078.1:0-17448 GCA_038323655.1 Acetobacterales bacterium | reverse complement strand
GGATGCGCCGGATGCGACTGCGCGACCTGGCGCGTGTCGGATGGGCCTTCACGCTGCGCACCGCAGCCTACAACCTGGTGCGATTGCCGAAGCTGCTGGGAGCCACGGCATGATCACGCCCGAGATGCCTCCGGTATCAACGCAAGCCACCACAAGGCCCGCGAAAATCCGCCCGAACAAAGCAAAATGCCGCGCGACGCTCGGGAAGAAGCGAGGAATTAGCCCGATCTCATCGCGAATTTCCGCAAGCTGCTTAGTGCCTGGCTTTGGGATACGGCGCTACCGCCGCAATTTCCACAACTCTTCGGCCAGCAGGAAATCTTCTTCCCAATCCACCTCGACGGTCTGCGCCTTGGGGATCGGGTAGATCACCGGCTTGACGCCAATGCGATCGTTCTCGCGCAGGTAGACGTCGATCGGCGCGATGAAGATGGCGCTATTCACCTCGAACAGCGGCCGCAGCGTTTGTGTGCGCGGCCATTTCTCGCGGCCCCGGTCGTAATTCACCGGCCCGCCGTCGTCCCAGATGAAGGTGCGCAGTTCCGTCACGCCCAGCAGGCTGTCGCTGTCGGGCGCGGCGCGGTAGGCCGCGATCGCCTTGCTGTAGCAGTCGGCGTCGAAGAAGGGCGAGGTGACGTGCGTCCAGAGCACGTCGCCCGCCGGGATGATGCTGGGCACATAGGTGATCACATCATCGGTGGAGGTCTGCGAGGAGCAGAGATGGTCGGGCCGATGGTCGATGCGCAGCCGGCCGCCTGCCTGGTCCAGGAAGATCTCGCCGATCGCAATGGCTTCGGCGTCGTTGGTGGAGAGGATGATCTCGTCGATCTCGCGGCACGCGATCAGGTGCCGCAGCTTGATGCCGAGCAGCCCCTCGGCATGTTCGGCGAAGGGGCGGACGTTCTTGCGGGGCGCACGCTGGCTGCCCGCGCGGCAGGGTAGGAAGGCGATCATGGACACGGGTCAGGATTCCTCAGGCGATGGCAGGCCGATCAGGGGCGGCAAGTCCAGCAGGGTGTCGAGTCTGGCGAAGCCGTGTTCGGAGGCAAGCGCCCGCATGCGCCCCTGCGCGGCCGAATACCGGTCCATGTAGAGGAAGGTCAGCCCGGCATCCGCAGCGGCGCGGAAATCGGCTTCGGCATCGCCGATGAACAGCACCGTCTTGCGGTCCAGGCCGGCGTGGTGCGTCTCCAGCGCGGCCAGGACCAGTCGGAGATTCTCCTGCTTGGTTGCCGGCGAGCCGTAGATGGCGCGGAAGAAGCCCGCTTCCTGCCGTTCGGCCAGCACCTCGCGCAGTTCTGCCTCGGCTGAACCGGAGACGACGAACAGCGGCATGCGCCGCGCCAGGTCGGCCACGACGGCATGCATGCCGAGCGTCGGGGCGCAGAGCGCGTATCGCCCGCGCACCGCCAGGGAATATTGGTCAAGCAGCATCGCCTGGGTCACCGCGGGCCTGGTCGCGAGCGGCCAGGTCAGCAGCGCCTCGAACAGGCGGAAGCGCGACAGGCCGAAGTTCGCCTGTTGGAAGACGACGAAGGCCTCGATATCCGCTGGCGCGAAGCCGCTGGCTTGCAGGACCTCGGCGAAGCAGGCGGTCTTCAGCGCGTTCGAATCGAGCAGGACACCGTCGCAATCGAAGACGATCGCGACGGGGGGTGCGGGCGGCACCACGCTTGGCGACGCCTCAGTGCACCGCCGCCACAAGACCGTAGATCGAGGCCTGCGCGACGGCGTAGCGCGTCGGTGTCAGGCTCTGCAGCCCGGTGGACGGGTTTTCGCGGCGGAACACGTCGAGCGCGAGCTCGACCTCGCGCGACAATTCCTGTTCCGCCACCGTCGCGTATTCATACCCGTCGAAGCCCGCAAGGTAGCACTGGGTGACGCCCAGGCCGCGCGCCGTGCCCAGGCTGAGCCCGAGCGGGCCCGTGTCGGAGACGGGACCGATCTGGCTGTCGCCGGTCAGCCCGCTTGGGCCCGCCTGCAACACAGGCTTGGTGACACCCGGCGGCAGGCAATCGGGCACCCGGGGCGGCTGCGGCACGACCAGGGCCGCGACGCGTGAGATGTGGTCGAGCACGCCGGGGCGAAAGGCATCGTGCCCCGGCAGGCACAGCAGCTGGGTGCCGCCGATCTGGTCGGACAGGTCGAGGTGCCGGCCACTGGCGAAGATGACCACGGCACCGCTGCGTTGCACGAAGGTGGCCAGCGCCTTGACGTGGCGCCGGACGGACGGCCCGCCACCGACGACCACGGCGGTGGCGGCGGCATGGGCACTCTGTTCGATCGCTGGGTAGGCGGTGTTGTCGCGTTCCGCGCCGCTTTGCCGTTGCAGCGCCTGGATGATCGAATGCACCGAATAGCGGCTCTTCGCGATCCAGTTCATCACGTCCTTCTGCGGCAGGTTGTTCGCGCCGGAGAGCATGTAGGGCAGGTTGGTGCCCCAGTCGTATTCGCGCCGCATGGTTTCGAAGGGTGCGACGACGCTGCTGAGGGCCGCGTAGTCCAGCGGTTCGTTGCCGCCCTGCCCCGCCTGGTGGATGAGCATGGTCTCGGTCCGCAGGTTGCCGGCGCCGCGGCCCATGCCGGTGAAGGTGCCGTCGACGATGTCGGCGCCGCCTTCGATCGCCGCCAGGGTGTTGGCGAAGGCCAGGCACATGTTGTCATGCCCGTGAAAGCCGATCGGCTTGCCGGGCAGCGCCGCGCGCAGGCTTTCGAAGAGCTTGCGCACGCTGGCGGGATTGCAGCCGCCGTAGCTGTCGACCAGTGCGATGCTGACATAGGCGTCGGCCTCGTCCAGCGCAGGGCGGATTTTTTCCAGGTCGTCCTGGAAGGTCGAGAGGTACATGACGTTGAAACCGGCCCGCAGCCCGGCCGCCGTCAGCGCCTTGGCCAGTGCCACGCCATGCGGCAGTGCATCGGGTGCGACGGTGATGCGCACCAGGTCCACGAGGTCCGCCACAGGGGCGAAGAGGGCCGCCATGCGCTCAGGTTCGCAGTTCTTGCCGTCGATCATGACGACCAGCTTCTGGTCGGGGCGCAGCAGGCCACGGATCATGGCGAGCTTGTCGTGTGTCAGGTAATAGAATTCGCCAAAATAGCCGGGCCCGGGATCGTTGACGTAGCCGGCTTCGACATAGGTGATCGGCAGCCTGGCGACCGCGGAGACGTAGGTGTGCACAAGCTCGGGCGTAAAATCCCAGTTGGTGTAGTAGCCGCCGTCGCGCAGCGTGCAGTCGAGCACTTCAACCATCGCTCAGTCTCCTAATTCCCGCGGCGAGAGGCGACGTTCACGGCGCCAATCACTGTTGCCTAATCTCACACAGCTGCCTGGAGCAGGCAAGAATCGAGGTGACCGCCAACAGGCAGGACGTGCAACGCGCGTTGGCAGCACCCGCGGCGCGCGCATGCCGCCATGCAGACCCTGCAGCCTGCGTGCATCACACGCCATCAGCCGCGAAGGGGCGGGAACACGGGTCGCGTTGCCATGTTGCCGGCAAATCCGCGCCGGCACGACCGCGATGGCCTAGCCAGGGACGGACGAAACATCCGGTCCGCGCCTTTCCCCGTCGTTGGCGGCTGGGCCTTTCGCCCGGGCGGCTGCTCGCCTTGCTTGTGGCGGTGGCACCCGCCGGCGCGCCAGGGTTCTGCCGCGACGGGTGAGGTGCCCGGCCGAAGGAATGCCGGCCGCATGCGCAGGCCCAGGGAGCCGACTCACCGGGCCCGTGGGTGCCGACGTCGCCGCGTGATGCGTGGCGCAACAGAAACCACACCGTTGGCGGCCTCGACGTCATGAGGGACGTCCGCGTCCTGGCCGACGTATCTGTGTGGCTCGCACACTGCCGTCTGGCCGGATGGGGACGAAAAAGGGGGCGCCATATCAACGACACACCTGACTGTCCGCGAACGCCCAGGGTTCATGAACGTGTCCGGCCTCTGACCGCTGATCCGCAGAAGCCATCAGCGCGCGCGAGCAGGAAGCTCGGCGCCAGCCGCAGAGGCCCGTCACAGGAGGATCGATCTGGAAGAACTTCGCCAGTCAGTTGAGCGCAGAATTTTGTTGATCGGGCGAATTCGTTGCGAAACTGTGCCAGAAAAACTGGTGGAGCCAGGCGGAATCGAACCGCCGACCTCTTGAATGCCATTCAAGCGCTCTACCAACTGAGCTATGGCCCCACACACTCAACCAGGGCAATCGCCCGGCGAGGGCGGGCTAATACCGCCCCCCCCACCACCCCGCAACCCCCACCGCGGCGCTTTGTTCAGAACAACCCGTCGATGCGCCCTTCCGCATCCAGCCCGATGCGTTCCGCCGCCGGGCTGCGCGGCAAGCCGGGCATGGTCATCACATCGCCGCAGACGGCCACCACAAAGCCTGCCCCGGCCGACAACCGCACGTCCCGCACCGGCAGCACATGGCCCGTGGGCGCGCCCAGCGCCGTGGGATCGGCACTGAAGGAATACTGCGTCTTCGCGATGCACACCGGCAGGTGGCCGAAGCCGGCGGCGGCGAAGCCCTCCAGCTTCTTCGCCACCCCCGCCGGCAGGGCAATATCGGCCGCGCGGTAGATACCGGTCGCGATCGCGCGGATCTTTTCGGCCAGCGGCAAGGCGGCGTCATACAATGGCGTGAACCGCGCCGAGCCAGCCTCGATGAAGCCGCGCACAACCCGCGCCAGATCGGCCGCCCCGGCCGCGCCATCGCCCCAATGGGTGCAGAGCACAGCCTCGGTCCCCAACGCCGCCATCGCGGCCTGCACCGCCGCGATCTCGGCCGCGGTGTCGCCGGTAAAGCGGTTCAGCGCGACGACCACCGGCAGGCCGAAGCCGCGGCAGTTTTCGACGTGCCGCGACAGGTTCGCCACCCCGCGCTGCACCGCCGCCACATCCTCCGCCCCCAGGGCCGCCTTGGCGACCCCGCCATGCATCTTCAGCGCACGGACAGTCGCGACCACGACGCAGGCGGCGGGCGACAGCCCGGCCTGGCGGCACTTGATGTCCAGGAACTTTTCCGCGCCGAGGTCGGCGCCGAACCCGGCCTCGGTCACCACCACATCGGCCAGGCGCAGCGCCAGCTTCGTCGCGATCACGCTGTTGCAGCCATGCGCGATATTCGCAAACGGCCCGCCATGGACCAGCGCCGGCGTGCCCTCAAACGTCTGCACCAGGTTTGGCATCAGCGCGTCACGCAGCAGCACCGCCATGGCGCCATCGGCCTTGAGGTCGCGCGCCGTGACCAGATGCCCATCACGCGTCTGGCCCACAACCATGCGGCCGAGCCGGTCCTGCAGGTCGGCCAGGTCCGTCGCCAGGCAGAACACGGCCATGACTTCGGACGCGACCGAGATATCGAAGCCGTCTTCCCGCGGGAACCCATTGGCGACACCGCCCAGGCTGCCGGTGATGTGCCGCAGCGCGCGGTCGTTCATGTCCAGCGCGCGGCGCCAGGCGATGCGGCGCGTGTCCAGCCCCAGCGCATTGCCCCAGTAGATGTGGTTGTCGATCATCGCGGCCAGCAGGTTGTTGGCGCTGGTGATCGCGTGGAAATCGCCGGTGAAATGGAGGTTGATGTCCTCCATCGGCCCGACCTGGGCGCGGCCACCGCCGGTCGCCCCGCCCTTGACCCCGAAACAGGGCCCGAGGCTGGGTTCCCGCAGCGCCGCCATGGCGCGCATGCCGGAAGCCGCGAGCGCATCGGTCAGCCCCACGGTGGTGGTCGTCTTGCCCTCGCCAGCCGGGGTCGGGTTGATGCCGGTAACCAGCACCAGGGCGCCCTGCCGGCCGGTATCGGGGATCAGCGCTGGGTCGATCTTGGCCTTGAGCCGGCCATAGGGCAGCAGCGCGTCCTGCGGGATGCCGGCCCGGGCGGCGATGGTCGCGATCGGCGCCAGGGTTGTGGCGCGGGCGATCTCAAGGTCGGTGCTCATGCCGGTGGCGGTCTCCCCTTTCTGCCGGATTACGGGGCAGAAGGATGGGCCGCAAGACTGGCGCAGCGTGCTGCGTTGCGGCAAAGGGCTGCGATGGAAAGCCCCTGCCGCCAGATCTGCCGCCTGGACGAAGATCTGGGCTTCTGCGTCGGCTGTGGCCGCACCCCCGATGACCTGCGCGCCTGGACGCGGGCGACCGAGGCCGAGCAGGCCGCGATCGTGGCCGCGGCGGCGGCGCGATTGGAATCCTTGCCCCCGCGCACCGCGCCGCGCCATTCTGCCGGATAAGGAAACAGTCCGGGAAAACGCCCCATGTCATCGCTGCCCCGCCGTGCCCTGGTGGCACTTGGGCTCGCCACGCCCTTCATCGCCCGCGCCCAGGCCGAATGGCCGACCCGGGCCACGACCATGCTGGTCCCCTTTGTCGCCGGGGGGCCGTCCGACATCACCGCACGATCCATCGCCCAGGCCATGTCTTCGGCCATCGGCCAGCCGGTCGTCGCAGAAAACCGGCCCGGGGCGAATGGCGAACTGGCGGGCCGCGCCATGGCCCGCGCCGCGCCCGACGGCTATACCATGATGACCGGGTCGATCGGCGTCTTTGCCATCAACGCCGCCCTTCGGCCCAACCTGGGCTACGACCCGGTGCGGGATTTCACGCCCATCACGCTGGCGGTGACCACGCCCAATGTGCTGGTGGTGAATGCTGAGCGCGTACCGGCGCGCACCTTGTCCGAGTTGATCGCCTGGCTGCGCGCCAACCCCGGGCGCACGTCCTATTCCACCAGCGGGGTCGGATCGTCGGACCACCTGACCGCCGAATTGTTCAAGCAGCGCACGGGCACGGATTCCGCGCATATCCCCTATGGCGGCGGGGCGGCGGCGGCGACCGACCTGATCGCGGGGAATGTGCAGATCAGCTTCCAGAACCTCGGAACCGTCGCGGGGCATATCGCCGGCGGGCGGCTGCGGGCGATCCTGCAGACGGGTACCACGCGCAGCCCCGTCATCCCCGATGTGCCGACGGCGGCCGAGGCGGGGTTGCCCGATTTCATCGTCACCTCCTGGCAGGCGGTGATGGCGCCGGGCGGCATGGCGCCGGCCTTGCGCGACCGGGTGGCGGGGGCGGTGATCGCGGCGCTGAAGACGCCCGCGGTGACCGAACGCCTGGGGCAGATCGGGCTGGTGGTGGTGGCGAATACGCCGGACGAATACAGCGCCTTCCAGCAGGCGGAAATCGCCCGCTGGCGCCAGGTGATCGCGGCGGCGAATATCCGGCCGGAGTAGCGCCGCGGCCCCGGGTCTGGTCAGCTTGCCCGCGCCACCAGGGGGACCCGGCCCGTGCGATTGCTTCTTGCCAACCCGAACACCACGCCGGCCATCACCGAACGCATGGCCGCCGCCGCGCGGGCGGTGGCGGCCCCGGGCACCGAGATCAAGCCCGCCACCGGCACTTTTGGCGCCAGCGTCATCGCCAGCCGGATGGAGATGACCATCGGCGATTACGCCAACCTGGAACTGGTCGCGGCCGAGGGCGGGGATTGCGATGCGGTGATCGTCGCCTCCGCCATCGACAGCGGCTTGGCGGCGATCCGGCAGATGATGGCGGTGCCGGTGATCGGGATCACAGAGGCTGCTCTGCACACCGCCTGCCTGCTGGGCGGGCGTTTCGGGTTGGTCGTGTCATCGGCCCGCACGGCGGCGGTGCTGCGGGAGATGGTGGCGCATTATGGGCTGACGTCGCGCCTGGCCGGCATCCGGGCCACGGATGTGGAGGCCCAGGCGACCCTGGCCGACCCCGGGGCGGTGGAGGCGGCCGTGGTGCGCGCGGCGGGGGTGCTGGTGGAGGCGGATGGGGCGGAGTGCGTGATTTTGACCAGCGCGGTGATGGCCGGGATGCCGGGGCGGATCGCGGCGCGGGTGCCGGTGCCGGTGATTGAGGGGGTGAGCTGCGCGGTGGGGTTGGCGGAGGGGCTGGTCAGGCTTGGGGTGCGGAAGGCGACGGTGGGGAGTTTTGCTGCGCCGAAGGGGCGGGTTGTTGTGGGGGTTGGGGTGGGGTTGATGGGGCGGTTTGGGGGGTAGGGGTGAGGCAGCCGCCAGATCGGACGCAGGCAACCGCAATTGTGTTGTAGAACGATATAAAGACGGTATGTTCCAATGTAGCATCGCTGAGGTAATTTCCGGCGTGCGTAGGAAATCGTGAATGAACGAGTTCATCAGCCGGCAACGCGATGCTCAAAGCGCCTACTTCGTCAGTTCCATGCCCGCCGGTGTCACTGGACATGCAGGTGTCGGTTATCGCCTCGCGCCGGAATACGCGGCGCTCAACCTTGCTCCAAGCATTCGCCAGGATGCTATCGCCTACTTCGTCAAGTACGGCATTTCTTGGCACCGGCACGCCAATCACGCACTCTCCTCACAGGTGAATTGCCTCAATTATCTGATGCCGCTTGCCACGCGCCCGACGCTCCTGTCCAAGGTAGTAGGCAAGGCATTGGGCATAGCACCGCCGTCCATGCTGGAAGTCGAAGAGGGCCCCGGCGGCCAGCCATGGTTCGTCGGATTCGAGTGGATCGGTCGTGCGAATTATCTCAACGAGGCAGGCAAATCCGGGAAACGCACGCGCGGTGCGAATTGCACTAGCGCCGATGCGATCGTTCGCTTCAAACCGGAACACGGCGGACTGAACGAGACTGTCCTGATCGAATGGAAGTACACTGAGCGCTACGGCGCGCCGATCCCACCTTCCGGAAACGATACGCGGCAGCGCCGATACGAGAACCTGGTTTTTGCGCCCGACGGCCCCATCCGCACGGATCAGTCCGTCATCCTGGCAGACTTTTTCTGGGAGCCATTTTACCAACTCCTGCGCCAGCAGATGCTGGCATGCAGGATGCAAGCGGCGCGCGAGGATGGGGCAGACCGCGTGCGCGTTTTGCACATCTCACCATCCGGCAATCTAGCCTTGCATCAAGTGACCGCTCCGAAGCTGCGACGGTTCGGCAGCAACGCGTTCGATGCGTTTCGAAACCTCTTGATGCAGCCAGACGATTTCATATGTCGTTCGCTCGAAGATGTGTTCGGAGATGCCCTGTTAGACAAGTCCGAAGATGCTCGCGAATGGGCGGATTACCTTCGCACGCGCCACACGCTTTTGGGCAGTCCCTAAGCCCCCTCACCCCGCCCTTAACCTCCCCGCCAACGGCATCCACCGCGCCACCTCCGCCCGCATATGCGCCACCGTCGCCGCCGCCGAGGTATCCGGGCAAATCTCCACCCCAATCCGCCCCATCCGCTCCCGCGTCACCGGATCGGCCAGCACCACCCCCGCCGCCTGCTGCAACACGCTCTGCACCGCCGGCGGCACCTCCGGCCGCATCAGCATCGCCTGCCAGGCCGTCACCTCATAATCCGCCACCCCCGCCTCCCGCAGAGTCGGCAAATCCGGAAACGCCGCCGACCGCTCGGCCGAGGTGATCGCCAGCGCCCGCAGCTGCCCCGCCTGCACCAGCGGCGCCATCAGGGTCGGCGTCTCGATCATCGCCTGCACCCGCCCCGCCAACAGATCCTGCACCGCGGCCGGCGACGTCCGGTAGGGCACCACCGCAAACTCCAACCCCATCGTATGTTTCAGCAATTCCGTCGCCATATTGTTCGTCGTGCCCGGCGTGCCCGCCCCAAAATTCACCGCATCTTTCCGCTCCCGCAGCCAGGCCAGGAAGCCCGGCATGTCCCGCGCCGGCACATCGGGATGCACCGTCACCAAAAACGCCTGGCGCGTCGTCAGCGCGATGGGGGCAAAGGCGGTGACCGGGTCATAGGGAAAATTCGGATACAGCGCCTGCATCACCGGATGGTTGTTGGTAACCGTGATGATCGCATACCCATCGGCCGGGCTCCGCAGCAGCGCCAGCGCGCCCAGGGTGCTGCCCGCGCCCACCACATTCTCGGGCACTATCGGCACGCCCAGCACGCCGCCCATGCGTTCGGCCAGGATGCGGCCCACCGCATCGGTCAGCCCGCCCACCCCCACCGGCAAAATCATGCGAATGGGGCGCGAGGGATAGCGTTCCTGCGCCATCGCCGCAGGGGCCGCCAAAACCCCGGCCAGAAGGCCACGCCGACCAAGACCCATCATCCGAACCCCACCCTGCCGGCGCGTTCGTTTCAATCGATGCTGTGTTGTGGCGTCGCCTTGTTGAGTCCGGCACGCGCAGGCTAGGCAGC
The DNA here is from genome assembly GCA_038323655.1 of Acetobacterales bacterium. Taxonomy (GTDB): domain Bacteria; phylum Pseudomonadota; class Alphaproteobacteria; order Acetobacterales; family Acetobacteraceae; genus Humitalea. The sequence continues at coordinate 7,297 of JBBQHE010000078.1, read as the reverse complement.
AAAGCCCGGTGCCGTCGAGCCTCAGGCCGCGGTACGCCGCTCCATCTCCGCCAGCACCGCGCCGATCTGCGCCAGGGCAAAGCGGATCTCCGCCTCCCCGATCGCACCGATGCAGCCGATCCGCAGCGTCGGCACGGGCGTCGTCCAGAAATTGCTGATCAGCACGCCCCGCGCCTTCAGCCGGGCGATGAACACCTTAACGTCCCAGGCGGGGTCGGTCGGCTGGTGCACGTTGACGATGATCGGCCCCTGGTTTTCGCGCGTGACATAGGGCGCGAAGCCCAGGGCGATCAGCCCGTCGTAGAGCACCGCCGCATTGCGGGCATACCGCGCATGGCGCGCCGGCTGCCCGCCCTCGGCGTCGTACAAATCCATCGCCACGCGAAACGCCCGCAGCGCCTGCACCGCGGGGGTGAAGCGGAACGACCCGAAACCGTCGCGCAGCGCGTGCTGGTAGACATCCGCCAGATCCATCACCCAGGACCCGGCATTGCCACGCGCGGCCTCCAGCGCATCGATCCGCGCGACGGCAAAACCGAAGCCGGGCATGCCCTCCAGGCATTTGTTCGATGTGAAGACCACCACATCGCATTCGGGGTGGTCGGCCATGACGAAGCGCAGCGCGCCAAAGCCCGAAACCGCGTCGCAGATCATCCGCCGCCCGGCCGCGGCGATCACCGGCCCCAGGATGTTCGGGTCGTTCACGATGCCGCTGCCGGTTTCGCTGACGACCAGGGCGACGTGGCGAATCTCGGGGTGGGCCGCCAGGGCTTCGGCCAGGCGGGCCGGGCTCATCGGCTCGGTGTCGGGGCCGTCCAGCGGCACCACAACGCGCCCCGCCTCGGTCGCCAGCCGCGCCAGGCGCTGGGCGTAGGCGCCGTTGTGGACGACCAGCAGCTTTTCGCCGGCGGGCACGAAGGTCCGCACCGCGGCCTCGACCACCATGTGCCCGCAGCCGGGCAGGGGCAGGGCGGCGTGCACGCCCTCGGTGCCGCCGGCCAGGGCCACGATGCGCGGCCGCATGGCGGCGTATTCGGCGCGGAAGTCGTCGTCCCAGGGGGCGATGTCATCGGCCATGACGGCGCGCACGCGGGGGTCGGTCTGTACGGGGCCGGGGATCAGGAGGAGCATGGGCGCGTTGTGGCGCGGGCGCCCGGATGCATCAAGCCAGGCGCATCACGCCACCAGCGCGCCGCCGATCTCCCGCAGCAGTTTCAGCCGGATCGCATCGGCGAAATCGGCGTAGTCGGCGCAGGTCATGGCGAAGGACCCCGGCCCGCCGATCACCTCGGCCACATAATACGCCAGCAGGTCGGGTTCCTCGTTCAGCACCGCCAGGCCGTTGAGCGTGACCCCGGCAGCCACCCCCAGCTCACGCACCGGCCCCGGCGCCCGGCCGGTGTTGTTCCGCCCATCGCCGGACACATCCAGGGCAAGCCGCGTTGGCGAACCAGGGGCGGTCGCCAACAGCGCCAGGCCGGCCGCCATGCCATCGCCCAGCGCCGTGGCGCCGGGTGCGGGCAGGCGGGGCGCTGCCTCAATCGCATCGGCCAGGGCCAGGGCGGCGGCGGCGTCCGCCACCCGCGTCCAGCCGACCGCCACATCCCGCGCCCCGGGCCCGGACCAGAGCAGCAGCGCCACCCCCACCGCCCCGCGCGGCCCGGCGGCGCAGGCCGCCTGCACATCCGCCTCGCGAAAGGCGCTTGCCAGCCCGCCCAGCATCAGCGCGAATTCGTCATAATCAACGCTGGCCGACACATCCACGGCGAGGCACAGCGCAAGGTCGATCGGGTCCATGCGCCCCCTCGTCCGCTTTGCGCCGGATCAACGCAATCCCTCGCCGGCTGGCGCAGTATGACAAGAACAAGAAAGGGAGAGGAAAGATGCAGCAGCGCACGATGGGCGAAATGGTGCGCGACCAGCGCCCGCTGGCCATGTCGCCCGAAACGACGATCCAGGAAGCCTGCACCGCCATGCGCCAGCGCCGCGTCGGCGCGGTGCTGGTGGTGGACGACCAGGGGCACCTGGCCGGCATCTTCACCGGCCGCGACGCCCTTTCCTGCCTGGCGCAGAACCGCCAGGCCAGCAGCACCACCCTGGCCGACGTCATGACCCGCAACCCCGTCTGCCTCGCCCCGGTTCAGCATGCGCATGACGCGCTGCAGGTGATGCATGACATGGGCGTGCGCCATGTACCGGTGACCGAAGCCGGGCGCGTGGTCGGTATCATCTCGCGTTACGATTTCCGGGCGCGGGAACATGCCCGCCACGATGAGGAGACGGGTTTTTTCGAGATGCTGCGCTGAGACTTGTCCCGGCCGCTGCCGCACCGCACAATCGGCGCGACGGTGATGGAGGCTTCTGATGCGGCGGCGTGATCTTCTGGTGGCGGGCACCGTCAGCCTCGCGGCGCCGGCGGCCCTGGCCCAGGCCTGGCCGGCGCGGCCGATCCGCATGATCGTGCCCTACACCCCCGGGGCCGCGACCGATGCGATGGCCCGGCTGTCCGCGCAGAAGCTGCAGGAAAAGCTGGGCGTCTCCGTGGTGGTGGAAAACCGCGCGGGCGGGAATGGGTCAATCGGCAGCCAGGCAGTGCTGGCGGCGGCTGCCGATGGCTACACCATCATGGCCTCGGCCAGCATCCACCCGATGGCCCGGCACGTCATGCGCAACGCGCCCTATGACCCCGTGGCCGACTTCATCCCCCTGGCGCGCACCGCCCGCGGCCCGCTGGTGCTGGTGATGGACCCGCGCCGGCCGCAGCGGACCATCCCCGACATCGTGGCGGCCGCCCGTGCCGAACCCGCCCGCTGGTCCTTCGCCACCTCCTCGCTGGGGTCCGCGGGGCATCTCGGCACGATCGAATTCAATCGGCTCACGGGTGCCAATATCGAAGTCGTCGGCTATCGCGGCTCCGCCCCGGCGCTGACCGATGTCGCGGCCGGCAATGCCCAGTTGATGTTCGACCCCGTGCTCGCAACCCTGCCGCTGGTGCGCGGCGGGCAGTTGCACGGCGTCGGCATCGCCACCCGCGAACGCACGCCGCTGGCCGCCGGCCTGCCGACGCTGATCGAGGCCGGGCTGCCCGATTTCGAATTCTATTCCTGGTACGGCGTCTGGGCCCCGCGCGCCCTGCCGCGGGATATCGCGCTGCGCATCAACCAGGCGCTGGTCGAGGGCCTGCGGGAGCCCGAGGTCGTCGCCCGCCTGACCGGCCAGGGGTTCGAACCCGTGGCCGAGAACCTGGACCAGGTTTCCGCCTTCATCGAAGCCGATGTGGCGCGGAATGCGGCGCTGCTGCGGCTGGCGAACTTCCAGCCGGAATAGCTCAGCGCGTTTCCTTGCGCCCGATGCTGCGGCCTTGGCTGTCGTACTGCCGCACGGTGCCGCCGCTCCCGATGTCCTGCCGCCCTGTACTGCGGCCCTGCGCGTCGTATTGACGCACAGTATCGCCCCGCACGTCCTGCCGGCCGGTGCTGCGCCCTTGCGCGTCGTATTCGCGGATGCTGTCGCCGCGGCGCTCGGTGCGTCCGGTCTGGCGGCCCTGCGCATCATAGGCTCGGCTGGAACCGTCCCGGTTCATCTCCACCCGTCCGGTGCTGCGCCCCTGCGCGTCATACAGCCGTTGGTTACCGCTGGAATCACGCTCGATGCGGCCGGTGCTGCGGCCCTGGGCATCGTATTGCCGTGTGGTCTGCGCCGTGGCGACGAGGGGCAAGAAAAGGCCGGCGAGCAGCAGAAGGTGTGTCATCGACCCAACATCACCGCCGCCGCCGCCGCAAGCCATGGGAAAATGGGTGGCTGAACCGGTTGTGATCCGCCGGCTTGAACAGGCTCGGCTTTACCAGGCCCGGCTTGACCAGGCCTGGCTGTACCAGGCATCGAACCATCCTGGGAAGGCGACGGCGCCTGGCGCGCCACGCCGGCTGTGTGGGCGCTGCGCCGCCTTCTGCCCGCCAGGGCCGCGCTGCTGGACCACATGCGCCAGTTCGTGCGCCAGCAGCAGGTCGGCGCCGTTCTGCCGGCCGCCAGGGCCGAAGAAGAGTTTGCTGCCAGTCGTGAAGGTCTGGGCCGAGGTCGCGCCGCCAGGCAAGGCCGCGCCCGCCATGGCCTTCGCCGTACCCGCGCGGGGACGCGAGCCGGACTGGCGGGTTCAGGTGACGAAAGGCGGCGCGCATCCGCCCGGCCTTGCGCCCTTTTGCGACCGAAGGTTTTGCCCCAATCGCCGCCAAAAGGGGGACTCGCGCATGCCTGCGGTAAGCGCCATGCTGTATCCGGCGGCAATGGGAAAATGCCGCTGGTGATGCCAGGACGGCAAGCACGTCGTAACGTCTGGGAGATACGGGCCGGCATGGATGGATCGCTCGACACGGCAGGCGCAGTCCCTGCCCCGCCCCACGCCACGCAGAACCTGCCCCTGGCCGACAACGACCACGCCCTGGCGCCGATCAGCCGAATCGTGGCCGAGGTCGCGGCGACCTTTCCGGGCGAACGCATCACCCTGGGTGAGATGGCCGAGTTCTTCGGCGACCGGGCTTTTGGCCTGCTGATCCTGCTGCTCTGCCTGCCGTCGCTGCTGCCGGGCATGGCCAGCGTCTTCGGCACCCCCATGCTGATCCTGGGCGTTCAGATGGGCCTGGGCATGCGGAACCCGAAGTTCCCCGCCTTCATGGCGCGGCAGTCGGTCAAGCGCACGGACCTGCTGCGCCTGGCCAGCGCCTCTTCCAAATGGATCAGCAAGATCGAACGCTACGTGAAGCCGCGTCCGGGCTGGTTCGCCTCCCGCGCGGGTGACAAGTTGGTGGGCTGGCTGACCGTCTATGTCGCCATCATGCTGATCCTGCCCGGCCCCGGCACCAACGGCCCGCCCGCCTTCGGCAATATCGTCATGTCTCTGGGCGTGGTGGAGGCGGACAACCGCACGATTGCCCTGGGTGTCGCGCTGACCATCGCCGGCTGCGCCTTCGCCACCGCCGTGCTGGGTTTTCTCGCTTGGCTGGCAATCCAGGCCTTGGGCTGGGTCCTGTAATCCGCTAGTCTTTCCGCATGCGACGGTGACCCGAAAGGGTTGAAACGGGAACGCGAAGGGCTGGGAAACCAGCCCATACCGCGGCTGCCCCCGCAACTGTAGGCGGCGAAGCCTGCCCCATTATGCCATTGCGGCCCCTCGGGGCCGTGAGAAGGCGGGGCAGGCGGTGGGAAACCACCACGCCGCGAGCCAGGAGACCGGCCGACGCAGAGACGTATCGCGCGTGCCGGGCGGGGTGCACCGGCGCAACGGACTCAGCCGCGCCCCGCAACGGGTGCGGTTCCGTGTGATCACGACGCCAGCCGCGACGGCCCCGAAAGGGGACGGCGCTTGTCGTTGACTGCCTGCACGGAGACTTCCGATGCGACGCCTAGCCCTGCTTACCGCCACAGCCCTGTCCGCTGTGACCCCAGCCCTTGCCCAAACCACCCCCGACCTGCCGGACACCATCGTCACCGGCACCCGCATCCCCACCCCGGCCGAACGCGTGCCGGCCGCCACCACCGTCATCACCCGCCAGCAGATCGAGGAACGCGGCTACCAGACCCTGGTCGAGGCGCTGCGCTCGGTCCCCGGCTTCACCATGGTCCAGGCCGGCGGCATCGGGCAGCAGGCCTCGGGGTTTCTGCGCGGCGCCAATTCCAACCAGGTTGCCGTGCTGCTCGACGGCGTGCCGATCAACGATCCCTCCACACCCAACGGCGCCTTCAATTTCGGCAATGATCTGTTGGGCGATCTGGAGCGGATCGAGGTGATCCGCGGCCCGGCCTCGGCGCTCTACGGCTCCTCGGCGATCGGTGGCGCCATCAACCTGGTCACCCGCCAGGCGCCGGCCGACCGCCAGGCGCAGGTCTTTGGCGAAGCCGCCGGCGGCACGCAGGACTTTCTGCGCGGCACGCTGGGCGTCACGGGCACGGTGGGCGCCTGGGACTACATGACCGCGGTGCAGGGCCTCTCCACCCGCGGCAGCAATACCGTGGCCCCGCGCTTCAGCCAGAATCGCACGTCGGAACGCGACGGCTTCCAGTCCGGTGCCGCCACCGCCCGCCTCGGCGTGACCCCCACCCAGGGCGTGCGGATCGAAGGGCTGCTGCGCTGGCGCGAAAACGCGCTGAAGCTGGACAGCGTGCCGAACGACGACCCGAACTACGACGGCAATGACCGGCGCTGGTACGGGCAGTTGCGCGGGTCGGCCACCCTATTCGACGGTATCTGGACCAGCCAGCTGCGCCTGGCGCGGATCGAGGACCGGCGGCGCTACACCAACCTGCCCGATACCTTCAGCCGGGCCTCGACCGACGACTTGTTCCAGGGGTCGCGCGATGTGATCGACTGGAACAACACGATCCGCCTGCCCAGCCTCGGCCCCGTCACCGACAGCGCCCTGGTGCTGGGACTGACGCAGCAGAACGACAGCATCGACCAGGCCAGCGGCAGCGCCAGCTTCCGCACCCTGACCGATGCCTCGGCCACCACCAACGCGGCCTATGCCGCCTGGCAGTTCCGGGTGGCGGGCCGGCTCGACGTCGCCGCCGGGCTGCGCCAGGACCGGGCCGATGATTTCAACGACGCCACCACCTGGCGGCTGGGCGCGGTCTATGCGTTGCCCGAACTGAATACGCGGATCAAGGCCTCGGCCGGGTCGGGGTTCCTGGCACCTTCGCTGTACCAGCGCTACGGCCGCATCGGCACGGCGTTCCGGGGCAACCCCAACCTGCAGCCCGAGTATTCCGAAAGCTGGGAGGCTGGGGCCGAGACCGACTACAGCCTGTTCGGCCGCAGCGACGGGCTGACCCTGGGGGCGCTGTACTACGACAGCCGCATCCGCGACCTGATCGACTTCAACCGCAGCTTCACCAGCCTGGTGAACGTGGGCTCGGCACGGATCAAGGGCGCCGAACTGACCGCGACGGTGCGCTTTATCCCAACACTCGACCTGATCGGGACCTGGACCATCACCGATGCGCGCAACGCCACCACGGGCGAACGCCTGGCACGCCGGCCGGAAAACCAATGGAGCCTGATCGCCCGCTGGCAGCCCGCACCGAAATGGGTGATCTCGCCCGAAGTCGTGGTGCTGGGGCGGTACCTCGAAATCTTCTCCTACGCGGACAACGGGCGCTTCGTTAACGTGCCCGCCGACAACAAGTCGGGCGCCCTGTTCAACATCACCGCCAACCACGCCTGGCGCCCCGATGTGACCCTGTTCGCCTCGGCACAAAACCTCGGCAACCTGCGCTACGAACCCGCCAACGGCTTCGTCACCGG
>JBBQHE010000077.1:0-17661 GCA_038323655.1 Acetobacterales bacterium | reverse complement strand
GAATTGGCCTCCGGAGAGCGATTTTCGGGCGTCTCCGGGCCGGGCCAGTCAACAGGTCTGCCCCGAAAAACCCAGAAATCCTGCCACTCAGCGGGGCGTCCGGTCCGGCGGAGAGCACGGCTCGTGTGGGAACTGGCGGAGAGGGTGGGATTCGAACCCACGGTAAGCTTGCACCTACTCCGGTTTTCGAGACCGGCCCAATCGGCCACTCTGGCACCTCTCCGAACCGCGCCGCGTATAGAAGCCTCCCGGCCACTACGCAACGCACGCACCGCCGTTGACTCTCCCCCCCGCCCCGCCTAATACGCGCCCCTCGGTCCAGGGCACTCCTTGGGCCGCCTTATCCCTTGGCCGCTCGCCGGCCCGCAGCACGAGAGTTCCGGGGCACCCCCATGACCTACGCAGTGATCCGCACCGGCGGCAAACAGTATCGCGTGACCCCGAACGCCGTCGTCATCGTCGAAAAGCTCGATGGTGAACCGGGCAGCACCATCACCTTCCAAGACGTGCTAGCAGTCAGCGGCGAAACCGGGCTGACTATCGGCGCCCCGACCGTCGCCGGGGCCTCGGTCACCGCGACGGTGCTAGAACAGAAGCGTGGTGAGAAGGTGATCATCTTCAAGAAGCGCCGCCGCCAGAACAGCCGCCGCAAGAATGGCCACCGCCAGTACCTGACGGTGCTGCGCGTCACCGCCATCGCCGGCTAAGCAGAAGGACACTCCTCCATGGCACACAAGAAAGCCGGCGGTTCGTCCCGTAACGGACGCGATTCGGAAAGCAAGCGCCTCGGCGTCAAGCTCTACGGCGGCCAGGCCGTGAAGGCCGGCAACATCATCGTGACGCAGCGCGGCACGAAGATGCGCCCGGGCCGCAACGTGCTCGTCAGCCGTGACCATTCCATCCAGGCGCTGGTTGGCGGCGTGGTGAAGTTCGAACGCAAGGCCGACGACCGCGTCCACGTCTCGGTCGATCCGCTGCCACTCGCTGCCGAGTAGTCTTTGCCCCGCGGCTGACCGGTACAACGGGGGCCGCATGGCCCCCGTTTTCGTATCTGGCTACCAACCCTATGAAGTTCCTCGACGAAGCCAAGATCTGGGTCAAGGCGGGCGACGGCGGCGACGGCGTCATCGCCTTCCGCCGTGAGAAATACATCGAATTCGGCGGGCCGGACGGCGGCAACGGCGGCCGCGGCGGCGATATCATCGTCACCGCTGTCGATGGGCTGAACACGCTGATCGACTATCGCTACGCGCAACATTTCAAGGCGCGCAAGGGCGGCAATGGCGCGGGCTCCGACCGTACCGGCGCGGGCTCCGACGACGTGACGCTGAAGGTGCCGATCGGCACCGTCATCCTGGACGAGGACAAGGAGACTGTCCTGGCCGACCTGACCGAGGTCGGGCAAAGCGTGGTCATCTGCCAGGGCGGTGACGGCGGCCACGGCAATGCTCATTTCAAGACCAGCACCAACCGCTCCCCCCGCCGCGCGGACCCCGGCTACCCTGGGGAGGAACGCTGGCTCTGGCTGCGTCTGAAGCTGATCGCCGATGCCGGACTGATCGGCCTGCCGAATGCCGGGAAATCGACCTTCCTTGCCGCCAGCAGCGCCGCCCGGCCGAAAATCGCCGACTACCCCTTCACCACGCTGCATCCGCAGTTAGGCGTCGTTCCAATGTCGGATACTGAGGAATTCGTCCTGGCCGATATCCCCGGTCTGATCGAGGGCGCGCATGAAGGTGCCGGCCTCGGCGACCGGTTCCTCGGTCACGTCGAACGCTGTGCGGTGCTGCTGCACCTGATCGACGGCACCCAGGCCGATCCTGCCGCGGCCTATCGCACCGTGCGCGACGAACTAACCGGCTACGGCGGGGGGCTCGACGAAAAGCCTGAGATCGTGGCCTTGAACAAGACCGATGCGATGACCCCGCAGGCCCTGGTCAGCCGGAAGAAGGCGCTGGAACGCGCCTGTGGCGGCCCCGTGCTGCTGCTCTCGGGTGCGACAGGCGGCGGCGTGCCCCAGGCGCTTCGGGCGCTGGCCAACAGCATCGCGGAACACCGCTGCCGGCCATGATCGCGCCCAGCCTCGCCACCGCCCGCCGCATCATCGTCAAGATCGGCTCCGCGCTGATCGTGAACCCTGCCACCGCCGCCCCGCGCGACGCCTGGCTGGCAACGGTCGCCGCCGACATCGCCGCCCTGCGCGCCTGCGGGGCGGAGGTGATCGTCGTCTCCTCCGGCGCCATCTCGCTGGCCCGCCGTTCACTCAACCTCACCGGCCGCACCCTGCGGCTGGAGCAAAAGCAGGCCGCGGCCGCCGTCGGCCAGATCCGCCTGGCTGGTGCCTGGCAGGCCGCACTCTCGGCCCATGGCATCGTCGCCGCCCAACTGCTGCTGACGCTGGAAGACAGCGAGGATCGCCGCCGCTACCTCAACGCCCGCGCGACCCTCGGCACGTTGCTCGAACTCGGCTGCGTGCCCGTCATCAACGAGAATGACACCGTCGCCACCGCCGAGATCCGCTTCGGCGACAATGACCGCCTGGCTGCCCGCGTGGCCGAGATGGTCCAGGCCGATGCGCTGCTGCTGCTGTCGGACATCGACGGCCTCTATACCGCCGACCCCAAGCGCGACCCGGCCGCTGCGCATATCCCGGTGGTGGAACACCTGACAGAGGAGATCATGGCCATGGGGGGCGAACCGCCGCCCGGCTATTCCTCAGGCGGGATGCGCACCAAGCTGATCGCCGCCCGCATTTCCACCAGCGCCGGCTGCGCCATGGCGATCGCGCTCGGCGACCGCCCGCATCCGCTGGCGGCGCTGCGCGACGGCGCCCGCTGCACGTGGTTCCTGCCCGAAGGCGAGGGCCGCAGTGCGCGCAAGCGCTGGATCGCCGGCAGCCTCTCGCCGCTGGGCAGCATCACCGTCGATGCCGGCGCCGCCCGCGCTCTGGCCGGCGGGCGCAGCCTGCTGCCCGCGGGCGTGCGCGCAGTGACGGGTGACTTTCATCGGGGCGATCCGGTCAGCGTCCGTTCGCCCGAAGGGCAGGAACTGGCGCGCGGCCTGTCTGCCTATGACGCCGACGCCGCCCGGCTGATTGCCGGCCGCCGCAGCGGTGAGATCGAGGCAATCCTGGGCTGGCGCGGCCGGGACGAGATCATCCACCGCGACGATCTGGTCGTGCTGTAGCGGTTAACCGGCGCGTCACCCATTTCAGGTGAAAACCTGCCTCGCGCCCGCCTTTGGGCGACTGAGGATGGCCGCCATGCCCGATACCTGCACCCTCTCCAGCACCGACCAGATCCGGGACGCAGTCCGGATGGAACTGCAGCCGATGTTTGGCGAGCTGCGGGCCTTCGTCGATCGGCGGCTGCTGGAAGTTAGCGCCGAACTGCATGCCAGCGTCGAACTCGCCGACATGACGGAGGAAAAACTCTCCCGCGAGTTGTCGATGGTGCACGAACAGATCGCGGGCCTCGTCGCCGCGCCCTCCGCCGCCAGCCGCAACAGCGGCATCGAACTCGAAGCCGTGGTGCAGGCGACCGAAGCCGCGGCCAATACCATCATGGAAGCGGCTGAGGCGATTTCCGACTGGATCGAGGGCGGCGACCGGGACCCGGGCTCCATCCAGAACTTGGCCACCCGCGTCAACGCCATCTTCGAAGCCTGCAGCTTCCAGGACGTGACCGGTCAGCGCATCCGCCGCGCCATCCAGCACCTGCAGCATGTCGAGACGATGCTGGAAAAGTTTCTTCCCGCCGGCACGGTGGCCCAGGGCGCGCCAAAAGTGGTGGTCGCGACCCAGCAGCAGACGGTCGTCGCCGACGCCGCCAGCCCCGACATGGCGCAGGCCGATATCGACGCGCTGTTGAACTTCTAGGCCCTACTCCCGCACCACGTAAGTGAAGAGCCGTACCGTCCCGTCCACCTGCTGTTCTCGGAACAGGCCCTGGATCTCTGTCTCGAAGCCCGGGAACCGGTTGGCGACGCCTTCGAACGCTTTTAGATAGGCGATCATCGGCGCGGCCTGTTCGGTCAGCCGCTCGCCCGGAATGATCGTGGCGATGCCCGGTGGATAGACCAGCCAGAGCGTGGCGGCTATCCGCCCCGGAGTTTCGTCCAGCGGGATATAATCCACGCGGTTGCGCACCATCTCCCGCACAGCTTCATGCGCCGGCATCGCCACATCCGGAAAATGTTCGCGCCGGAACTGCGCGGCCTGGAGGCTACGCATGTCGTGGCCACGAAAGTAGGCGTGCATCTCGGCACACAGGTCGCGCAGCCGCATGGTGCCGTAGCGCTCCGGCCGCCGGGCGACGAAGTCGGGGATCACATCCTCCAGCAGCGCATTGGCATCGTGCAGCTTCTTGAAGGTGACCAGATGCGCCAGCAGCGTGCCGGCCTTGCCGCTCTCGACGCCAGGCGTCAGCAGGAACAGCAGGCTGTTCAGGTCGTTCTTCTCACAGACGATGCGGTTCTGCCGTAGGTATTCGGCGACGATCGGGGCGGGAATGCCGTGCTCGGCGTAGGCGCCGGTCGCGGGGTCGAAGCCCGGCGTCAGCAGCGTCAGCTTGTTGGGGTCGGTCATCGCCCAGCCCGGGGCGTTGCCGGCAAAGCCATGCCAGCGGTCGTTGGCGCCCAGCGCCCAAAGCCCGGGATCACTCGCCAGCGCATCCGTCGGCGCTTCCTCCCAGGCCATTTCCCGCCCATCGGCCAGGGTCACCTGGCGCGGTACGAAGGGTTCGAAGAACCATCGGTCGGTCGGGCTGGGCTCCTTCTCTTCGAATTCCCGCCGGGTCAGCCTGATTTTCTTCCGCAACTCGATGCCCAGGCGAATGGTGTCGTCCCACAGCACCTCGCCCGAGCGCCCCTTCATCATCTGTGCACCGACGTCCAGCGAGGCGAAGAGCGGATAGAACGGGCTGGTCGAGGCGTGCAGCAGGAAGATCTCGTTGAAGCGACGGTGTTCGACGTGCCGGGCCTGGCCCTTGAGGTGCTGGTCCTTGATGTGGATCTGCGATGCCTGAGAGAAGCTCGCCAACTGCTTGTGGGTGGATTGCGTGACAATGATACCGGGATCGTCCGGCCCCAGCCCCGTGAGCCCCATGCCGAAGCGGCCGCGGAACAGCGGATGGAACTTCATGAAGCCCGCCCAGGCCTCGTCGAACAGGATGTAGTCGCAGAGGTGCCCGATACGCTGAACAATCATGTCGGCCGAATGGATGGTGCCGTCATAGGTGCATTGTTCGACCACCGCGGCACGGAATGGCCGGGGTCGCTGCCAGGCGTCGCGGTCCTTCACCAGCGGGTTGTCGCGGATCGCCTCGCGCAGCCGCGTCTCGTCAAAGGCGTCTTCCAGCATCGGGCCGATAAGCCCATGCGCGTTGCGCGTGGTTTCCAGGAAGATCGGCACCGCCTGGCCCAGGAACAGCGCGCCGTGATGCGCCGCCTTGTGGTTGTTGCGGTCGAACAGCACCAGGTCGTCTTCCGCGAGCAAGGCCGAAAGCACGATCTTGTTCGACGTCGAGGTGCCGTTCAGCACGAAATAGGTCCGCTCGGCCCCAAAGATCTGCGCTGCTTCCTGCTGCGCCTTCAGCGCCGGGCCTTCATGGGTCAGCAGGTCGCCCAGTTGCAGGACGGAATTGTCCAGATCGTCGCGGAACACCGCCTGGCCCAGGTGCTCGACGAAGATCCGCCCGATCGGGCTGCGGCTGTAGAACATCCCGCCGTTATGCCCAGGGCAGGTCCAGAGCATGTTGCCCTGCTCGGCGAAGTCCACCAGCGCGCCGAAGAAGGGCGTCTTCAGGCTCTCGGCGTACTTCCGCAAATGGGAGACGAGGTTGCGGGCGATGAAATCCGGCGTCTCCTCGGCCAGGAAGATGAAGCCGTCCACATTGTCCAGCACATCCACGGGGATGTCTTCCAGACGGTGCCGCCGCACCAGCACGATGATGGGCACATCAAGCCCACGGCTGCGGATCAGCGCGATCAGGGCGGCGGACTTGCCCTGCATGCCCCGCTTTCCCCAATCGACCACGACGCAGCCGATCGCCGCATCGGTGCGGATCACCAGTTCCGCGTCATCGTCGCGCGTGGCGCGGACCACGCCGTAGCCCAGCCCCTCCACCTCGGCCAGGATCTGGCGCAGGCGGGCACCTTCCAGATCGGCATCGCCATCGAAGGCGGGGGCGCAGACCAGGAACTTGAAGCGGCGGGCATATTCCATGGCGGGGCTCCCAAAGGCGCCGGCAGCATCGCCCACCGGCATGGGTGAACCAAGGCCAACAACGCTGGTTTCACCGCTCCGTCACAGGGCTAGTGGAAGAAAGCCATCACGATCTCAAACGAGATCAGCAGCACCACCGCAATTTCCAGCACCTCCGCCCGGCCGCCGTGGGATTCGCTGTACAGCGCGGTATAGGTGTCGCGCACGATGTTCAGCTTGCGGTCCACAGCGGCGCTGACCGCCGGCACGCGGAACAGGTCCATCGCGGCGGCATAGACACGGGCCAGGTAGACGTCTTCGGTGACCTGCAGCGCGTTGTCGACCCGTTCGGTGATTTCCGTCACCTCGGCCACCATGCTGTGCAGCTGGCGCGCCAGCGTGGCGTAGCGGCGGGCCGACCACCGGCTACTGGCACGCCGCGCCGCCTCGACCGTGCCGTACATGCGCGGCAATTCCTCGTCCAGCTTTTCGTCGTAGTAGCGCATTTGGAGGAGTTGGGCGTTCGCCACCTCCAGCACATCGGCCACGTCCGTGTCCTGCCGCGGTTCATACAGGAAGGCGCGGTCCCAGGTGACGATGGCCAGGTCGTCCTCGAAATAGGAGAACCGCTGGCGCAGCAGCGCCTGACGCGCGCCTTCGGACAGCGGGCGCGTCTCGCCCGACAGCAGCGGCACGAGGTCGACGCGCTCGATCAGCGCATTGGCCGTCAGCGCCGTGTCGAAGCCATGCACGGTCGCGATCAGGTAGTCTTCCTGCAGTGGTGCGCCGACCGCGCGGTCGAAAGCCGCGCCGAGGTCCGTCTTCAGCCGCGCCAACAACCCCGGCCAAGGCGTGTCTTCCGCGGCCGAGCCAAGTGCCAGGTCCATGGCATTGGCCAGGGCTGCGAAGTCGGCCCAGCCCATCGCCTCGACCGGCACCTGCAGGGCGAAGGTGGCGGTGCCGAAGTCATACAGCCGGACGCTGGCCGTGGCGGTCACCGGCCGACCGTCCAGTTCCAGCACAAAGGGCGCAAGGCGCAGCGCCAGCGGCGCGACACCGAAGGACACCGCCTTGGCGGGCGTCGCCCCCAGGCGGGACCGGCTGCCCTGGTGCTGCGGCAGCGCGGCCCAGAGTGCCTCCGCGCGGCCAAGGTCGATCGCATAGGCCACGTCGAACAGGCGCAGGGCCGTCACATGCCCTGACTGAACCACGACCTCTTGCATGCGCCTGCCTCCGCTTCGCGCGTAATATCGTCAAGGGCGGGCTCATTCCCAAGCCCAGACCTTTCCGGCACGCAGCAGGGGCGCTACGCAGCGGCAGTCAGGAGACTCGCCGTGGACGCGCTGCCCGAAACCGCCCCCGCCCCGCTGGACGCGGCGGCCCGCGCTGCCCGCGCCGCCGCCGGGGTTTTGGCGCGCGCGGGGCGCCCAGCCAAGGACGCGGCCCTGCATGCTGCCGCCGCGGCACTGCGCCGAGACACCCCGGCCTTGCTGGCCGCCAACGTCGCCGATCTGGCCGCTGCCCCGACCTTGTCGGGCGCCTTTCGCGACCGTCTGGCGCTGACGCCGGCGCGGGTCGAAACCATGGCCGTGGCGCTGGAGGAGATCGCCGCCCTGCCCGACCCGGTCGGCCGGACGCTGGCCGAATGGGCGCGACCCAACGGGCTGGTCATGCGCCGGGTCGCGCAACCGCTCGGCGTGATCGGGATGATCTTCGAAAGCCGGCCGAATGTTGCGGCCGATGCCGCTGCACTGTGCCTTAAGGCCGGCAGTGCCGTGATCCTGCGTGGCGGCCGCGAAAGCCTGCAGTCGGTGCGGGCGATCCATGCCTGCCTGGCCGAGGGACTGGACGCCGCCGGGCTGCCGGGCGCCAGCATCCAGATCGCGCCCTCGGCCGACCGCGCCTTCGTGGGTGCGATGCTGGCGGCGTCGGGGCTGATCGACCTGATCATCCCGCGCGGCGGCAAGGGGCTGGTGACCCGCGTGATGCAAGACGCCCGGGTGCCGGTGCTGGCGCATGCGGAGGGGCTTTGCCACACCTACATTCACGCCGCAGCCGACCCGGCCATGGCGCGCGCGATCCTGGCCGATGCCAAGATGCGCCGCACCGGCGTTTGCGGCGCGACCGAGACCCTGCTGATCGACGCGGCCATCACACCCGGACTGCTCCCGCTGCTGGTCGCCGACCTGGCGGCGCTCGGCTGCGACTTTCGCGCAGACGCCCGCGCCCAGAGCATCGTGCCGGGCCTGCCGGCCGCGACCGAAGCCGACTTCGGCACCGAATGGCTTGGCCCGACGCTGTCCATCGCGGTGGTCGATGGCCTGGACGCGGCGCTGGCCCATATCCGCCGCTTCGGCAGCGAACATACCGAGGCGATTGTGACCGACGACCCCGCGGTGGCCGAGGCCTTCCTGAGCGGCCTCGATTCCGCGGTCGGCCTGTGGAACGCCAGCACGCAGTTCTGCGACGGCGGCGAATTCGGCTTCGGCGCCGAGATCGGCATCGCCACCGGTCGGCTGCACGCGCGTGGACCGGTGGGCTTGGAGCAGTTGTGCACCTATCGCTACCAGGTGATCGGCACGGGGCAGACGCGCGGCTGATCGCCGGGGCGCTTCCTCTGCCACGCCCGGTCGTGGTTTGCTGTGCCCCGGGAGAAACCGACCATGCGCCTGCCCGCCCTTGCCGCCCTGCTGCTGCTGGCCCAGCCCGCCTTGGCGGAATGCCCCCCCGATGCCGCCGTCGCGCGCTATGCCGAGGCGATGCTCGCCAGTCGCCCCAGCCCGGCCTTCACCGGCATGACCTCGCTGGAGGACGGGTTCTGCGCGCAGGACCGCCTTGTCGGCATCCTGTCCCGCACCTGGGGGCCGCCCGTCGGCTATAAGGTCGGGCTGACCGCGCCGCCGGCGCAGCGCCTGTTCGGCGTGCCGCATCCGGTGCGCGGCACGCTGTTCCGCGACAACCTGTTGCTGCGCAGCGGGGCCGAGGTGCCTGCGAGTTTCGGCGCCGTGCCGCAGGTCGAGGCCGATTTCCTGCTGCGCGTGCGCGATGCGGGGATCAACACCGCGGGCACCGACCACCTGGCGCTGCTGCGGCACATTGATGCCGCCATTCCCTATATCGAGTTGCCGGACCTCGGCCTGTCGGGCGGCTTCGACGGGCCGAACCTGCTGGCGATCAACGTCGGCGCGCGGCTAGGCGTCCTGGGCGATGCCATACCGCTGGAAGCCACCGCCGCCACCGTTGAGCGCCTGGGGGCGATGATAGTTACCTTTTCCGACGATACGGGGCGGCAGATCGCCCGGGTGCCTGGCAGTGCGGCGCTGGGGCACCCGCTGAACGTCGTGGCCTTCATCGTGCAGGACCTGGCGCGCCAGGGGCGGGCGCTGCGGGCGGGGGATGTGCTGTCGGTGGCCGGCTACTCGCCGCCGATCGCGGCCGAGGCCGGGCGCGCCTACACATTGGTCTATGACGGGCTGGCGGCGGCACCGGTTTCGGTCAGCGTCCGCATCAGGTGATCGCGGCACCCGGTCGCTTGAGCGACCTCTTGGGTCCTGGTCGCTGCGGCGACCTCTTGGGTCCCGGTCGCTGCGGCGACCTTTTGAGCCCTGCTCGCTGGGGCGATCGGCGGCGGCGGCGGATCGGGCTGCTGGGCGGGTCCTTCAACCCTGCCCATGCCGGGCATCGGCATGTCGCCCACCGGGCCTTGCGGGCGCTGCGGCTGGATGAGGTCTGGCTGATGGTCTCGCCCGGCAACCCGCTGAAGCCCGCGCGCGGCATGGCGCCACTGGCCCAACGCCTGGCCAGCGCCAGACGCATGGCCGACGGGGTGCGTATCAAGGCGACGGCGATCGAGGCGGGCCTGGGCACGCGGTTCACCGCCGACACCCTCGCCCTGCTGCGGCAGCGATTTCCACGGGCGCGCTTCGTCTTCATCATCGGGGCCGACAACCTCGCGCAATTGCCGCGCTGGCAGGACTGGCGGGCCATGGCCCGGGCCAGCCCGATCGCCGTGCTGCCGCGGCCCGGTTTCACCCGCAGCGCCTTGCGCGGGGCAGCGGCCGTGGCCTTGCGCCGCCACCGGCGGGCGCCGGGCGCGTTGTGGACAAGCGGCCGGCAGCACGCGCCCTGGTGCGTGATCCCGGCGCGCGAGCACGCAGCCTCGGCCACCGCAATCCGTGCCGCTGTGGCGCAAGGGCACGTTGCAGCCTAGAACCGACACAACAGCGCCCAACACAGGAGGCGATCATCGCCCGCACGCCGAAGACCGAGGAGGCGCCACCCAAGGCGCCGAAGACCAGCACCGCCAAAGCCGCGACAAAGGTCGCCGCGACCAAGCCCAAGGCCGCCAAGCCTGCGGTCGCCGCAGCCAAACCGGCGCAGGCGCTGCCCAAGGCTGCGGCCACCAAGGCTGCGACGACAAAGGCAGTGACCACCAAGGCGGCTTCACCCAAGGCCTCGGCTGCCAAGGGCATCGGCAAGGCCGCCGTTGCGAAGGCTGCCAAGGCCCCAACTGCCAAGGCCCCGACTGCCAAGCCCAGGGCTGCGAAGGCGGCGGCGCCGGCGCCCGCCGTTGCGCCATCGCCCGCTGCCCAGAAACCCGCCCCCCGAAAGCGCCCCAGCAAGACGGCGACTGGCAAGACGGCGACTGGCAACACGGCAACCGGCAAGACGGCAACCGGCAAGCCCGCGGCATCCAAGGCAGTACCCGCCAAGGCCGCTACGCGCGCAAAAAAGCCCACCCCGGTCGCAGCCCCCGCGCGGCAGAAGAAGCGCCAGAAGGTCTCGCCCCCGCTGCTGGAACGACTGGTGGCAGCGGCGGTCGAAAGCCTGGAATCCGACAAGGCGGAGAATGTCGTCGTGCTCGACATCGCCACCCGTTCGTCCTTCGCCGACCGCATGATCGTGGCGACCGGCCTTGCCGACCGGCAGATCAGCGCGATGGCAACGCATGTGATGGATGCGATGGAGGCGCTCGGCATTCGGCGCATCCGCACCGAGGCCTCGCCCGATTGGGTGCTTCTCGATGCCGGCGACATCATCCTGCATCTGTTCAAGCCGGAAGCACGGGCGATCTACGGGCTCGAACGAATGTGGGGCCCGGACAGCCCGGCCGGCGAGTCGATCGCCCCCCCCGCACCGGAGCACGACGACGAAGCCTAGGATCCTGTTGGCCGTGGGTCGGCTGCGGGCGGGGCCGGAGGCGGCGCTCTTCGCCACCATGGCCGAACGCCTGCGGCCGCCCTTGCGCCTGGTCGAAATCGCCGAAGCCCGCGGCAGCCAGGCGGAGGTGCGGCGGCGGGAAGGCCAGGCCATCCTGGCCGCCCTGCCCGCGGGCGCCTTTCTCGTGGCACTCGACCTGGGCGGCGCCGCACCCGGCAGCGAGGCCCTGGCGGCGATGACCGAGGCGTGGGACGCATCGGGCCGGACCCAGGCCTTCGCGATCGGCGGGGCGGAAGGGCTGGACCCGGCCGTGCTCGAAAGGTCCGATCAGCGGCTTTCGTTGGGAGCGCTGACCTGGCCGCATTTCTGGGTCAGGGCCATGCTGGCCGAGCAATTGTACCGGGCCCAGTGCATTCGCACGGGCCATCCCTACCACCGCGCCTGGCGGCCGTGACGTTTCGGCCGCGCGACAAGACACCAGTCCCGAAGGGGACGCTGAGGGAGAGATGAACACCATGCTCACGGTCCTTGAACCCGAGGCGATGTACCCTGACACCGCCTTGGAGCAGGCCGTCCTTGGGCCCGACGTGCGTATTCTGCACGGCGGCGCGCCGCACGACCGCGACCTGTCGTTGCTGCCGGATGCGGTCTGCGCCGAGGTCGACGGCCTGTTCATCTTTCGCCACTGGCTGCGTGCCGAGGACATTGCCCGCTTCCCCAGGCTGAAGGTCGTGGTCCGCATGGGCGTCGGCTATGATCGGCTGGACCGAAAGACGCTGGCGGAGCGGCAAGTGCGCGTCTGCAACGTGCCGGACTACGGCACGATGGAAGTCGCCGACCACGCCATCGCTCTTGCCCTGTCGCTGCGCCGTGGCCTTATCCTGCATCACGACGCGCAGCGCCGCGGCGCACCCTGGCGCTACATCGAAAGCCCGGTGATCCAGCGGCCGCAGACCCGCTGCTTCGGCATCGTCGGGCTGGGCCGGATCGGCACGGCCGTGGCGCTGCGCGCCAAGGCTTTCGGCTGGCGCGTGGTGTTCTTCGACCCCTATTTGCCCAATGGCTGGGACCGGGCGCTCGGCATCGACCGTGCACGCAGCCTCGACGACCTGCTGGCCCAGACCGACACCCTGTCGCTGCACACACCACAGACGCCAGGGACGGTCGGGCTGATCGGGGCGCGGGAATTATCCCTCCTGCCGCCCGGCGCGGTGGTCATCAACACCTCGCGTGGCCCGGTCATGGACATCGAGGCCCTGCACGACGCCATGCAGGACGGGCGGATCGCCGGCGCCGGCCTGGATGTGATCCCGGTGGAACCGCCGGTCGATCCGGTGCCGCGCCTGCTCGCCGCGTATCGCGACCGGGCGGCCTGGCTGGAAGGGCGGTTGGTGATCACGCCGCACAGCGCCTTCCACACGCCAGAAGCCTGGGACGACATCCGCCGCAAGAGCGCCGAGACCATGCGCGACGTGTTGCGCGACGGCCTGCGGACGAACGTAATAGCTTCGGAGACGGATTGATCTCGTGACTTTTCGTTGCATCGCAGCATTCCCTATTTATTGAGATGCCCGGCTGAGCAAACACTATTTATTATTGAAACGCGCCGCAGAGATGTGAAAATTTTTGCGTCTGCCGGGGGTAAACCGCCGCAGATTCGTCACCTGCCCCACCGTTTTGTGACTACCGACCGGGGGAGTGGTGGGATAATGTTGTAGCGCATGCAAACGTGGGTGAGAGATGTACCGTAACCTGAATCGTTCCATGCAACCGCAGCGGGTACACTCCGTTTGTCGCTGATCGGTTCCCCTGTCCCCGGTTCCTCGGCAGAGCCGGTGCGGGTCATCCTCGACGTGTCGCGCCTGCTGTCCTGCGGCCGGAAGCAGGCGCCGTCGGGCATCGACCGGGTCGAACTCGCCTATGCGCGCTATTATGCGGCGGCCGACCGTCCCGGCACCGTCTTCGTTGGCCGGGATCTTTTCGGGCATTTCGGCGTGCTGCCGGCCGAGGATATCGCGGCGCTGGTGCAGGCCTTGACCCGCGCCTGGACCACCGACCCGTCACGCCGCGCGACGCGGCGCGCCTACATTGCGGCAGCACTGCTGCGGGCACGGGCGGGTAGCGGCCTCGGCCGGGCCGCGCTGCGCAAGACCATTGCAGCACCTGGGCGGAAGGCTTTTCTGCTGGTGTCGCATCAGGCGCTCGAGTCGCCTGCGCCTATCGAGGTGATGCGACGGGCAGGCTGTCTGTTCGTGCCGCTGATCCACGACATCATCCCGACAACCCATCCCGAATACATGGCGCCGAAGCAGCCTGAGCGGCACCTGCGGCGAATCGGCACGACGGCGGCCCTGGCCGATGCCGTGATCGTCAATTCTGCCGCCACGGCCGCGGCCCTGGTGCCGCACCTGACGCTGCGCGGCGCGCCACCCCCCGTCCTGGTCGCCCCGCTCGGGATCGAGCTGCCGGATGTGCCTGTCCCGCCAGTTTCGATCGAGCCCTACTTCGTTGCCCTCGGCACCATCGAGCCGCGCAAGAACCATCTGCTTCTGCTGAACATCTGGCGCGAACTGGCCATGTCCCTCGGCCCCCGCGCCCCGCGCCTGCTGGTGATCGGCAAGCGTGGCTGGGAAAACGAGAACGTCCTCGACATGCTGGAGCGCTGCGGCGGGCTGAAGGGCCTGGTGCAGGAGGTCGGCCAGGTGCCGGATCGCACGGTCGCCGAAATGCTGCGGGGCGCCCGCGCCCTTTTGTTCCCGTCCTTCGCCGAGGGTTTCGGCCTGCCGCTGGCCGAGGCTCTGGCGCTGCGCGTTCCGGTCATCTGCTCCGACCTGCCGGCCCTGCGCGAAGTGGGCGGCGACGCGCCGGACTTCCTGGACCCGCTGGACGGCATGGGGTGGCGGCGTGCGATCCTCGACTACACTAGGCTCAACTCACCTGCCCGCGCGGCACAGATCGCGCGGCTCGGCACGTGGCAGGTGCCGACCTGGGCCGATCACTTCGATCGCGTCGATGCCCTGCTGAACCGCATCGTACCACAGGTACGGCGGACCGCGATGGCGGCCGAACGCGTCCGCCACCGCAGCCTGCACGGCGTCCCGGGCAAGGACGCGATGGCCGAGGGCGGCGCCCTGGCGATAGCCAGCGACGAAGCGCGGCGATGACGCGCAGACCCGGCCCGGCCGGGCCAGGGGTCACGAGGCGCAGGGCCAGCACCCGGTTTTCCGGGCAACAGCCGATTGCCATCGTCGGCGCGGCCTGCCGCCTGCCCGGTGCCGACGGGCTCGACGCCTATTGGAACCTGCTGATCCAGGGCACCGACGCGGTCGGCACCCTGCCCGCCGACCGGTTCAACCAGGCGCGGTTCCTGCACCCGCGCCGTGGCGAGCTAGGCCGCAGCTACACCTTCGCCGCCGGGCACATCGGCGACGTGGCGGGCTTCGATGCCGCAGCCTTCGGCCTGTCACCGCGCGAAGCCGCGGAGATGGACCCCCAGCAGCGCCTGCTCCTGGACGTGACGCAGCATGCCTTTGACGACGCCGGCTGGACGGCGGCGAAGCGTGCCGGCCAGCGCATCGGCGTTTACGTCGGCGGGTCCTCGACCGACTATGCCGAGTTGCGCCTGGCCGACCCATCGGGCGGCGACCGCTATTTCATGACCGGCAACGCGTTGTCGATCCTGGCCAACCGGCTGACCAATGTGTTCGACCTGCGCGGCCCGGCGCAGACCATCGACACGGCCTGCTCCTCGGCCCTGGTGGCGCTCGACCTCGCGGCGCAGGCGCTTCGGCAGGGGCTGGCGGATGCGGCCGTCGTGGGCGGCGTGCAGTTGCTGCTCTCGCCTTACGCCTTCATCGGATTTTCTAAGGCGGCGATGCTGTCACCGACCGGGCGCTGCCATGCCTTCGGCGCCGGCGCTGACGGCTATGTGCGGGCCGAGGGCGCGGGCGTGGTGGTGCTGAAGCCGCTCGACGCCGCGCTGGCGGCCGGCGACCGGGTTCGGGCGGTCATCCTGGCAACCGGGGTCAACGCCGCCGGGCGGACCATCGGCCTGTCGCTGCCGAACGAAAAGGCGCAGGCGCGGCTGATCGAGGATGTGGCGGCTCGGGCCGGGATCGCGCCCGACCGCTTTGCCTATTTCGAAGCCCATGGGACGGGAACCGAGGTCGGCGATCCGATCGAAGCCGGGGCGATCGGCCGCGCCCTCGGCCAGGCCCGGCGGACGCCGCTGCCAGTCGGTTCGGTGAAGGGCAACATCGGCCATCTCGAACCAGCCAGCGGCATGGCCGGGCTGCTCAAGGCCATGCTGGTGCTGCAGCACGGCATCGTGCCCGCCAGCCTGCATGCCGAGCCGCCCAATCCGCACATAGCCTTCGGCACGCTGGGACTGCGGGTGGTGACCGCCGCCGAACCGCTCGGCGGTGGGGCGCAGGCCGTGGTGGGAGTGAACAGTTTTGGTTTTGGCGGAACCAATGCGACGGTTGTGCTGGGCCACGGCGTCGTCGCGGCGGCCCCTCCGGCGGAGGTGCCGAGCCCGGCGACGCTCGATGCACCGCCGCTGCTGCTCGGCGCCCGTTCGGCCGCGCAGTTGCGCGCGCTCGGTGCCGCCTGGCAGGCCCGCTTGGCCCACGGCGGCGATGTGGCAGGGCTGGCCCGGGCCGCGGCCCGGTATCGCGACCTGGGGCCGCATCGCCTGGCCCTGCGCGGGGCAGATGCCGCCAGCATGGCCGCAAGCCTGGACGCATGGGCCGCGACGGGCCAGGCGGAGGGCCTGACGGAAGGCCAGGCCGTCGGCCCGGGCCGCCTGGCCTTCGTGTTTTCCGGCAATGGCGCGCAGCACGCCGGCATGGCGCGCGCCGCCCTGGCCAACCCGGCGTTCCGCGATGGGCTGGCCGCCGCCGATGCGGCGCTGATGCCGCTGCTCGGCTGGTCGGTCGCCGCCAGCATCGCGCGCGGCGTGTCCGAGGCAGAGGCCGCGGCCACCGAATGTGCCCAGCCGCTGATCTTCGCCTCGCAGGTTGCGACGCTGGCGGCGCTGGCCGCCGAGGGACTGCGCCCCGACATGGTGCTCGGTCATTCGGTGGGCGAAGTCGCTGCCGCCTTCGCCGCCGGCATCCTGGACCTGCCGGCCGCCGCCCGGCTGATCGTTGCGCGCAGCCGGGCCCAGGCTGGCACCCGCGGCCAGGGGCGCATGGCGGCGTTGGCGACCGACCCCGTGACCGCTGCCCCGTTGCTGGACGCCGCCGGGCCGGGGCTGGAAATCGCCGCGATCAACGCCCCCGCCTCTCTCACCATCGCCGGCCCCGCCGCGGCGATCGGCCGCCTCGTCGCGTCTGCCGGTGACGCGGGCGCACGGGTCGCCTGCCTGGAACTCGACCTCGACTACGCCTTCCACTCCTCCCTCATGGACCCGGTGCGGGGCGCCTTGCTCGCCGATCTGACAGGGCTCGTGCCAGGCCCCGCCGCGATTCCGTTCCTTTCGGGTGTCACCGGCCAGGCGATCGATGGGGTAAGCGGGGCTGGTCGCGCCGATGCCGAATACTGGTGGCGCAACCTGCGCCAGCCGGTGCGCTTCCGCGACGCGGCGCGCGCGGCGCTGGACGCCGGCGCCCGGATCTTCGTCGAGATCGGCAGCCATCCGGTGCTGCAGTCCTACTTGCGCGACACGGCCCGCGTCGCTGGTGTCGAGGCTGCGAGCCTGCCCAGCCTCGGCCGGCGCGATGCCGAGGTGGCGCCAGACCCCATTCCCGGCATCGCCGACCGGGCCTTCGTGCGCGGTGCAGATCCGCGCAGCGGTCCGGCCTTCGCAGGCCCTGCCGACCGCGACGGGCTGCCGCCGACCGCCTTCGCCCGCGTCCGCACCTGGCTGCCCTTCAGTGTCGAGGCGGCCCGGCTTGCCGACCCCGTGCAGGACCATCCGCTGCTTGGCTTCCGCCAGGGCCCGGGCCTGGGTGAATGGCGCCAGGCGATCGATACGGCGGCCATGCCCTGGCTTGCCGACCATGCGCTCGGCCAGGCGCCCGATCCGCTTCTGCCGGCCGCCGCCATGCTGGACATGGCATTGGCGGCGGCCCGCGCCCGCCATCCGGAGGCCGCGGCCTGGGAGGTCACTGCCTTCCAGATCCTGCGCCCCCTGATGCTGGAACACGACCGGGCGCGCGAGACGCTCTGCACGCTGGATGAGGACGGCCAGTTCCGCCTGGAAAGCCGCAGGCGCCTGGCCGACGAGCCCTTCACCCTGCACGCCCGCGGGCGGGTCATGCCGACCTCCGGTGCCGCTCTGGGCCTGGTCGAGGCAC
>JBBQHE010000076.1:0-17729 GCA_038323655.1 Acetobacterales bacterium | reverse complement strand
AGCATCCGCAGGCTTCCCTCCCGCACATGCGGCACTGCGGCCGGCATGCCGGAAAAGAAGAAGTCCACATGGCCGCCCAAAAGATCGGCCAGCGCGGGGCCGGCGCCGCGATAAGGCACATGGGTCATGCCGCCGCCCCCGCCGCGGACAGGCGACCCGTCCGTTGCCCGCAATGCCAGGACTTCGGCCGCGAAATGCCCCGGTGTGCCGGTGCCCGAGGAGGCGAAGGTGATGCCCCGCCCCCCGGCGCGCGCCGCCGCCACCAGGTCGGCCACGCTGCGATACGGCCTGGCCGCAGGCACCACCAGGGCCAGGGCTGCGTCACCGATCATCACGATCGGCGCCAGGTCGCGCGCCGCATCATAGGCGATGTTGGGAACGAAGGACGTCGCGATGGCGATTTCGGGCGTTTGGCCGAGCAGCAGTGTGTAGCCATCGGGTGCTGCGCGGATCACCGCCTGGGTGCCGATCGCGCCCGAGGCACCGGAGCGGTTTTCGACCACGACGTTCTGCCCCAGCGCGCCGCGCAGTTTTTCGGCCGTGGCACGGGCAAACATGTCGCCGGTGCCGCCGGGGGCATAGGCCACGATGATGGTGATCGCGCGGGCGGGCCAGGGGGCTTGCGCCAGGGCCGGGGCGGTCAAGGCCGTTGCGGTCAAAGCCGGGGCGATCAAGGGTGCCGTCGCCAATCCCGCCAGCGCGCCGCGCCGTGTGATGCCCGTCATGTCGAAGCCTCCCGCGACTTTTTTCGAGCATGGGCCGGGCGCACCGCGCCCGCAACGCAGGCGGGGCTTGCGCGATTTCCGCTGTGTCGCAATGTATCACCCAGGCTGGCCCAAGAAGGTGCCGCCGCCCGAGGGAGAGACGCCATATGATTCGCCGCAGCCTCACAGCCAGTCTGAGCGCAGGCCTTCTGGCCGCCATCGTCGCCCTGCCCGCCCTGGCGCAGACCGCAGCCCCCCCCGTGCCTGGTTGGGCGGTCGGCCGGCCCGAGGGCTCGACCCTGGCCCCGCACGCCCCGCGCCTGACCGTGACCCCCGCCGACCAGGTGCCCGTTGCGGCGCTGCGCCTGCCGGCCGGCTTCTCGGCCGAGATCTACGCCAGCGGCATGCCCGGCGCGCGCATGATGACCGAAGGCCCCAACGGCACCATCTTCGCCGGGTCCCGCGTCATCGGCCGTGTCTATGCCATCACCCGCAACGCCGATGGCACGACGCGCACCCGCACCGTCGCGCAAGGCCTGCCGCAGCCGAACGGCGTCGTGATGGTCGGCAACAGCCTGTACGTCTTCGCGATCAACCGCGTGCTGCGCTACGACAACATCGAGGCGAACCTCGACGCCGTGCCCGCCCCGGTGGACATGACCGCCGCCTTCAACCTGCCGACCGAAGCCGAGCACGGCGGGAACCACGGCTGGAAGTTCACCATCCTCGGGCCCGACGGCCGCATCTACACCAACGTCGGCGCCAACTGTAACATCTGCGCGGTGGACCGCGACCGCTTCGCGCTACTGGTGTCGTTCATGCCCGACGGCAGTGACCGCCGCATCGAAGCCCGCGGCGTGCGCAACAGCGTCGGCATGGCGCATCACCCGGTGACGCGCGAACTTTGGGCCACGAACAACAGCCGCGACTGGGCCGGCAATGACACGCCGGAAGACACGCTGTACCGCGTGCGCCGGCCGGGCGAGGACTTCGGCTATCCCTTCTGCGTCGGCGCCTGGGCCGATCCGCAGGAAAACGCCGGGCGCAACTGCTCCGAATTCAGCCAGCCGGCCGCCCTCATGGGCCCGCACGTGGCCGCCCTCGGCATGCGCTTCTACACCGGCACGATGTTCCCCGAAGCCTACCGCAACCAGATCTTCATCGCCCGCCGCGGCTCCTGGAACCGTGAACGGCTGACGGGCTTCGACGTGGTGGTGGCGAAGCTGGACGGCGCGGGCAATGTGACCTCCGTGGAACCCTTCCTGACCGGGCTGCGCGACGACGCCAACCAGCGCTTCCTCGGCCGGCCCGTCGACGTCCACATGATGCGCGACGGCGCCATGCTGGTCGCCGATGAACAGATGGGCGCGATCTACCGCATCTCCTACCGCCAGTGAGGCAGGGAGCGGATCGGGTTGGGGCAGGTTGCGCGCCGGGCACGGCGCGGCTTGCCCCAGGCCCCAGCCTGATCCGTGCCATGCTGCTCTTGGCGCTGTTCCTCGCCACGCCGGTGCGCGCGCAGGATGCGGCACGCGGGGCGCAGCAGGCCAGCCATGTGTGTACGAACTGCCATGGCGCGGATGGTCGCAGCCAGATGGCCGGCATACCCTCCCTGGCGGGCCAGCCGGCCGAATTCATCACATTGCAGATGATCCTGTTCCGCGAGGGGCTGCGCCAGGTTCCGGCCATGACGGCCTTTGCCGCCAACCTGCCGGACGGCGACATCGAGGATCTGGCGGCCTTCTTCGCCGGCCTGCCGCCAGGCCCGCCGGACGACCGCCGGCCGCGGGACGAAGCCCTGTTCGACGCGGGGCGCCTGCTGACCGGGCCGCGCAATTGCGGCGTGTGTCACCTGCCCGATTTCCGCGGGCGCAATCAGATCCCTCGGCTGACCGGCCAGCGTGAGGACTTCCTGGCGCGCACCATGGCCGAGTACCGCGACGGTTCGCGCATCGGCACCGACACCAACATGAATGCGGTGATGGTCGGGGTCACGGCTGCCGAGATTGCCGCCCTGGCACACTACCTCGCCCAGCGGGATTAGGTGCGGCGGCCAGACCCGGGTTCGGCGAACCGGGCTGAGCACATAGGGTGGGGCACACCCGGGCCGGGCAAACTGGGCCGGGCAAACTGGGCCGGGCGGGGCGCCGAAGCGGCGCGGACGGCCCTTATGCCACGCCTCACGCCGGCCGGGGCGTCGCAACCCTGAACGCGCACCGGACCCTGGGCCAGCAGCCTTCGGCCGGGCCGAGATCGCGACGTTTCCCCCTCAGCGCCGGCCTTGGCGGGATCGCAATGCCATGCGCGCGGAAGCCGCCGCCCCTCGGCCGGTGCGACGCATGGGCGCGACCAGAAATGCTGCAGTGCAACCAGACAGCATCCCCCTGCGTTGGCGTGACAGGGATGTCGAAATCTTCGCTGTCTGCTGGCGCTTGACCCTTTGCGTCGCAGCGGGAATCCCACAACGCAAGGACATGTCATGACCCTTCGAAGCCTCATGCAGGCCGGCCCGGCCAAAGCCAACGAACTGTTTGCCAGGCTCTCCGAGACCTCGGATGGCGCGGTAAAGACACGCGAAAAACTGTTTGCCGAACTCAAGGGCGAGTTGGAGTTCCACACCGGGCTTGAGGAGCAGCACCTTTTCCCGGTCCTGCGTCGCAATCCCGAGACCAAGGATCTGGTCGCCGACGCGATCCGGGACAACAAGGACCTGCGTGCCATGCTGGCCGACCTCGACGGCATGGCCAAGAACGACCCGGCCTTCCAGGAGCGTCTGTCCCAGCTGCAGAAGCTGTTTCGCCAGCATGCCCGGGACGACCGGAAGGAGCTTCTGCCGGCGGTTCAGCGCGCGCTGAGCGAGGAGCAGGTGCAGGGCGTCACCGAGAAGATGGAGGCTGGCATCGCCGAGGCTGAGCAGGCGAGGCAGGACGAAGCCGAGGAACGGCGGGCGGCGCTGAAGCAGGAGCGTATGCAGGCCGAATTCCTCGCGCGCCAGGCTGAACTGCGCGATCAGGAAGCAGCCAAGGCCCAGAGCGAGCAGGCCGTCGTCGAAAAGCGCGCGCGTGCCCAGGCGAAGCAGATCGAGGACACAGCAAGGCAGGTCGCGGACACGGCGATGACGCCCGTGGTGGCAGCCGCCAAGGTCGTCGGGGAAGCCGCCCGCCAGACCATCGCAGGCATGGGCCACGAAGCGGCACGTCCCCGGACGCCTGCGCTGGCGCTCACCAGCATGTTCCTCTGGCCCTGGATGGGTGCGATGCAGATCGCAAAGCCCGGCCCCGCCGCGGAGCCACGCGGCGTTGCCGGGACTGAGGAGGTGATCCCGCTGGGCGAGGAAATCCTGGGGATCGGCAAGCGCACCGAAAACCGCGGCACGGCGCGCATTCGCCGCTACGTGGTGGAAACCCCCGTCGAACAGCAGGTCACCCTGTTGAGCGAGCGGGTCGTGGTCGAGCGCCGCCGCCCCGTGAGCGATGGCGTCACGGGTGAAATCCTCACGGAAGTCACGGTCGAAGTCGTCGAGACCGAGGAGGTTCCGACGGTTGCGAAGCGCCTGCGCACGCGGGAGGAGATCGTGATCCGCACCGAACGCAGCCAGCGTGTCGAGACGGTCAGGGAAACCGTGCGGCGCGACGAGGTGGAGGTCCGGCAATCGAACGGCCAGCGCGGCAACGATGCCGGTCGCCGGACGTCGATCGAGGCAAAGCGCGCGTAGTCACCGGCCGAGGGATGCGCCGGGTCTGACACCGGTCTCCCGCGGCCGGGCGCGTGTCTGCGTGAAGGCGGCCGGGACCGGTCCCGGCCGCCTTCACCGCATCCTTCCCGGCTGGTCAAAGCCGACCCCGATCACGCCGGTGCCAGGTACCGCAGCACCGCGTCCACGATCATGGCCCGGTGCGCGTCTTCCCGCGCCATGACATCGGCCCCAAAGATCGCCCGCAGCGTGTGCCGGTTGGATATGCGGTAGAAGCAAAAGCCGCTGATCAGCATGTGCAGGTCCAACGCCTCCACATCGCCCCGGAACACGCCCGCCGCCTGGCCACGCGCCAGCAACGCCTGCAGCGTGCCGATCACCGCGTCATTGCGCCGGGCGATCTCCGGCGAGGCTGCGATGTGGCGTGCCTCGTGGATATTCTCGACGCAGACCAGGCGGACGAAGTCGGGGTGGGCGGCGTGGTGGTCGAAGGTGACCTCGACCAGGCGCCGCATCGCGGCGCGCGGCGGGTCGCGGTCCAGATGCAGCGCCTGCTCGGCGTCCCGCATGCCGCCATAGAGTTCTTCCAGCACCGCGGCGTAAAGCTGCTCCTTGCCGCCGAAATAATAGTAGATCATGCGCTTGGTGGTGGCGGTGCGGGCGGCGATATCGTCCACCCGCCCGCCGGAAAACCCCTTTTCGCTGAACTCCGCGATGGCCGCGTCCAGGATCGCGCGGCGCGTCTGGTCCGGGTTGCGGGTGCGACGCTTGGGCAGGGCGGTATCGGGGGGCACGCTGAACTCCCTGGTCCGTACGAAGTGTGGCACGGAACCAGGGCAGAGGGTCAGTGCAGCCGGGCGGGCGCCATCTCGTGCTGCACGATGGCGGCGGCGGCCAGGGCCACGTCCGGCGCGGCACCGATCGGCGTGCCGTCGGCGGCGTGGATGGCGATCATCGCCTCGCCATTGACCAGCGTGGGCCGCATATAGGCGATTTCTGCCGTGCCGAGGGCGGCGAAATCCCGCTGCGTCATGCCGCGCAGCAGGCTGGCCGCGTTGTCATAGGGGGTGACGACGGCCTTGGCGGTGTTCTTGTCGGTCATGGTTTCCACCTTTCGCGTCCCTGGTGATGGGCCCGCTCGTCGGGGGTTGCCGCCGCCCGGGATCGGGCCGGCGGAATGGGACATGCAGGCTGCGTGCCAGGACTGCATCAGCCCTGCACGACGGTGCGGCCATTGCCCTTCTGGTCGATCGGGATGGCGCGCACCTTGGTCTCGGGCATCGGGCGGCGCAGATCGATGTGCAACAGCCCGTTGTCCAGATGCGCGCCCTCCACCTCGATGTGCTCGGCCAGCACGAAGGCCCGCTGGAATTGCCTGGCCGCGATGCCGCGATGCAGGAACACCCGCGCATCATTCGGGTCGTCCTTCTGTCGGCCACGGATCACCAGCTGGTTGTCTTCCTGCGTGATCTGCAGGTCTTCCATGCTGAAGCCCGCGACGGCCAGGGTGATGCGCAGCCGCTGGTCGCCGGTCTGCTCGATGTTGTAGGGCGGGTAGCCGTCGGCATTCTTCTGCACGCGGTCGAGCATCTGTTCGAGATGATCGAAGCCCAGGAACAGGGGTGAGCCGAAAAGCGAGGAACGCGACATGGACTGGCAGCCTCCAAGAGGGAGCGAAGCGTCTGGAGTGGCCCGAAGCACCACCCACCGGCATGACTTTGGCCCCCGGTGCGGCTGTTGCAAGGCCCCGCGGGGCAGTTGCGCCGTTTTGGGGCGGCGCCTAGATCCCGCAATCCTCATCCCCGGACCCGCTGCCCATGGACCGCCTGCCTATCCTGCTCGTGCCCGACCCCGTGCTGCGCGCAAAGGCCAGGCCCGTCGGCCCGGCCGACCAGGACCGGCTGCGGGATCTCGCGCCACGCATGCTGGCGGCGATGTATGCGGCACCCGGCATCGGCCTCGCCGCCCCGCAGGTCGGCGTCAGCCTGCGCCTGGCGGTGATCGACCTGCACCCGGACGACAAGCCGGCACCCATGGTGCTGGTGAACCCCGAGGTCGTGGCCCAGAGCACCGAGCGTGGCGTGCGTGAGGAAGGCTGCCTGTCGCTGCCCGGCCACTACGCCGATGTGGAGCGCCCCCTGCGGGTCAAGGTGCGCTACCTCGACCTGGCCGGGGCGAAGCAGGAAATCGAGGCCGATGGGTTGATGGCCACCTGCCTGCAGCACGAGATCGACCACCTCGATGGGGTGTTGTTCATCGATTACCTGTCCGCACTCAAGCGCAACATGATCCTGCGCAAGTTGGCGAAGGAGGCGAAGCTGCGGAGCCTGGCGCTGTGACCCTGCGCCCCCAAAGCCTGCGCCTGGCCTTCATGGGCAGCCCCGATTTCGCCGTGCCCGCGCTGCAGGCGCTGGTCGCTGCCGGGCATGAGGTCGTGGCCGTCTACGCCCAGCCGCCCCGCCCGGCAGGGCGCGGCCAGAAGCAGACGCCCTGCCCCGTGCATCGCGCGGCCGAAGCGCTGGGGCTGGCCGTGCGCACGCCGGCGCGGCTGCGCACCAGCACCGAGGAACACGCGGCCTTCGCGGCGCTGGACCTGGATGCCGCCGTCGTCGCCGCCTACGGCTTGATCCTGCCCCAGCCGATGCTGGACGCCCCGCGCCGCGGCTGCCTGAATATCCATGCCAGCCTGCTGCCGCGCTGGCGGGGGGCGGCGCCGATCCAGGCGGCGATCCTGGCGGGCGACGCAAAATCGGGCGTCACCATCATGCGCATGGAAGCAGGGCTGGACACCGGGCCGATGTACCTGGCCGAAAGCCTGGCCCTCGGCCCACGCATCACCACGCCCCTGCTGCATGATGCGCTGTCGGACATGGGTGCCAGGTTGCTGCTGCGGACCCTGGCCGAATGGCCGGACCCCGAACCGCAACCCGAAGCCGGCGTGACCTACGCGAAAAAACTGACCAAGGCCGATGCGCGGCTGGACTGGTCGCAGCCCGCCGAGGTCCTGGACCGCCGCATCCGTGCGCTGAACCCCTGGCCCGGCACCATCGCCATGCTGGGCGCCGAGCCCTTGCGTATCCTGGCCGCTGAGCCCGCGGCAGGGCAGGGGGCGCCGGGCACCCTCATCGGCCCGGGCCTGGTTGCCTGCGGCACGGGCCTTATTGCCTGCGGCACGGGCGCGCTGCGCCTGACCCTGCTGCAACGCGCCGGCCGCGCGGCCATGCCGGTCGCGGATTTTCTGCGCGGCACGCCCATCCCCGCCGGCACGGTGCTCGGCTGAGATGACCGCCTATGCCCTGCTGATCGAATACGACGGCGGGGGTTTTGTCGGCTGGCAGCGCCAGGGCAGCGGGTTGTCGGTGCAGCAGGTGCTGGAGGAAGCGGCAGCACCCCTCAACGGCGGCACACCGCCCCTGGTGCAGGGCGCGGGCCGCACCGATGCGGGGGTGCATGCGGAAGGCCAGGTGGCGCTGGTGGACCTGCCCGGCGACCTGTCCCCGGTGCGGGTGCGGGAGGCTGTGACCTTCCATACCAAGCCGCATCCCATCGTCGTGCTGCGCGCAGCCCATGCCCCGCCCGGCTGGTCGCCGCGGTTTTCCGCCACGGGGCGGGCCTATCGCTACCGTATCCTGAACCGCCGCGCCCGCCCGGCGCTGGAGGCTGGGCTGCTGTGGCATGTGCAGGGCGCGTTGGACGCCGCGGCCATGCATCGCGCGGCGCAACACCTGCTGGGGCGGCATGATTTCTCGGCTTTTCGCGCGGCCGCCTGCCAGGCGCGGGACGCGATCCGCACGCTGGACCGGCTCGATGTCTCGCGCCTGGGCGATGAGGTGGTGCTGGTGGCCGAGGCGCGGTCCTTCCTGCACCACCAGATACGCAACCTGGCGGGCACGCTGGTGCAGGTCGGGCTGGGGCGCCGGCCGGAGTCCTGGCCCCGCCAGGTGCTGGACGGCCGCGACCGCACCAAGGCCGGGCAGACCGCGCCGCCCGAGGGGCTCTGCTTCACCGGCGTGCGCTACGCCGAGGCGCTGGACTGGCAGTAGCCTCAGGACAACAGGCTGCGCAGCGCGACCCCGAAGCCGATCAGGCAGAAGACCACCGACATCCCGCCCAGGATGAAGCTGGCGCCGAACAGCGACCACAGCCCGGGGGGTTCGGCGCGCGCGGGGGTGGTGCTGGCGTCGGTGAGCAGTTCCAGCCGCTGCCCGATCTGCCAGATATCCAGGCCCGAGCCGTTCCGGCTGCGGGCCTCGTGCACCTGGCCCGCGGGGTCGGTCCAGCGGAACTCGGGGAACCAACTGCGCGACCCGTTGCGGCTGCGGGATTCGTGCAGGCGCACGACTTCGCCGGTCACCACCGCCGCCCGGTTGGCGAAGCCGCGGTTTTCCTCGGCGAACCACCAGGCGCCGTAGCCGAGGCCGACACCCACGCCCCCGAACAGCAGCCCGACCAGGATGCCGACGACCCGCATCAGTTCACCAGCACGATCCGCCCCGTGACCTGGCCGGCCTTCAGCCGGTTCAGCGCGCTATTGGCATGGTCCATGGGTTCCTCGGCGATCGGGATGGCGGGCAGGGCGCCCGACTGCGCGATTTTGACGAGCGCGCGGAGTTCGCGGGGGTTGCCGACGTAGGAGCCTTGCAGCGTCAGCGCCTTGATCGGCATCAGCGGCAGCGGGATGTCCAGGCCGCCCCCGAACAGCCCCACCATGATCAGCCGGCCGCCTTTTTGCAGCGCATCGAAGGCCGCGCGCGCCGTGGCGGTGCCGTTCACCAGGTCGATGATCGACATCACCGGCCCGCCGCAGGCCGCGATGATTTTTGCCGCCGTATCGGTCCCGGCCAGGACGGTGTCGGTCGCCCCCGCGGCACGGGCCGCGGCCAGCTTGTCCTCGGCCACATCGACCGTGCAGATGCGCCGGTGCCCCATCGCCTTCAGCACGGCGATGGCCTGCAACCCGAGGCCCCCCGCGCCGACCAGCACCACCGCCTCGTCCGGGTCCAGCGGCCCGAGCTTGTTGATCGCGGAATAGACGGTGACGCCGGAGCAGGCATAGGTGCAGGCCAGCGCCGGATCCAGCCCCTCGATCTCCACCAGGTGCCGCGTCTCTGGCACCAGCACGTGGCTGGCATAGCCGCCGTGCTGGAAGACGCCGATCGACCGGCCCTTGAGGCAGAGGTTGTCTTCCTCGGCCAGGCACCGCGCGCAGGTGCCGCAGCCGACCCAGGGGAAGACCAGGCGGCGCTGGCCGACCGCCATCCCCTTGGCGTCAGGCCCCCAGGACACCACGCGGCCCACGATTTCATGCCCCATCGCCAGCGGCAGGGTCAGGCCGCGGTCGGCGAGGTTCATCGTGCCCCGGCTGCCGAGGTCATAGGCGCCTTCCCAGATATGCAGGTCGGAATGGCAGACCCCGGCGTGGGTCACTTCCAGCAGGACCTGGCCGCCGGTCGGCACCGGGGTCGGCAGGTCGATATGCTGGAGTGGTTGTCCGGTCTCGACGACGGCCCAGGCGCGCATGGTGGTGTTCCCCTTTGTTGGCTGGGATGGGACGCGGCAGCCCAAATTCGGTCAAGGGGCGCGGGCCAAGGTCGCGCCGCTGGCGGGGCATGCGGGGCTGGCGCCCAAGCCCCACCACCGCGGCGATGCTCAGTCTGGCCGGATGTTCCGCTCACGCACGACCCGGCCCCAAAGGTCCATCTGCGCATCGAGGAAGCTGCGGAACCCGGCCGGGCCCTGTGGGTCGACGTCGATGGCGAGGTCGGCGAAGCGGTTGCGCACCGCCTCCTGGCTCATCACGGTCTTCAGCGCCGTTTCCATCCGCTGCTGGATCGCCTCCGGCAGCGCCGCCTGGCCGAGGAAGCCCCAGAAGGCGCGGGCATCGAGGCCCGGGATGCCGCCCTCGGCGAAGGTCGGAAGGTTGGGCTTGCGCGGGCTGCGGGTCGCCCCGGTCTGGGCGATGGGGCGGGCATTGCCCTCGGTGACCTGCGCACCGAGCCCGGCCTGGGTTGCGATCGGCAGGTCCACCTCGCCGGCGGCCGCGGCGATCTGCAGCGGGCCGCCGCCGCGATAGGGCACGTGCACGAGCTTGAACCCGCCCCGCTGCTGCGCGAGTTCCATGGTCAGATGCGCGAGACTGCCATTGCCGATGGTGCCGTAGGTGATGGTGTCGGGGCGCGCCTTCGCGGCTTCGATCACCTGCGGCAGGCCGGTCCATGTGCGGCCCTTGGTCGCGCACAGCAGCATGGGTGCGGTGCCGAACAGCAGGATGGGGGCGAGGTCGCGCTTGGCTTCGAAGCCGGGCGTCGGGATCAGCACCGGGTTCACGGCGTGGGTGTCGAAGACGAGCAGCCAGGACTGCCCATCGGGCCGATCGCGCGCGACGGCTTGGGCTGCGATATTGCCCGAAGCACCGGGGCGGTTTTCCACCACCACCGGCACGCCCAGGATCGCCGACAGCGGCTGCTGGAACAGCCGCGCCAGGATGTCGGTGCTGCCGCCCGGCGGGAAGCCGACGGTGATGCGCACGGTGCTGCTCTGGGCCAAGGCCGGGGCGGCCAGCAGGGCGGGGGTGGCAAGAAGGTGCCGGCGGCGGAGCATCATGGTCGTGCTTCTTTCCTGGATCTCCCTGCGTCATCGCGCTTCGTCGCGGCCGGGGCAAGCGCGTTGCGCCCCGGGCGGCCAGAGGGCAAGACCGCGGCTGGATGACCGATGCCCCCTACCTCACGCCCTATCCACCGCGCGCCACGGCGCGGCTGCCGGTCGGCACGCTGTTGCGGGAAGGCCAGAAATCCTTCCTGAACATCTTTCCCGCCAGCGCCTTCCGCTCAAAATTCTTCCGCCAGCGGATCCTGCTGCGCGAGGTCTTCGTGGTGAATGCGCCCGAGCATGTGCAGGAGGCCTTCATCGCCAAGGCCGCGGTGCTGGAACGCAAGAGCCCGCAGCAGCGCCATGCGCTGATCCCGCTGCTGGGCGACGGGCTGTTCGTCTCGGACGGCGCGACCTGGCGCGAACGGCGGCGCGCCGTGGCCCCGGTCACCCATGCCTCGCGGCTGGCGGACCTGACCCCGCCGATCACCGAGGCCGCGGCGGAATGCGCGCAAGCCTGGGCAGCGCTGCCCGAGGGGGCCGCGATCGACGCGCTGGAAGCCATGGCCGGGCTGACCGCGGAAATCATCTGCCGCACGATTTTCGGCCGTAGCCTTGGCACGCGATCGGCGCTGGAGGTGGTGGAAGCCTTCACCGCCTACCAGGCCGCGATCGGGCAGATGGATATCCTGTCGATGCTGCGCCTGCCCGACTGGTTTCCCCGCCCCCAGGGCGCGCGGGTGCGCCAGGCCGCGGCCCGGATCCATGCCGTGGTCGATGGCCTGGTCGCCGCCGCCCGCGGCAGCGACGAAGCCTCGCTGATCCGCGGCATGCATGAGGCGGGGATGGATGGTCGCGCGCTGCGGAACGAGGCGGTGGTGCTGTTCATGGCGGGGCATGAGACCACCGCCAATACCCTGGCCTGGGCCTGGTTCCTGCTGTCGCAATCGCCGGCCGAGGAGGCGCTGGTGGTGGCCGAAGCACAGGCCACCCTGAGCGGCCGGGCCGCGACCTTTGCCGACCTTGCGGGCCTGCCGCACACCCGGGCGGTGATCGAGGAAACGCTCCGCCTGTATCCCCCCGTGCCGATCCTCGCCCGCCAGGCCACGCGGGACACGGAACTCGCAGGGCGGCGGGTGCCGAAGGGGTCGCTGGTGCTGGCCGTGCCCTGGCTGCTGCATCGGCATGAGGCGCTGTGGGACCGGCCGGATCACTTCATCCCGGCGCGGTTCCTGGCCAGGGCCCCGCCGCCGCCGCGCCATGGCTACATCCCCTTCAGCGTCGGCCCGCGGGTCTGCACCGGGATGGCCTTTGGATTGACCGAGGCGGTGCTGTGCCTGGCCACCCTGGCCGCGCGCTTCCGGCTGGCGCTGGCGCCGGGGGCGCGTGTGATGCCGGTCTGCCGCCTGACCCTGCGGCCGGGCGACCGGCTGCCCATGCTGCTGCACCACCGCAACCTGGGGTGATGGCAGCACACGCATTGGTTGTTCCGTAAGGGAAGCGGTGTAGGCTCCACTGCACGTCACCCCGGGAGCACCGTCTCATGTGCAATGGCTGCATCGCCAATATTTTCGGCGCTCATGGCGGGTTCTCCGCCGCGCCCACCCGGCGCGGGCTGCTGGCGGCGACCGCGGTCGCGGCCGTGGCGGCACGGCCGGCGCGCGCCCAGCCGGGCCGGGCTGAGATCATCTTTCGCGGCGGCACCGTGCTGCCCGCCCCGGGCAGCCTGGCCCCGGCCCAGGCGTTGGCGATCGCCGACGGCAAGATCCTGCTGGCGGGCAGTGAGGCCGATGTGCTGGCCCTGCGCGGCGCCAATACCCGCGTGGTGGACCTCGGCGGCCGCACCGTGCTGCCCGGCTTCATCGACCCGCACCAGCACAGCCTGACCGGCGGGCTGATCACCGCGGTCTTCGCCGACCTCGGCTACACCGCCTATCGCACGCGGGACCAGGTCCTGGCCGCGATGCGCGCCAAGGCAGCCCAGACCCCGCCGGGGCAATGGCTGCTGTGGTGCAACTTCGACAATCTGCTGCAGGGCGGCGATTTCTCGATGGCCGAGCTGGACAGCATTTCCACCGCCCACCCGATCCTCGTCTACTACATCAACATGCATGACGGCGCGGGCAATGCCGCCGCCTTCCAGGCCGCCGGCGTGACCGAGGCGATCGGCACCCTGCCCGGCGGCGGCCGCTTCGGCCGCGGGCCCGACGGCAAGCTCAATGGCACCATCTTCGAAGAAGCGGCCTTAAAGAAATTCGCCGTCGCTCTGCCGCCGATCACCCCCGCCTTCGCCACCACCGCGGCGCTGAACTGGTTCCGCGCCAATGCCGCGGTCGGCAATACGACCGTGCATGAGGCGGGCGTGCTGGGCGGCCCCGAAGTGCTGGATTTTTACGGCCGCGTGGCCGCCCAGGCCGATTGCCGCGCCAGCACCAGCCTGATGTTCGAGGCGATGGCCCTCGGCGACCCGCTGAAGCAATACGGCTTTGGCGCGCGCGCCACGCCGGTGCCGAACTCGCCGTTGACTGTCTATGGCATCAAGATCGTCGGCGACGGGTCGAACCAGACGAAATCCGCCGACCAGACCGAGCCCTATCTCGGCAGCACCAGCAAGGGCTTCGCCAACTACGACCCGGCGCAAATGGGCCCGATGGTCGCGGCCGTGCAGGCGGCCGGCTGGCCCGTGCTGATCCATTGCAACGGCGATGCGACCATCGACATCGCGCTGGATGCGATCGAGGCCGCCTATGGCGCCAATCCGCCGACGGGGGTGAACCGGATCGAGCACTGCACCCTGGCACGACCCGACCAGGTGGCGCGGATGGCAAGGCTCGGCGTGCAGCCGAGTTTCCTGATGAACCACGTGTATTTCTACGCTGCGGCCTATCGCGACACGCTGTTCGGCGCGCCGCGCGCCAACCGCATGGATGCCGCGGCCGACTACGTCCGCGCCGGCCTGCCCTTCACCCTGCATACCGACGCGCCCTGTTCCAACATCGGCGGGCTGCAGCTGATCCAGACGGCGGTGACGCGACGCTGCAGCGTGGATGGCTCGGTGGTCGGCCCCGAGCAGGCAGTGTCGCTGGATGAGGCGCTGCGCGCGGTCACCATCAACGCCGCCGGCCAGATCGGCCAGCGCGACCGGCTGGGCACGCTGGAACGCGGCAAGGAAGCCGACCTCACGATCCTGGAGAGCAACCCCTACAGCGTCGATCCGGACCGCATCATGGCGATCAAGGTGTCGGAGACCTGGGTCTCGGGGGTGCGAAAGTTCAGCGCCTGATCACGTCTCCGCCCGGAAGACATGGGCCATGAGCCATTGCTCGGGATGCGCCCGGACGATGGGGTCGATCGCCGCATCCACCGCGGCGATATCGGCCAGAATCCCCGCCCGCCCCCGCCCCGGCGGGCCGGGCAGGATGGGGGCCAAAAAAGTCAGCCGAAACCGTGCGGCCTCGCCCAGCCGTAGCGCATAGGCCGGCACGACGGCCGCCCCCGTCGCACTCGCCAGGCGCACGGCGCGCGCGATGTTGCCCTCGATCTTCAGCGGCCGGCCGAGCGCCGGGGCATGCACCCGCTGCTCCCAGTATTCATCGATGTAATACAGCAGCGCCGCCTCGCGGCTGTGCAGGATGCGGTGCGCCTCGAAAACCGCGCCCAGCGTCGGCGCCACCGCCGCCGCCGCCCGGGGTTGCAGCCGCGCCCGGCTGCGGCTGCGCGCGGCATCGGCGATGCGCATGCGGAAGCGGTTGGGCAGGCGCTGG
Source organism: Acetobacterales bacterium (assembly GCA_038323655.1). GTDB lineage: Bacteria > Pseudomonadota > Alphaproteobacteria > Acetobacterales > Acetobacteraceae > Humitalea. The sequence goes on along the minus strand of JBBQHE010000076.1, from coordinate 2,979 downwards.
TAGATCGCGTGATAGGCGACGCCCGTGCCCGCCAGGCCGACATGCACCGCCTCCCAACTGCCGACATGCAGCCCGGCCACGACCAGGGGGCGGTCGCAGGCCAGGTGCTCGGCGCCGGCGATTTCGATCCGCCCCTCGGTCCAGAGCCGGTCCAGCACGGAAAACTCCGCGAGACATCGCCCCAGGTGCCGCCAATGCGCCGCGACCAGGGCCTCGATCTCGGCGGGGCTGGCGGCGGGGCGCAGGGCGCGCAGCAAAGCGCGGGCCTTGTCCGACGGGCCTGGCCGCTTCTGCATCTGCCCGCGCGCCAGCCAGGCGCCGAAGTCGGAGGCCGCATCGGTCGGCAGCAGCCGGATCGCCTGGTGCGGCAGCCAGTCCTTCAGCCCGAGCGCCGGGTCGCGCAGCCACCAGCGCCAGAGCGCCTGGCGGGTGTCGGGGGTGGCAAGGGAGAAGGGGGGCGGGGTGTAGAGCCCCTCCACCCCTCAGACCTTGGCGGGGGCGGTCGCGCGCGCCGCCAGCAGGGCGCGGCGGATCTCGGCCTCGGCCTTGGCGAGTTCGCCCTGGGCCGCGATGCGCTGGCTGCGCCCGGCCTCGGCGATGCGCAGCGAATCCTCCAGCGTGCCGACCAAAGCGGCGTTCGCCTGCTTCACGCTTTCCATGTCGAAGACCCCGCGTTCGAGTTCCGTGCGTGCCGCGACATTGCCCTGGCGCAGCGTCTCGGCATTGGCGACCAGCAGCGTGTTGGTGAGGTCCGAGGCCTGGCGCACCGCCTCGCCCGCCTGGCGCATGCGCTGGATCGCCAGGGCCTGGGCCAACTGCGTGCGCCACAGCGGCACGGTATTGGCCAACACGGACTGGATGCGCGCCGCCAGGGCCTTGTCGTTTTCCTGGATCAGCCGGATCGAGGGCAGGGCCTGCATCGCCACCTGGCGGGTCAGCCGCAGGTCATGGATGCGGCGGTCAAGCTCATCCCGCGCACCGCGCAGGTCGCGCAGTTTCTGGGGTGCCACGCCGTCCGTGGTCAGGGCCGCGGCGGCCTCGGCGGCCGGGATCGCCTCGGCATCGGTGCGGGCCAGCACCTGTTCGCCGGCAGCGATGTGGTCCGCCAGGCCATGGAACCAGTCGAGCGTGGCGGCATAAAGCCGCTCCAGCCGCTCCACATCCTCCAGCAGCCGGGTGCGATGCGCATCCAGCCGGTCGCCCACCGCCTCGATCTGGCCCTTTACGCCCTCGTATTTCTGCAAGGTCTGGGCGGCTTCGGCGCCGGCTTTGGTGAAGATGCGGGTGAAGAAGCCGGGCTTGTCGCCAAGCTTTGTTACGTCGAAGCCGCGCAGGGCCGCCAGCATTTCCGACAGCGCGGCGCCGGCGGCACCCGTGCTTTCGTTGCGCGCGCCTTCCAGCATGGCGTCCGCCGCCGCCTGGGCGCGGCCCTGCGCCTCGGCGCCGAAGCGCAGGATCGAACCCGGGTCGGCGATGTCCAGCTTTTCCGCCAGCCGCGCGACATCGGTCGCGCGATCGGGGGCCGGGGTCAGGTCGTTCATGCGTAGCCTTCCTCACGGAGCCGTGCCGAGAGCACGCGCACCTGAATGTCGAGTTCCTCGTCCACCGCCCTTCGCATGTCGACGCGCAGGGCGTCGGCCGCGCGGCGCATGTCGTCCAGCAGCAACGGCAGGCCTGGCGGCGGCGTTGCCCCGGCGGCGAGCCCCGCGGCGACGCGCTCCAGCCCCTCCAGCTGCACGGTCAGGAAGCGCCGGGCGGCGGGCAGGCGTTCGGGCCGGGCGACCAGGTCCGCGACGACCGCGTGCATCGCCTGGCTGGCGGCCAGCAGCCGGCTGTCGCGCAGGGACCGCCCGGCCGTGTCGATACGGGCCAGCCGCGCCTCGGCATCGCGCAGCAGCGCCGGGACGCTGTCATCGGCGGCACGGGCGGCGAGCGTCCGGGCGGCTTCGGCCTCGGCTTCCTCGGCGGCGTCCTCGGCCGCACCCACCCCGTCCAGCAGCAGCCGGGTGCCGGCCCAGGCGAGGAAGGCCATGACCAGCGCGCCCGGCCAGCCGAGCTTGGCCGCGATCAAGGCGGCCAGACCGGCTGCGACCCCCATCAGCACCGCGGCGCGGCGCGCCGATCGCCGGCCGCCGCGGGCCAGCACGCGCCCCGCGGCCCAGGCGATCGCGGCGGCACCCACCAGCCCACCCAGCGCCGCGCCCTGGCCCGAGACCAGGGCGAACAGCGCCGCCGGCAGCAGCGGCAGCGTCGCCAGCGGCAACAACCATGCGCGCTTGGTCCCGGCGCGGCGCCCGGCGCGGTTCACCGCGTTGGACCAGCCCTGCGGCAGGCTGGGCCAGGGCAGGGACAGGCCCGGGCGGCGCATCAGCGGAACATCCCGGCCAGGACGCGCACGAAGGCGACCATGCCGGTCGTGCCGAAGGCAAGGAACAGCAGCACCCCGCCCGCCGCGATCGTCAGCGAAGAAGGGCCCGGAACGGGAGGGGTGGCGGGACGCGGCACGGGAGAGGTCATGGCACCCTTCAAATCGGCCCGCGGGGCAGCCGGATCAAGCGGTGAACGGCAACACCCACAAACGAAAACGGCCCGCGCTGGTGGCGCGGGCCGCTGCCGGGCGAGGGGCTGCTCAGACCGGGCTGCTCAGCGGCGCGAGGACGCGGTGAGCCCCTGCAGCGCCGCGCTCTCATGCGCCTGGGCATGCGGGCTGCGCGCCGCGGGCACTTCGGCCACTTCCTGGAAACCGCCGGTCGCGCCGGCATCGGCCCGCATGATGCGGCCATTGTCGGGGCGGTTGTGGATAAAGCCATAGGTCGGATAGTTGCGGCCGTAGTTCACGCGATCATGCCCGACCTGGACGCGCACGACCGACCAGTCGTTGTTGTCGGATGCGTCGATCACCGACACCCCGCGCATCACCGTGCCGCGGCGGATGCCGGGACCACCCCAGTTGCTGTGATGGATCAGGATTTCGCGGCT
>JBBQHE010000075.1:0-17815 GCA_038323655.1 Acetobacterales bacterium | reverse complement strand
CCATGTCCGCCTTCTCGCCGAGCGCGATGGTGACATGGCCCATGCGGATCATGCTCAGCATGGCCGGCAGCAGGCTCGGCCCCAGCACCAGCACCCGGTTCTGGCGGTGCATATCCTCGATCGCGCCGGGGATGCGGGCGATCTCGGCATAGATGCCCTCGGTCGGCAGGTAGAGCACGGCGAACTCGACCGTCAGCGGCGGGCGGATGTATTTCCCGGCGATCTTGCCGGCTTCGGCCCGCACCCGCTGTTCCAACGCACGCCGGGCGATGCGCTCGGCCTCCACATCCCCGGCCTCGCCGGCGATCACCAGCCGGTCCCAGTCCTCGGTCGGGAATTTCGCGTCGATGGCGAGGTAGATCTTTCGGTCGGTCTCGCTCGGCATCAGCACGGCGAATTCCACCGCCTCGCCGCTGTCCTCGGACAGCTTCTTGTTCATCTCGTAGGCGCCGGCGGGCAGAATATCGTCGAGCAGGGCGCGGACCTGCGTCTCGCCCCAGCCGCCGCGCGTCTTCACATTGCTGAACAGCCGCTTGATGTCGCCGATCTGCCCCGTCACCGCCTGGACATCGCCCATCGCCTTCTGGACCGCAGCGAACTGGTCGATCACGCGGCTGAAGCTTTCGTTCATCTGCTTCTCGACGGCCGATTGCAGCTGTTCGTTCACGCTTTTCTGGATCTCTGCGAGTTTCTGCTCATTGCCCTCGCGCAGTTCCTTCAGGCGCAGGTCGAGCAGGTCGCGCGTGCGGCCGGTTTCGGTGGCAAGGGACGCGGCCTGCTTCACCGCTCCCTCCGCAAGCGTGGTCTTCACCGCCTCCAGCGTCTGCTTGGTTTCGGCATTGGCGGCCCCCTGGTCGCGCCGCAGCACGGCCATCGCCTCGGCCAATTTTTCGGCCTGGACCGCATCGGCGGCAGTCAGCAAGGCCTGCAAAGCGGTGGCGGCGGCGGTGGCCTCGGCACGATTCTCAGCGAGCGACTTGGCTGTGGTGGCGGCATCGGTCGCCAGCCGCTCCAGCACGGCCTTCTCCTGGGCGGTCAGCAGCTTGCCCTGTTCGACGGAAAAGCCCGAGATCTCGCGCGACTGGGCGGCGAAGCGCTCGGCCATTTCGGCCCTCATGTCGCCCGGGATCGCCGCCAACGCCGTACCCAGGCGTTCCTGCGCCGAATGCAGGGCGGCCATCGCCTGCATCAAGGCCGGATCGGGTGCAGCCTTGCGGAAGAGCAGCGCCGCCAGCCCCAGCAGCAACAGGGTCAGAGCAGCCAGAATCAGCATGGTCTCGGTGCTTGTCATTCCGTCCCTGCAAAGGTCACGGGTCGCGACCTACACCACGTGCGTCAATGCCGGAAGTGGCGCATGCCGGTCAGTACCATGGCAAGCCCGGCCGCATCGGCCGCGGCGATCACCTCGGCGTCGCGCATCGACCCGCCCGGCTGGATCACCGCCGTGGCCCCCGCCGCTGCCGCGGCCTGCAAGCCATCGGCGAAGGGGAAGAAGGCATCGGACGCCACCACCGACCCCTGCGCCATCGGTACCGAAAGCCCCGCGGCCTTGGCCGCTTCCTCCGACTTCCAGGCCGCGATGCGGGCGCTGTCCACCCGGCTCATCTGCCCGGCCCCGATCCCCACCGTGGCGCGGTTCTTGGCGTAGACGATGGCGTTGGATTTCACATGCTTGCAGACACGGAAGGCGAAGATCAGGTCGGCCAGCTCGGCCGGCGTCGGTGCGCGTTGCGTGACAATCTTCAGGTCGGCGCCGGTGATCCGCCCGGCATCGCGCGACTGCACCAGGAAGCCGCCGGCGATGCTTTTGAAGGTCAAGCCGGGAGCACCGGGGTCCGGCAGCACGCGCGTCAGCAGCAGCCGAAGATTCTTCTTCTTGGCGAAGATCGCCCGCGCCGCCTCATCCGCATCCGGTGCCACCACGACTTCCGTGAAAATCGCCGCAATCTTCTCCGCCGCCGCCGCATCCAGCACCCGGTTGGCCGCGACGATGCCGCCAAAGGCCGAGGTCGGGTCGCAGCGCAGCGCCTGGTCCCAGGCTGCAGAAAGGTCAGCGCCCTCGGCCACGCCGCAGGGGTTGGCGTGCTTGACGATCACGATGGCCGGGCGGTCGAATTCCGCCACCGCCTCGATCGCCGCATCGGTGTCGTTGAGGTTGTTGTAGGACAGCGCCTTGCCCTGCATCTGTTCGGCGCCCACCACCCCCGGCCGCCCGGTGCCATCGGCGTAGACCGCGGCCTGCTGGTGCGGATTCTCGCCATAGCGCAGCCCCTGCACCAGCAGCCCCGGAATCGCCAGGCGGGCTGGGAAGGCTTCGCCGTTCACGCCCGCGAACCAGCGGGTGATGGCAGCGTCGTAAGTCGCGGTGCGGCCGAAGGCTGCGATCGCCAGGCGACGCCGGGTGCCGAGCGACAGCCCGTCCAGCCGCGTCATTTCCGCCTGCACCTCGGCAAAGTGCTGGGGTTCGGTCAGCACGGCGACATGGCTGTGATTCTTCGCGGCCGAACGGATCATCGCCGGCCCGCCGATGTCGATATTCTCGATGCAGGCATCGAAGTCGCCGCCAGCCGCGACCGTCGCCTCGAAAGGGTAGAGGTTGACCGCCAGCAGGTCGATCGGCGCGATGCCGTGCTGGCCCATCTGCTGCACATGCTCGGCCAGGTCCCGCCGGCCGAGCAGCCCGCCATGCACCTGCGGCACCAGCGTCTTCACCCGCCCGTCCAGGATTTCGGGAAAGCCCGTGTGGTCGGACACATCCTTCACCGGCACCCCGGCCTCCCGCAGTGCCCGGGCGGTGCCGCCGGTGGAGAGAATCTCGACACCCCGCGCCGCCAGGAAGCGAGCGAAATCGACCAACCCTGTCTTGTCGGAGACGGAGATCAGGGCGCGGCGCGGGGTAATGATATCGGGGGACACGGCGGACCTTCCAGCAAGCGGCCGGGGGTTAGGCCGTGGCGCCCGATGCCGCAAGGCTACAGCCCCATCGCATCCAGCGTACGCGCCGTGACCCGGGCCTCGTCATACAGGTCCAGTGCCCTGGCCCGCCCTGCCGCACCCATGCGGGCGCGCAGGGGTGCATCGGCGACAAGCCTGGCCAGGGCCTCGGCGAGGGGGCGGGTCTGCATCGGCGGCACCAGCAGGCCGGTCTGATCCGGCACCACTTGTTCGCGGCAGCCGCGGATGTCGGTTGCAACCACCGCAAGACCGGTCAGCATCGCTTCGATGATGCCCATCGGCAGCCCTTCGAAGTAGGACGGCAAGCAAAAGACATCGGCCGCGGCCAGCAGCGCCGGCACGTCGTCGCGGTAGCCCAGGCGCAGCAGCCGCGGGCCCAGCGCTGCTTCGGCGCGGGCAAAAGCCGGCGCCAGATCCTCGCCGTGGTCCGAGCTGAGCCTTTCGCCCACCACCCAGAGCACCGCCCCGGGCACCGCTTCCATTGCCGCCAGCAACTCGACCAGCCCCTTGTGCCGCACCAGGCGGGAGACGGCGATGATGACGCAGGCCTCCGCGGGCGTCCGCAACGCGGCGCGCAGCACGGCGCGCGCGGCAGGATCGGGGCGGTAGCGGGCGGGGTCGCGGCCGTTGCCGATGGCGATGGGCCCGCGCGCCAGCCCCAGGCGCCGCGCATCGGCCGCCTCCTCGGCGCTGACGGTCATGAACACGTCGGTCACCCGCCCGCCGGTCCATTCCAGCACGCGCGACAGGCCGCGCCGCCAGGCCGGGCCCGGCTGGTTGAACAGGAAGCCATGGCCCGTGTAGGCAATGCGTGGCACCCCCGCGGCCCAGGCCGAGACCCGGGCCAGAAACCCCGAGATCGGGAAATGCCCATGCACCAGGTCGGGCTTTTCCGCCCGGAACAGGCGCCAGAGCCAGATCGCGGCCCGCAGCTGCGCCACCGGGTTCAGGCTGCGGACCATCGGGGCGGCGATGATGCGGAATCCCTCGGCCCGCGGCTGGGCCAGCAGCGGCCCCTCGGCACAGACGCCGATCACCTCGTGCCCCCGCGCCCGCGCCGCCCGCATCAGCGGCAGCAGGAAGTGCAGCATCGCGAAGTCGATATGAGCGACTTCCACCAGCTTTTGCGGCCCGACCGCGGGGATGGGCTTTTGCCGACGCGCCACTGGCGAAACGTCAGGCGTTGGCGACCTGCGGTGCACCCTGGCCGCGGCGGGACTGCCACAGCGCCACGAAGTCGATCGGCGCCAGCAGCACCGGCGGGAAACCGCCGTCGCGCGTCACGTCCGCCAGGATGTTGCGGGCGAACGGGAAAAGCAGCCGCGGACATTCCACCAGCAGCAGGGGTTCCAGCATCTCCGCCCCGATGTTCACGGTGAAAATGCCGCAATAGGCCAGTTCTGCGATGAAGCAGACCGTTTCGCCCACCTTGGCATCGGCGCGGATCTGCAAGGAAACCTCATAGACATTGCCGCCCGGTAGCGGGCGCGCCTGCACGTCCAGCGACAAGTCGATGCGCGGTTGCTCGCGGATGGTGGTGAAGATTTCCGGTGCGCCGGGTACCTCGAACGACAGGTCGCGCGTGTATTGCAGATTCATCAGCAGCGGCAGCGGGGCATCGCCGGTGGCACCGTTCACGGGGGCGGCGGGGGCTTGGGGGTCGGACATCGGGCGCACCTATCACGGCCAGGGGAACCGGGGATACCCGGCGTCGATCAAGCGGCGCCTAGCACGCGGCCGGGCCGGGCGGAACCCGATCCGCGCGGCAGTCCGCGCCGGGCATGCCGGGTCGCGTGGCGCAGGTCATGCTTGACCCGGGGCTGCTGCCACCCGACTTTCCGTCGTACCAGAAGCCCGCACCAGAGGACCCGCCGCCATGAGCGAGAATACCAAGCCCGTCACCGACGAGACCTTCAAGCAGGACGTGCTGGACAGCAGTGGCCCCGTGCTGGTCGATTTCTGGGCCGAATGGTGCGGCCCCTGCCGTGCTGTCGCGCCCATACTGGAAGAGATCGCCACCGAATACGCGGGCCGGCTGACGGTCGCCAAGGTCGACATCGACGAAAACCCGATGACGCCCAATGAATATGCGGTGCGCGGCATTCCGACGATGATCCTGTTTCGTGACGGCAAGCCGATCGCGACCAAGGTCGGCGCCATGCCGCGGGCTCAGATGAAGGAGTGGCTGGCGGGCGCACTGGATACATGATCTCCCGCCGCGGGCTGGCGGTGGGGCTGTTCGCCCCTGCCGTGCTCCATGCCCAGGCGCCGCAGACATCCCAGGGCGCGACGTTCACGGTCGCGGCCTTCGGCATCGGATTGCAAAACCCCTGGGGGGCCGCGGTGCTGCCCGATGGGCGGCTGCTGGTCACCGAACGGCCCGGGCGGCTTCGCCTGGTCACGCCGGACGGTGCGCTGTCCGCGCCGATCGGGGGCGTGCCCGATGTGGTGGCCCAAGGCCAAGGGGGCTTGCTGGATATCATCCTGGCACCCGATTTCGCCGCGACCCGCGAGATATATCTCACCCTTGCTGCCAATGTGCAGGGCGGCGTGCTGACCCGCCTGGTCCGCGCCCGATTGGCGCCGGATGCGAACCAGTTGACCGATGTGACGCCCCTGCTGGATGCGACGCCGGCACAGCCCCAAGGGCGCATTCACTTCGGCGGGCGCATGGCCTTCGGCCGCGATGGTTTCCTGTACCTCGGCACGGGCGACCGGGGTTCGACCCCTGTGCGCGCGCAACGGCTTGACGACCTGGCCGGCAAGGTGCTGCGCCTGACCCGCGATGGTGCGGCCGCGCCGGGCAACCCGTTCCTGGACCGGCCCAACACCCGGGCGGAGATCTACAGCCTCGGCCATCGCAACCCGCAGGGCCTGGCGGTGAACCCCGCCACGGGGTCGATGATCGAGGTCGAATTCGGTCCTCTTGGCGGCGATGAGGTCAATATCCTGCGCCCCGGCGCCAATTACGGCTGGCCGTTGGTCACCCACGGCCGGAACTACAACGGGAGCGAGATCAGCGCCGATAAGAGCCGCCCCGGCTTCGAAGACCCGGCCCGGGTCTGGGTCCCGGCGATCAGCCCCTCCGGCTGCGCCGTCTGCACCAGCGCGACCATCCCGGCGTGGCGCGGCAACCTGTTCCTTGCCTGCCTGAATCCGCCGGGGCTGATGCGCCTGACGATGGACGGCGACCGGGTCATCGCGGAAGAACGGTTGCTTTGGGACAAGATCCGCTTTCGCCAGGTCATCCAGGGCGCCGACGGCCGTCTGCTGGTGCTGACTGACGAAGCCCGCGGCCGCATCCTGCGCATCGATCCGGCCTAGCGGCAGTCCTTCAGGCGGGCCAGCCGCCAGTGATCATATGGCGATGGCCAGCAGCACCAGGGCGCCCAGGCCGAGCGCCGTCCAGGTCAGCAACATGCCGATCTGCCGCCAGCGCAGCCGCGTCATGCCGCCCGCAAGGCCCCAGGCATGGGCGGCGCGGCCGGCCAGCGTGGCCAGGCCGAACAGATGCAGCCCCCAGGCCGGGGCCGACAAGGCCGCCAGCAGGATCAGGATGGCGAATGTGGGGGCGGCCTGTTCCACCGCATTGCCATGCACCCGTATGGCGCGGATCAACGCGGGGTCGGCGCCGTCGCCGATGTCGACACGCGCCCGCCCACGCGCGCGTGACACCAGCGCGCCGAGGACGATGATCAGCAGCACATGCAGGGCGGCATAGGCGGCGGCGATGTGCATGACGCGAGCCTAGCGGGCAAGCGCCGGCGGGACCACCGCTTCCCGCGCCGCGCCGTTTCGGCGATCATGCGTCAGACCAAGCAGGGACACACACCATGGCCGGACGGATCCAAGCACGCCTCGCGGAATTGGGGCTGACGCTGCCCGGGGCCTCGGCGCCGGTCGCCAATTACATCCCCTACACCATCACGGGGTCGATCGTCTTTGTCTCGGGCCAGGTGCCGCGGCGCGATGGCGCGATCTGGCCCACCGGCAAGCTCGGCGCCGGCGTGTCGGTGGAAACGGGGCAGGAGGGGGCGAAGCTCTGCTTCCTTGCCATGCTGGCGCATCTGAAAACGGCGGCGGGCGGCGATCTGGACCGGGTGAAGCGGGTGTTGCGGATGACCGGCTACGTCGCCTCGGCGGCCGATTTCACCAACCAGCCGCTGGTGATCAACGGCGCGTCGGACACCGCGGTCGCGGTGTTTGGCGAGGCCGGGCGCCACGCCCGCACCGCGATCGGGGTCATCGCCCTGCCGGGGGATGCGTCGGTTGAGGTCGAGGGGATTTTTGAACTCGCTTGATTGCCGGGGCGTTCGGAGGCCCGACATGGCGGCAATGACCGAACTTTCGCTGACCCTGCACCGCGCCATTGCGGAAATTTCACCCGAGGATTGGGACCGCTGCGCCGGGCGGGGCAATCCGTTTGTAAGCCATGCCTTCCTGTCGGCGCTGGAGGACAGCGGCAGCGCCAATGCCCGAACCGGCTGGATGCCGCAGCATGCAGTTTTGCGCGACCGGCAGGGGCAGGTGGTCGGCTGCGCGCCGGCCTACGGCAAGAGCCATTCCTACGGCGAGTACGTCTTTGACCACGGCTGGGCCCAGGCGTTTGAGCGCGCAGGCGGGTCGTATTATCCAAAGTTGCAGGTGGCGGTGCCGTTCAGTCCGGTGCCCGGCCCGCGGCTGCTGGGCGGCCTGCCCGCCGAGGTCTTTGCGACCGCCTTGGCCCAGGCGACCGGCGAGGTCGGGTTTTCGTCCTGCCACGTCACCTTTGCCGAGGACGCCGAGACCGCGGGGCTGGAACAGGCCGGCTGGCTGCGGCGCATGGGCGTGCAGTTCCATTGGTCCAACGCCGGCTTTGCCTCGTTCGACGATTTCCTGGGGCTGATGCGGGCGAGCAAGCGCAAAAGCATCCGGCGGGAGCGGCGGGACGCGCAGAATGCGGGGCTGGTGTTCCGCGCGCTGCAAGGGGCTGCCATCACCCCGCGGCATTGGCAGGTCTTCAACCGTTGTTATCAGAACACGGTCGATCGCAAATGGGGCAGCGCGTATCTGACCGAAAAGTTCTGGCCGCTGCTGGCCGACAGGTTGGGCGACCGCGTGGTGCTGATGGTGGCCGAGAAGGACGGCGAACCGGTCGCGGGGGCGCTGAACCTGATGGGCGATGACGCGCTCTATGGCCGCAACTGGGGCACGCTGGTGGAGGCCCCCTTCCTGCATTTCGAACTTTGTTATTACCAGGCCATCGACTTCGCGATCGCCAAGGGCCTGTCGCGGGTCGAGGCCGGGGCGCAGGGCGAGCACAAGATCCAGCGCGGCTACATGCCCGTCGCGACGCATTCGGCGCATTGGATCGAGCATCGTGGACTGCGCGCCGCCATCGCTGATTTCCTGGCCCGGGAACGCGCGGCGATGGCGGTGGAAATCGGAGCGCTGGCCGAGGCCTCGCCCTTCCGGCGCGAAGGCGAGGCGGGCTGATCGCCTATCTGCAACTGGCCACGTCCATGGCGCTGGTCGGCGCCAATGTGGCGGTGGCGAAGCTGCTGGCCGAAAGCCTGTCGGTGCCGATGATCGCAGGCTTGCGCTGCCTGATCGCCTGCGCAGTGCTCTGGCCGCTGGCGCGGGTGATCGACGGCCCCGTGTCGGTGCCGCGCGATGTGCGCAAAAACCTGCTTTGGCAGGCGGCGTTTGGGACGGTGCTCTACAACGCGGCCCTGCTGGCGGGGCTGCGGCTGACGGGTGCGTTGGAGGCGGGGCTGGTGTTGGCGACCCTGCCGGCGGTCATCGCCCTCGGCGGGTGGCTGTTCCTGCGCGAAGCCTTGGCGCCCCGGCAATGGGCAGCGGTGCTGCTGGCGGCGGGCGGCATGGGGGCTATCGCCCTGGCGCGGGGCGGCGAGGGGCATGGGTCGCTGATCGGCGCCGGCCTGGTGTTCGTGGGTGTGTGTGGCGAGGCTGCCTATGCGCTGCTGGCGCGGCGGGTCGCGGGGCGGGTGCCGGTGGTGACGGCGTCGTTGTGGATGCAGGGGTTTTCGGTGGCCCTGCTGCTGCCGCTGTGCCTGACCAGCCTGGGCGATGTGGCGGCCCTTGGCGATGCGCGGGTGGCGGGGCTTCTGGTGTTCCACAGCCTGACGGCGAGCGTGCTGTGCCTGCTGCTGTGGTACGCGGGGCTGAAGCGGGTGGAGGCCGGTGTTGCGGGAATCTTTACCGCCTTCCTGCCAGGAACGGCGGCATTGGTGGCGATCCTGGTTCTTGGTGAAACCGCAACGATTGTGCATGGATTGGGCTTTGGTCTGTTGTTGGGGAGTGTGGTCTTGGCCACCTGGAAGGCGCAATAACCAACACGGCGACCAAGTTAAAATAGCCTGAAGTTTGCGATCATCCAAACGCGACAAAGCAACTAGATTTTTGGGATGTCTCCCGACTCTTGGAGATGATCAATGACTCTACGCGCTTCTTGTTGATTGAGTGAGTTTTCGCTCTTTTTCAAGCAGACTTCTTCCATGGCATCGATGCATTTATCGTCAAGCTTTTCCCGACGAGAAGGAGATAGAGACCAGTACCATGTGACCATGGCACCGCCCGCGCCAATCATAGCTGCGCCGATAATGAACGGAAGCGGCATGAAATGACCCCTTGCAGCACTGATTATTTCAGAAAATCATCGTGAAACCGACCAGTGGTCCGATTCGCTAGCGAGATTGATCCTGAAAAATGTATGCAAATCAAGCTTACCCAAACCTACGATCGGTAGTCTGACACGCAATGAAGCCCTGGTTCTCCTGCATTGGCGCAAACCTGCTGGTGCAAGCGGCCGAGGACGTGGCCGGGCGGCTGGCCATGGTGCAGGCGCTGCGGCTGGGCACCGAGGCCGGCCAGGCGCTGGCCTGGACGCCACAAATCCGCGCGTTGCAGGCGCTGGTGGCGGAGGTCGGCGGCGATGCCTGGACCATCGCCCTGGAATACGACCTGATGCGCCTGGAAAAGCGCGCCGATGCGGTGATCGTGACGCCGCGCGCGCTGCTGGTGCTGGAATTCAAGACCGACGCCGCCGACCGCGCCGCCCTGGCCCAGGTCGAGGATTACGCGCTGGACCTGCGCGATTTCCACGCCGGCAGCCGCACCTGCCCCATCGTGCCGATCGTGGTCGCGGCCAAGGGCGGCACGGCCTTCGACCCCCCGCTAATCTGGCACGGCGTTTTGCATCCCGTGGCAACGACGCCGGCCGGACTGGCTGCGCTGGTCGCGGCGATTCTGGCCGCAGCACCACTCGCTGCGCTCGACGGCCCCGCCTGGCTCGCAGCCCCCTACCGCCCCGTGCCGCATATCGTGGAGGCCGCGACCCTTCTCTATGCCCGCAACGGCGTCGCCGAGATCGCCGCCGCCCGCGCCGATCTGCCCAACCTGACCCGCACGACCGAGGCCATCGCCCGCCAGGTTGCCGCCGCCCGCGAAGCCTGCGACCGGCGCGTGGTCTTCGTCACCGGCATCCCGGGTGCCGGCAAGACGCTGTGCGGGCTGAACACCGTTTTTGGCCCAGCGCGGCAGGATGGCGCCGCCTTCCTGACCGGTAACGCCCCCCTGGTCGCGGTGCTGCGCGAGGCCCTGGCGCGGGATGCCGTCGCCCGCCAGGGCACTTCGGCCGCCGAGGCGCGGCGCCGCACGCGCATGGCCTTGCAGAACGTGCATCGCTTCCTGGAAGACAATCTGGCGGGCACCCCGCCCGAACATGTCATCGTCTTCGACGAGGCCCAGCGCGCCTGGGATGCCGCCCAGGCCACGCGCGACACGCTGCGTCGCGCCAGCCAGTTGACCATGAGCGAACCCGCCCATGCGCTGGCGATCATGGACCGCGTGCCGGGCTGGGCCGTCATCGTCGCGCTGATCGGCAACGGGCAGGAGATCAATACCGGCGAGGCGGGGCTGGCCGAATGGGGAAGGGTCATCGCGGCCACTGGCACCTGGCGCGCCGTCGCCGCCCGGCGTGCCATCACGGCGACCGACCCGGTGCAGCGCTTGGCCGCGGGGCCGCAGCCCTGGCTGGCGCTGGACGAAGACCTCGACCTGACCATCCCGGTCCGCGCCATCACGACCGACGGCGGCGCGGCCTGGGTCGAGGCGGTGCTGGACAATGACCCGGCCCGTGCCGCTGCCATCCCGGGCGTGCCCTTCTTCCTCACCCGCGACCTGGCCGCCCTACGCGCCGGTTTGCGCGGGCTGACGCGCGGGCTGCGGCGGTCCGGCCTGGTCGCCAGTTCCGGCGCCAAGCGCCTGCGGGCCGAGGGCTTGGGCGTGGAGGTGGGTGCTGCCGATCGCGCGCCCGACTGGTTCCTGCGCCGCTGGCCCGATGTGCGCGGCAGCGACGCGCTGGAGGTCGTCGCCACGGAATACACCTGCCAGGGGCTGGAGTTGGATGTGGTCGGCTTGGCCTGGGGCGGGGATTTCTGCCGCGGCCCTGGCGGCTGGTTCGGCCGCGCCTTCGCCGGGCATCGCTGGAACCGCGTGGGCAAGGCCGCGGAACTGGCCTTCATCCGCAACACCTATCGCGTGCTGCTGACCCGTGCGCGGTATGAGACGGTGATCTTCGTGCCGCGTGGCGATGCGGATGATGTGACGCGGGACCCGGCCGGCTTCGATGCCATCGCCGATTACCTGCTTGCCTGCGGCGCCCGTCCACTGGAAAACGCCCAGCCTGCCCGACCGGCCTTGGCGGCGCCGCGGCTGCTGTAGCCCTGGCCAACCGCGCCCCAGCGCGCCAGTTTGCCACCATGCGCCGCGCCCTTCTCTGCCTGCTTCTCCTCGCCTTCCCAGCCCGCGCGGAAAACCTGCGCCTGGCAACCTGGAACATCGCCTGGTTGACCCAGAAACCCGCCGGCCACCCTGACCTGCCGCGCAACATCACACCTCGCAGCCCCGCCGATCTTGCCCGCCTCGCTGGCTATGCCGAAAGGCTCGCGGCCGATGTCGTGGCCCTGCAGGAAATCGACGGCGCCGCGGCCGCGGCCCTGGTCTTCCCACCGGACAAATGGGCCATCCATTTGACTGACGAGGCCGATACCCAGCGCCCCGGCTTTGCTATTCGCCGGGGCTTGCGCGTCACCGTCCACGCCGACCTCGCGGCGCTCGACTTTGCGCCCAACGCCCGCTTTTCCATGCGCCGCGGCGCCGACATCACGGTGGGTGAAGGCGCGTCGCTGATCCGACTGCTGTCGGTGCACCTCAAGGCCGGCTGCCGCGATGGCGCGCTGCGTGTCCCGCGCGACCCTGACTGCGAGGCCCTTTCCCGGCAGATGCCGCCGCTGGCCGGCTGGGTCGCTGCCCGCCGTGCCGAAGGCGTGGCCTTCGCCATCCTGGGTGATTTCAACCGCCGCATGGAACGTGACGAGGACCTGGCCCAGATCCTGGCGGAGTCAGCGCCCCTGACCCGCGCCACCGCCGGCCAGTCCAGCCCCTGCTGGGCCGGCGGTGACGGCCGGGGGCGGCCCTTCATCGACCACATCCTGCTGGGCGGCCCCGCCCGCGGCTGGCTGGTGCCGGGCAGTCTGCGGGTTCTTGTCTATGGCGAACGCGACCCCGCTTTCCGCGACCGCCTGTCCGATCACTGCCCGGTCAGCATCCGCCTGGCGCTGCCGTGAACATCTTTGGCCGCATCACCCTGCCGCTGGCGGGGATGAATTTCGTCAATCAGATTTCGCGCACGGTCGTCGCCACCATCGCCCCTCTGCTGGCGTTGGAATTTGGCCTGTCGGCCGGACAGCTCGGTCTGCTGGCCGCCTGCTTCTTCGTCGCTTACGCGACAACGCAGTTGCCGGCCGGCCTGGCGCTGGACCTGTTCGGGCCGCGCCGGGTGCAGACGGTGATGGCGCTGGTCGCCGCCACCGGCTTCACGCTCTGCGCCCTCGCGCAGGGTCCGCTGGCTTTGGCGCTGGGGCGCATGGTCACAGGGATCGGCATTGCCGGCGCGTTGATCGCATTGCTGACGGCCCATACCCAGTGGCTGCCGCGCCAGAAGGTCGCGGGCGCGACCGGGCTCGCCGTGTTCATCGGCGCCACGGGCGGCATGGCCGGCACGCTGCCGGTGCAATTGCTGCTGCCGCATATCGGCTGGCGTGGCGCCTTTGCGCTGATGGCGGGGCTTGCGTGCCTCGTGTCGGCCTGGGTCTGGCTGTCGGTGCCAACCGCCCCGCCCGGCGCGGTGCCGGGTGAGAAGCGTGGCGTCTGGCCCGAAGTCGCCGAGATCGGCCGGATCTTCCGCCACCCGGTCTTCATTGCCCAGGTGCCGGGCATCTGCGTGCTCTCGGGCCTGTCCTTCACCTGGCAGGGTCTTTGGGCCGGGCCCTGGCTGCGCGATGTCGGCGGACTCGATGACACCCGGCGCGCCGCCGTTCTGCTGGCCTATGCCTGCGGGCTGTCGATCGGCAGCCTGGTGATGGGCCGCCTGGCGAGTGTCGCCCAGGCGCGGGGGCACAGCGCAATGCTGCTACCCTACATCGCGATGGGCGGCATTGCGGTCATGCAAGGGGTGCTGATCCTGCATCCTTCGGGCAATCCGCTTTGGCTTGGGGTCACCTGGTTCCTGTTTGCCTTTTGCGGGGCGACCGGTCCTTCGGGCTATGCCGCGGTGGCGCAGAGCTTTGGCACGCAGTTGGCAGGGCGGGTCGCGACCGCGATCAACGGCAGCATGCTGGCGCTGGTGTTCCTGTTGCAGACGGCGATCGGGCTGCTCCTCGACCTCTGGCCGCGCACGGAAAGCGGCGGCTGGCACCCCGCAGGCTATGGCTGGGCGCTGGCGATGACGCTTATGTTGCAGGTGTGTACCACCGCCTGGGTGCTCTGGAGACAGCCATGGTCGACGCCAAGCAGATCCTGAAACTGGTCGAGCGCTATCGCGTGACCGATGGCCGCAATTTCCGGCTGAAGGACTATCCGACCCGGGACGACAGCGAGATCGACCTGAGCAAGGAGGTTGCCAAGGACGGCTTGCGGGTTGGGGTCGAGGCGCTGGCCTCGCTGCAGGACCGGCTGTCGGCACAGAACAACTGGGGCGTCCTTGCGATCTTCCAGGCGATGGATGCGGCCGGCAAGGATGGCACGATCAAGCATGTCTTCAGCGGGCTGAACCCGCAGGGCACGTCCGTTGAATCCTTCAAGCAGCCGACCCTGCTTGAACTGGACCACGACTTCCTGTGGCGGCATGTCCTGCACATCCCGCAGCGCGGCCGCATCGGCATCCACAACCGGTCCTGGTATGAGGAAGTGTTGGTGCTGCGGGTGCATCCTGCACTGCTGGAAAAGCAGCACGTACCGCCCGAACTGATCAGCAAGAAGGTGTTCGACGAGCGGCTGGAGGACATCGCCGCCTTCGAACGCTACCTCGGCCGGCAGGGGATCCTGGTGGTCAAGATCTTCCTGCACATGTCCAAGGGCGAACAGCGCAAGCGCTTCCTGTCGCGCATCGACGAGCCTTCGAAAAACTGGAAATTCAGCGCGGCCGACGTCGCCGAGCGCGCGCACTGGGACCTGTATCATCGAGCCTACGAGAAGGCGATCCGCGCGACCGCGACGCCGCAGTCGCCGTGGTTCGTGGTGCCGGCCGACGACAAGCCGGTGACCCGGATGATCGTGGTGGCGGCGATGGTCAAGGCGCTGACCGCGCTGAACCTCGAGTACCCGAAACCAACCGAGGCCCAGAAGGCTGCCTTGCAGGAGGCGCGGGAGATCCTGGAAGGATAGGCCGCGCCACTGGTTCAGGCCGCCAGCGCCGGATAATCCGTATAGCCCTCGGCCCCGCCGCCATACAGCGTTGCCGGATCGATCCCGGCCAGCGGCGCGTCCCGTTCCAGACGCGCCACGAGGTCGGGATTGGCAATGAAGGGCCGGCCGAAGGCAATCATGTCGGCGCTGCCGTCTCGCACCGCTTCGATTGCCATCTCCCGCGTGTAGCCGTTGTTGGCAATATACGCGCCCGAGAACAGGTCGCGCAGCGCCAGGTAATCGAACGGCGCCACGTCGCGCGGCCCACCCGTCGCGCCTTCCACGACATGCAGGAAGGCGATGCCGCGGCGGGACAATTCGGAGGCGAAGTGGCCGAAGATCGCCGCGGGGTCGCTGGTCACGGCGTCATTGGCCGGGCTGACCGGGGAGATACGCACCCCGAAGCGCGTCTTCGGATAGACCTTCAGCATGGCATCCACCACCTGCAGTCCGAAGCGCGCGCGGTTCTCGACCGAGCCGCCGTACTGGTCGGTGCGCTGGTTGCTGCCGTCCTTGAGGAACTGGTCGATCAGGTAGCCGTTGGCGGCATGCAGCTCGATCCCGTCGAAGCCGGAGCGGGCCGCGTTCTGCGCGGCCTGGACGTAGTCCCCGATGATCGCATCGATGCCGGCCTGGTCCAGCGCCTGCGGCATGGAGGTCTCGGCGAACCCCGTCTCGATGAAGGTTTTTGTCTTGGCCTGGATCGCCGAGGGTGCGACGGGCGCCTGGCCGTCGTCCTGCAGCGATACATGTGACACGCGGCCGACATGCCAGAGCTGGACGAAGATGTGCCCACCCTTGGCGTGCACCGCCTCGGTCACCTGCTTCCAGCCATTGACCTGGGTTTCGGAATAGAGCCCCGGCGTGAAGGCATAGCCCTGGCCCTGGCGCGAGATCTGGGTCGCCTCTGAGATCAGCAGCCCAGCCTCGGCGCGCTGCGCGTAATAGGTCGCATTCAACCCATGCGGCGCGTCGGTCCCGCGTGCGGCGCGGTTGCGCGTCAGCGGCGCCATGGCGATTCGGTTGGGCAGGGTGAGGTCACCCAGGGTGAAGGGCTCGAACAAGGGGGAGGCATCGATGGACATGTGGAAACTCCGCGAGTTGCTGCCTTAACGTCGCGGACGGCAATGCTGCGGCATCAAGCCTTTTTTTCCCAGCCGCGCGCGCCCTGCTGCCAATAGGTCAGGGCGTGGCCTTCGGCCTTCCACTGCCGCCAGCGATCCCGTGCGGCGGCGACCGCGGCCTCATCATTGCCATCGAACAGGTCGAAGACGCGGTCATAGGCCGTCAGTAATCCGCTCGTGGCCCCATCCGCCAGGAACAGGAAGCGTGCGCCGTTGGGCGCCGGCGCGTCCTCGGTGGTCAGCCAGATCGGGTGCAGGTTGGCCTCCCCCGTGGCTGGCGTACCATGCGGCAGCCAGTCCGGCTCGGGGCAGGTCCATAGCGCCTGGTCGAGGGCGGCCAGTCGGGCCCCGTCGCCCAAGCGCACCACGGCCCGTCCGCCCTGGTCCAGCACGCGGCCGAGCAGGCGGGGCAGGGCCTGTTCCAGGCTGCTGCGGGTCAGGTGGTAGAAGGCGACGTCGGTCATGCGGCCCGGTGCGGGTCCTCGAACCGCGCCGTCGCCAGGGCGTCGATCAGCCGCACCCCGAAGCCGGTCGGCCCGGCGGGGCCGCGCCAATCCGCTTCCTCCCGCGATTCCACGCCGGCGATATCCAGATGAACCCAGGGAATGCCCTCGGAAAAATGGCGCAGGAAGGCCGCGGCATGGCTGGCATCGGGCTGCAACCGGCCGGAGGCGCATTGCCGCAGGTCGGCGATGTCGGATTTCAGCGGCTCGAGATGGCCTGGCCCGATCGGCATGTGCCAGACCGGATCGCCTGCGACCTCGCCCGCCGCCCCCACCGCGGCCAGAAGCGGCGCGTCCGTGCCGAACATGCCGGCGCGGTGGTGGCCCAGGGCCACGACGATGCTGCCCGTCAGGGTCGCCAGATCGACCAGTGCGGCGGGATTTTCGTGCCGCACCGCCCAGGCCAGCGCATCGGCGAGAACCATGCGGCCCTCGGCATCGGTGTCGATGGTTTCCACCGTGCGGCCGGATAGGGTGGTGATGACGTCGCCCGGGCGCCAGGCGCGGGCGCCGGGCATGTTTTCAGCCAGCGCCAGCACGGCGGTGACGGGGGCGGGCGACTGTCGCAGGGCGAGCGCCAGCACTGCCCCCGCGCAGGCCGCGGCACCGGCCATGTCGGCGCGCATGTCCTCCATCCCGGCGGCTGGCTTGATGCTGATGCCGCCGGTGTCGAAGGTCATGCCCTTGCCGACCAGCACCAAGCGGTCCGCCCCCGTGGTCCCGGGCCAGCGCAGCATCACCAGCCGCGGTGGGTTCGCCGAACCCCGGCCGACCGCCAGGATCGCCCCGGCTCCGGCACGTTCCAGCGCGCCACGGCCCAGCACCTCGACCACCACGCCAACGCGCCGCAGGTGGCGCAGCCGGGCGGCGAAGCTTTCCGGGGTCAGTATATTGGCGGGCTCAGCAACCAGGGTCCGGGCGAAGCCCACCCCCGCCAGCCGCGCCTGCATGGCGTCAAAGGCAGGGGCGAAAGCCTCGGCGTCCGGCACGTGCAGCACCAGGCGCGGGGTTTCCGGCGCCCCGGCGCGGCGGCGGATGGGCGGCGCCCAGGCGCGCAGCGCCGCACCGGTCGCGACCGCAATGGCGGCCTCGGCCGGGATGAAGCGCAGGTCGAGAGCGATGCGTGGCGCGCGGGTCGCGCCTTCGGCCAGCAGCCGCGCCATGGCTTCCCCGCCTGCACGTTCCCAGTCATCCGCGCCGGCCCCGGCCAGCACGAGCCGGGGGAAGCCTGGCGCCGAGACCTCAGCCACCTGCCCGGCGGCGCCAGTAAACCCGGCCGCCGCGGCAGCCGCGGCCAGGGCCCCCGGCACGTCCGCCAAGGGGCGGATGGTCGCGCGCCCGGGCTTCGGCGCATCGCCCCGCAGCCGCAGGCTCGGCAGGCCAGTCTTCATCGGCTGGCGTCAGGCATCCTCGTCATGGTCCGCCACGAGCCGGTCCAGCAGCCGCACGCCATAGGCGGTGGCCCCCTTCGGGATGGTGGGCGCA
>JBBQHE010000074.1:0-17818 GCA_038323655.1 Acetobacterales bacterium | reverse complement strand
CGCAGGCGGGGCAGGCGCCCTGCGGCGAGTTGAAGGAGAACAGTCGGGGCTCGATCTCCTCGATCGTGAAGCCGCTGACCGGGCAGGCGAATTTCTGGCTGAAGACGGTGCGATCGCCCCCATCGGCAGGCTCCGCATAGGCAATGCCATCGGCGAGCGCGAGCGCGGTTTCGAAACTGTCGGCCAGGCGCTGCTCGATGCCGGGCTTCACCACCAGGCGGTCGATCACGACCTCGATGTCATGCTTCTTGGTCTTGGCGAGGGCCGGGACTTCGTCGATCCGCAGCAGCGCGCCATTCACCTTCACCCGTTCGAAGCCGCGGCGCTGCCAGTCGGAAAACTCCTTCTTCCATTCGCCCTTGCGGCCGCGCGCGACCGGGGCCAGCAGCAAAAGCCGCGTGCCTTCCGGCATGGCCATGACGCGATCGACCATCATGGACACCGACTGCGCCTCGATCGGCAGGCCGGTTGCCGGCGAATGCGGCACGCCGGCGCGCGCCCAGAGCAGGCGCATATAGTCGTGGATCTCGGTGACCGTCCCGACGGTGGAACGCGGATTATGGCTGGTGGTCTTCTGCTCGATGGAAATGGCCGGGGACAGGCCCTCGATCGAATCGACGTCCGGCTTTGCCATCAGTTGCAGGAACTGCCGGGCATAGGCCGAGAGGGATTCGACGTAGCGGCGCTGGCCTTCGGCATAGATGGTATCGAAGGCGAGCGAGGACTTGCCCGAGCCGGAGACGCCGGTGATCACCGTAAGCGTGTCGCGCGGGATTTCGACATCGATGTTTTTGAGGTTGTGGGTCCGGGCGCCCCGGACGCGAATCACGGGCGGCTCATGGCCGGCGGCTTTGGACATGGGGCAGAATCCGTGTTCGCATTGTGTTCAGGGCAGGGTGTGCCACCTGGCCGGGGTGGCCGGAAGGGGGCTGGCTGGCAGAAGCCGCGACTTCCGGCTATAACCATGGTGTCAAAAACCCGGGACGGGAGAGGCTGATGGCTGGCGTCAACAAAGTGATCATCCTCGGCCGGCTCGGGAAGGACCCGGAGGTCCGGAATTTCCAGAACGGTGGCCGGGTCGTGAACCTGCGGGTTGCGACCTCGGAACGCTGGAAGGACAAGTCCGGCGAATTTCAGGAACGCACCGAATGGCACGCCGTTGCCATTTTCAACGAGAAACTGGGCGAGATCGCCGAGAAGTATTTGAAGAAGGGAAGCGAGGTCTATCTGGAAGGCCAGATCGAGACCCGCAAATGGCAAGATGCGACCGGCGCCGACAAATACACGACCGAGGTCGTGCTGCGGCAGTTCCGCGGCGAATTGACCCTGGTGGGCGGCCGCGCCGATGGGGGCGGTCGCGGCGGTGGCTATCAGGAGGAGGGCGGCAGCGCCCCATCCGAACGCGCCCCGGCCCGTGCCGCGGCCCCGGCGCGCGGTGGCTGGGACGCGAAGAAAAGCGACCTCGACGACGACATCCCGTTCTGAGCGGAACCTGACATTTGAGCGATAGCGAGAACGGCGGCACCCCCCTGACGGAGCCGCCCCCCGGGACCATGCCGATCGGGCTTGAGGAGGAGATGCGTCGCTCCTACCTCGATTACGCGATGAGCGTGATCGTGGCGCGCGCCCTGCCCGATGCGCGCGACGGGCTGAAGCCGGTGCATCGCCGCATCCTCTATGCGATGCAGGAATCGGGCTATGCGTCCGACAAGCCGCATCGCAAATCGGCCCGCATCGTCGGCGATGTGATGGGCAAGTATCACCCGCATGGCGATGCCTCGATCTATGATGCGCTCGTTCGCATGGCGCAGGATTTCGCCATGCGCGTGCCGCTGATCGACGGCCAGGGCAATTTTGGCAGCATGGACGGCGATCCGCCGGCGGCCATGCGGTACACCGAAGTGCGCCTGGCGAAATCGGCCGCCGCCCTGCTGGATGGCATCGACGAGGATACCGTCGATTTCCAGCCGAACTACGACGAAAGCGACAGCGAGCCGAAGGTCCTGCCGGCCAGCTTTCCGAACCTGCTGGTCAATGGCGCAAACGGCATCGCCGTCGGCATGGCGACCAATATCCCGCCGCACAACCCGACCGAGGTCTGCGACGCGGCGCTGATGCTGATCGAAAATCCGACCGCGACGCTGGATGACATCATGACCGTGATGCCGGGGCCGGATTTCCCGACCGGCGCGCTGATCCTTGGCCGCACCGGCATCCGTTCGGCCTTCGAAACTGGGCGCGGGTCCGTCATCCTGCGCGCCCGTGCGGCGATCGAGGAGATGAAGGGCGGGCGGCAATGCATCGCCATCTCTGAAATCCCCTATCAGGTGAACAAATCCGTCCTGGTCGAAAAGATCGCCGACCTGGTGCGCGCCAAGCAGGTGGAAGGCGTGTCCGACCTGCGGGATGAAAGCGACCGCGAGGGACTGCGGATCGTCATCGAGCTCAAGCGCGATGCGACCGCCGAGGTGGTGCTGAACCAGCTCTATCGCTTCACCAATCTGCAAACATCCTTCCCCGTGAACATGCTGGCGCTGGACCAGGGCCGGCCACGGCAGATGGGGCTGAAGGATCTGCTGGAAGCCTTCATCGCCTATCGCGAGGAAGTGATCCTGCGCCGCAGCCGCTTCCGCCTGGCCAAGGCGCGGGACCGTGCGCATCAGTTGATCGGCCTGGCCATCGCCGTCGCGAATATCGACGAGGTGATCCGCCTGATCCGCGCCAGCCCCGATGCGGCCAGCGCCCGGGTGGCGCTGATGGAACGCGACTGGCCGGCGGGTGATATCGGCGTGCTTCTGGCGCTGGTGGACGACCACCAGAACGTGCTGACGCCCGAAGGCACCGTGCGGCTGACCGAAGCCCAGGCCCGCGGGATTCTGGAACTGCGCCTGCAGCGCCTGACCGGGCTGGAACGTGACAAGATCACCGCCGAGCTCGACGAAGTCGGCGGCCGTATCCGCGAACTGCTGGATATCCTGGGCTCCCGCCCGCGCCGGCTGGAACTGATGGCTGATGAGTTGCGCGCGGTAAAAGCGCAGATCGCCTCGCCCCGCAAATCCGAAATCATGGACGGCATCGCCGACCAGGACGACGAAAGCCTGATCGAACCCGGGCTGATGGTCGTGACGCTGACGCGCGATGGCTATGTGAAGCGGACGCCGCTGGAAACCTTCCGCACCCAGCATCGCGGCGGCACCGGACGTTCCGCAGCGGCGACGCGGGAAGACGATGTGATCGTGCGTTCCTTCAACGCGCACACGCATCAATGGGTGCTGTTCTTCACCACGCGCGGCCTCGCTTTCCGTGAAAAGGTCTGGAAACTGCCCGAGGCCGGGACCGGCGCGCGCGGCCGTTCGCTGCGGCAATTGCTGCAGCTGGCCGAGGGCGAGCAGATCACAACGGTGCTGCCGCTGCCGCAGGACGACAGCCTGTGGGAGAACCTCAATCTCGTCTTTGCTACGCGCCTCGGCGGCGTGCGGCGCAATCGTCTGTCCGACTTCAAGAATGTCCGCGCCGTCGGTCTCATTGCGATGAAGCTGGACGAGGGCGACAGCCTGATCGGCGTGCAGACCTGCCGCGAGGGTGATGACATCTTCCTCGCGACCCGCACTGGCCGCGCGATCCGCTTCGTCGCTGATGTCGAAACCCTACGCGTCTTCGCCGGGCGCGAAAGCAGCGGCGTGCGCGGCATCCGGCTGGCGCAGGGGGACGAGGTGATTTCGCTATCGGTGCTGCGCCACATGAACGCGACGCCGGCCGAGCGCTTGGCCTACCTCAAGGCCAGCCGTGCGGCGGATGACGCCGAGGCGCCGCCCGAAGAGGCCGAGGATGGCACCGAGGTCATCACCCTGACGCCGGAACGCATGGCCGCGCTGGCCGAGGCGGAGGAACTGCTGCTGACGGTCACAGACCTGGGCTTCGGCAAGCGCAGCAGCGCCTATGAATACCGGGTCACCGGTCGCGGCGGCATGGGCATCACCAACATGACGCTGTCCAAGCGGACCGGCACGCGCGTGGTCGCCACCCTGCCGGTGCGGCGCGGCGATGAGGTGATGCTGGTCTCCGACGGCGGCAGCCTGATCCGCACCACGGCCGACCAGGTACGGCTGACCGGGCGTCAAGCGATGGGCGTGACCCTGTTCCGCGTGCAGGACAAGGAACGCGTGACCAGCGTCTTCCCGGTCGTCGGCGAACCCGCCGAGGAGACGGAGGCGCCCGGTGCCTGACAAAGCGCTGATTGAACGGACGGGGCTCTACCCCGGCACCTTCGACCCCGTGACCAACGGGCATATCGACGTGATCGGTCGGGCCGCGATGCTTTGCGACCGCCTGGTCGTCGGCGTGTCGATCAACACTGGCAAGGGGCCGCTGTTCCCGCTGGAAGAGCGCGTTGAACTGGTGCGGGCCGAGACAGCCCCCATCGCCGCCCGCACCGGCTGTCGGGTCGATGTGCTGCCGTTCCAAGGGCTGCTGATCGCCTTTGCGCGCGAGGTTGGGGCTGCGATGATCGTGCGCGGCCTGCGTGCGGTGTCCGACTTCGACTATGAATTCCAGATGGCTGGAATGAACCACCGCCTGGACCCCGCGATCGAGACCGTGTTCCTGATGGCGAGTGAGACGAACCAGTTCATCTCTTCACGCTTCGTCAAGGAAATCGCGCAACTCGGCGGCGACATCACGAGTTTCGTGCCGGCGCTGACGCTGGAACGCACCCTGGCGCGCGTGCGCGCCCCAACCCCTCCGCAGGGAGCCTGAACGATGCACAAACGCACCCTGATCGCCACCACTCTTGCCACCATGGGAACGCTGATGACCGATGAGACCGCCGAGGCCCAGGGCACGCCCGACCTCGAAAACACGCTGTATCTGGAACTGAAGGACGGCCGCGTCGTCATTCGCCTGCGGCCCGACCTGGCGCCGAAGCATGTCGAGCAGATCAAGACCCTTGCCCGCCAGGGCTTCTACGACAACACGCCCTTCCACCGCGTGATCGAGGGCTTCATGGCCCAGGGCGGCGATCCGACCGGCACGGGGACGGGCGGGTCGCCGCTGCCGAACATCTCGGCGGAATTCAGCCCGCCGGCGCGTGCGCGTTTTCTGCGCGGCACGGTGGGTGCGGCCCGCACCAACGACCCCAACACCGCGAACAGCCAGTTCTTCATCATGTTCGCGCCGGCGCCGTCGCTGGACGGGCAGTACACGATCTGGGGCCAGGTCGTGTCCGGGATGGATGTGGTGGACAAGATCAAGCGCGGCGTGGGCGGCGGCGGCACAGTGCCAGCCCCGGCCGACCGTCTGATCCGCATGCGTGTCGCGGCCGACGTTCCGGCCTGAAACTGAATCGCCCGGGGTTGACGAACCGGCCCCGGGCGCGCTTTTCCATGATCGACGCGATGTGCCCGTAGCTCAGCCGGTAGAGCACGTGACTTTTAATCATGGGGCCGTGGGTTCGAGTCCCACCGGGCACACCAGTTTCGTCCCTCATTACTGACCCCGCCGTTCCAGCCGCCCGGGTCATCGCAAGCTTGAGGCCTGCGCCCGCCCGCTCAGCCCGTGTTCGGCGCCTATGGCTGACCAGGAGGGGGCGCGAGAGCTGCTGCCTGGACGTGTGTGGCTGCCGCAGTGATCGACCGCGCCAAGTGGTTTACGCCCAGACCCGACCTACGTACTTCGCTTCGGGGGCGGTCACGCTGCGCTTAGAATGTTCGACTGAAGGCGCTGGGGTCACGCAAACCGGCTTCCGCCGGCAGCGCACCAGCAAAGCGCGCCGGGTCACTCATGTACGCGTGAACCAGGGCCAGCCCTGCCCGCTGAATGTGAGCCGCTACGCCGCCCTCGGCCTCCATCATCCGGTACAGCGTCGTGCGCGCCACACGCAGGAGCCAGTGGTCCAGTGGCGCGTCGAAGGCGCCTGCCGAAAAGGAGATTGGCCGCGGAGCCGCTCCGCGCCCTGCCACACCCCGGCAGTCTGGCTTCTATCGGCACGGTGCCGAGCGGGCGATCGCCGTCCGGGCTCATGCTTTCCAGCGGTCATGGGCAAAGGTTGCGCCGAAGCCGATCGGTTCAGGGCACGAGGACCGCGATCGCGGCCGCCGCGTCGCGCACGCCGACCGGCACTTCGCCCACCGAATCACCATCGGCTTGCACCGGAACCGTCGCGCCCGAGAAGCCGATGCGTGAGGCGCCGCGCAATTCCACGCCAGGCATGCGACCCAGCAAACCAAGCGGCAGAGCCGCGCCATAGAGCGCCGCCGACCACGGCCCGGCCTTGTGGAACAACGCCACCTGGAACCCCGGGGCTTCTGGGCGGGCGTCCGGGGCCAGCAGGAAGCGCCCGGCATACAACCGTCCCTTGGTGACGATGGCGCTTCCGACGCGCACGTCGTGCCCATCCAGCGTCACCGTCATGCGAGCAAAGCCATAGCCGCGCAGCGCCAGCAGGGACTGCCAGACATAGGCCGCACGGCCGATCCGCGCCTTCAGCCGCAGGTCCAGCCCGGCGACCACGGCGGCATCAAAGCCTGCACCGAGCATCTGCACGAACAGCCGTTCCTGGCCATCGGCGAAGCGCGCAATGCCCGGCCAGAGCGGCAGGCAGCGGCCTGCAGCCAGCACCCCTGCCGCGGCCGCCGGGCGCAGCGGCAGCCCGAGTTCCTGCGCCAGCACATTCGCAGTGCCGAGCGGCAGGATGCCCAAGGTGCGGCCGCTGCCCTCGATCCCGGCCGCGACCTCGGCGATGGTGCCGTCGCCGCCGGCGGCGACGACGACGCGCTCGTCGCTGTCGCGGGCAAGGCGCATGGCATCACCCGGCGCCGTGGTCTGCGCCACGCGCGCCGCGATGCCCGCGACGGCCAGGGCACGCAGCGCCTCGTCAAGCCGGCGGCGTCGGCGCGCCCCGGCTGCGGGATTGAACACGATCAGCATCTGCCGGCGGCGATAGCGCCCGTGACATGACGGCCGCGCGACGATCCGGCGTCTTTGCTGTGACACAACAGGAAAATCCGCTTTCACATAGGATTCACGCCGCAGGCAGCAACATCGCGTTACGCCCCGCCTGACGGCAACGCGTCCGCGACTCGAACGTTCCCCCGATGGCCCGGGGCAGTCGTGAAGCGGGCGAGGCGGAGCGATCGACGATATGCACCGGACCGAGACCAGGCGCCGCTACCGCAGCATCTTCATCTCCGATGTTCACCTCGGCACGCGCGGCTGCCGTGCCGATTTCCTGGCGGCCTTCCTGAAGCAAGCGGATTGCGAAAAGCTCTATCTTGTCGGTGATATCGTCGATGGCTGGCGGCTGAAGAAGTCATGGTACTGGGACAGCGATCATGACGAGGTCATTCGCCTCGTGCTGCGCATGTCGCGGCATGGCACCGATGTCCGCTACATCCCCGGCAACCATGACGAGGTGTTTCGCGCCTGGCTGGGGCATGAGTTCGCCGGCATCAAGCTGCAGGACGAAGCGGTGCATGTTGCCGCCGACGGCCGCCGCTACCTCGTGATCCACGGCGACCAGTTCGACGGCGTCATCCGCTACGCCAAGTTCCTCGCGCTATTGGGCGACTGGGCCTACGACTGGGCGCTCTGGACCAATCGCTGGTTCAACGCGCTGCGGCGCCGCCTCGGCTACCCCTATTGGTCGCTGTCTCAATGGCTGAAGCGCCAGGTGAAGGGCGCGGTGAAGGCGATCGACCGGTTCGAGACGGCCTTGGCCGGCGAAGCCCGGCGCCGCAGCCTGGACGGCGTGATCTGCGGCCACATCCATCACGCTGAAATGCGCGAGGTCGCGGGCCTGATGTACATGAACGACGGCGACTGGGTGGAATCCTGCACGGCGCTGGTCGAACACTTCGACGGGCGCTTCGAACTGGTCGACTGGGCGCAGGAAAATCGCCTGTCGTTCTGGCGCGAACCGGTTCGCGACCCGGCATGATCCTGGCGCCACCGCCGCAGCGCCTGCTGATCGTCTCCGACGCCTGGCGTCCGCAGGTGAACGGCGTGGTCCGTACGCTGGAGATGGTGACGGCGGAACTGCGCGCCGGCGGCGATACGGTGGAGGTCATCGGACCGGATCGGTTCCGCTCCATCCCCATGCCTGGCTACAAGGAAATCCGCCTGGCGATCGCGCCGAAACGGCGCCTGGCGAAGCTCATCGACGCGTTCGCGCCCGCGGTGGTGCATATCGCGACCGAGGGGCCTCTGGGTTGGGCGGCACGATCGCTGTGCCTGGCGCGGGGCATGCGTTTCACCACGTCATTCCACACCATGTTCCCTGACTATCTGCACGCGCGCACGCGCATTCCGCGCGCCTGGTCCTGGGCCGTGATGCGGCGGTTCCACGGCGCGGGCGAGGGGGTTTTCGTCGCGACCCGGTCGCTCGCGATCACGCTCGAAGGCCATGGCTTCACCAACCTGGTCGCCTGGTCCCGCGGGGTCGATCTGGACCGTTTCAAGCCGGGCGGGACAGATCCCTATCCGGACATTCCGCGGCCGATCTTCCTTTATGCCGGCCGGGTCGCGGTGGAGAAGAACATCCAGGCTTTCCTCGCGCTCGACCTGCCGGGGACCAAGGTCGTGGTCGGTGACGGGCCACAGCGCGCGGCGCTGCAGGCGCAGTTTCCGAATGCCGTCTTCACCGGCTACCGCGACAACGGCGTGCTGGCAGCATCCTATGCCCATGCCGACGTCTTCGTCTTTCCGAGCCGCACCGACACCTTCGGGCTTGTGTTGCTTGAGGCCCTGGCGGCGGGCACGCCGGTCGCGGCCTATCCGGTGACCGGCCCGATCGACGTGATCGGCGATGCCCCGGTGGGCGCGCTGAATGCAGACCTGCGGGCGGCCTGCCTGGACGCGCTGGCAGTGGACCGCAGCCTGTGCCGGACCCATGCCGAGGCTTTCTCATGGGCCGCCTGCGCGCAGCGTTTCCGCGCGGCGCTGCTGCCGATACATTAGCCTGCGCTAACCCAGCCGCGGGTCCAGCCAGGCTCGTGGCTGCGCGACCCAAGGGTTCTGGCTGGCCCAGGCCTCGTCCAGCGACACGCCAAGGCCCGGCTGCATCGGCAAGCGGCCGGCACCGTCGGAAAAACCGAGATCGTGGCCGGGTGCCAGAGTGAAGAAGGCTTCGGTCTCGCCGAACTGCACCTCCAGCGGCAGCAGGTTCGGAATGGTGGCGCAGAGATGGAGCGACTGCGCGTGGCAGACCGGCCCGGTCGGGTTGTGCGGCGCGATCTCGACCCCTTCGGTCAGGGCCAGGGCCGCGATGCGGCGGATCTCCTCATGCCCACCGGCGTATTTGATGTCGGGCATCAGCACGTCGTAGCAGCCGGCGGCGAGCACAGCGGCATAGGCGCCGAGGCCCGCCAGCGTCTCCGCCCCGGCCAGGCGCATGCCGCGGTCGTTGGCCATGCCGCGCAGGCGGCGAAGAGCGGCGTGGTTGGTCTCGGCCACCGGGCATTCCAGCCAGAACAGGTTCTGCGGCGCCACATCGCGGATCAGCCCGGCGGCTCCACCCGGGCTGAAGCGCCAATGGCAATCGACCATCAGCGCCACATCGGGGCCGATGGCCTCCCGCACGGCAGCGATGCGGGCCAGCCCCTCGGCATAGGCGGCGGGGTCGGGCTCCTCCCACACCAGCGGGTCGAAGGGCGCCAGCTTCACGCCGCGGAACCCCGCCTGGCAGGCGGCGCTGGCGGCGCGGGCAAAGGCCTGCGGCGTACGTTCCGCGACACCGCGATTGATGTTGGCATAGAGCGGGATAGGGTCGCGCAAGTGCCCGCCCAGCAGCGCATGGATCGGCTGGCCGCTGGCCTGGCCCGTCAGGTCCCAAAGGGCCTGTTCCAGTGCGGAGGTCACCGCATGGGCCACGAGCCCGCCGGGCGCATGGGGCAGGATACGGCAGAGGCGGTTGCGCGCACCGACCGGCTCCCCGGACAGGCGTGGCGCAACGCGCGCGACCTCGGCCGCCAGCAGCGCCTCCTGGCCCGCCAGGGTGCATTCGCCCCAGCCGACGCGGCCGTCGCTGTCTGACACCCGCAGGAAGGACCAGTTGGTTTTCGGCGTGACCGCAACGCCAAGAAAACCGACCTCGGCGATGCGCGTCATTCAGGGCGTATTCCGGCGCGGTCCACCACGTCGCGCCATTTGGTGACGTCGGCCTCGATACGCGCGGCAAAAGCCTGCGGGGTCGAGACGACCAGTTCGCCGCCCAGCAATTTCACGCGGTCGCCGACCTCGGGGATGGCGGCCACGCGCAGGGCCGCGTCGTGCAGGCGTTCTATCATCCAGCCCGGCGTGCCCGGCGGCGCGAACAGCCCGTTCCAGGCCAGGGTCTCGAAGCCGGGGAAGCCGCTTTCGGCCAGGGTCGGGACATCGGGCAATTCGGACCAGCGGGTCAGGCTGGTAACGGCCAACGGCACCATCTCGCCCCGGCGGATGAAGGCCATCACGTTGACCAGGTTGGCGATGGAAATCGGCGTGTCGCCGCCGATGATGCCCTGCGCCAGCGCCGGCGTGCCGCGGTAGGGCACATGCACGGCATTGAAGCCGGCACGGAGGCGAAAAAGCTCCATCGAAAGATGCGAGGATGAGCCAACCCCCCCCGAGCCGTAGGCATAGCCGTCCGACCGCGACTTGAGCATGGCGACCAACTGCGTGATGTCGGTTGCCGGCAGCAGGCGGCGGTTCACCACCAGCACATTCGGCCCGGCGACGAGCTGGCTGATGGGTTCGAACCCCGTCACCAGGTCATAGGGCAGGTCGCGATAGATCGCGCCGTTGATGCCGTTGGACCCGGCGTTGCCGAGCAGCAGCGTGTAGCCATCGGGCGGGGCGCGCCAGGCGGTTTCCACCCCGATGCGCCCGCCGGCGCCGCCGCGGTTGTCGACCGGCATCGGCTGGCCCAGCAGCGGTTCGAAATGCATCGCGAACAGCCGGGCCGTGGTGTCGTTGCCGCTGCCTGGCGCGTCGGGGACGATCAGCCGGATCGGCCGCGCGGGCCAGGTGGTCTGGGCCAGCACGGGGGTCAGCGCGGGCGTCGCCAGCGCGACACCCAGCAGAACGCGGCGTTTCATCGGCGAACCCTCCCCCAGCCCGGGTTTTCGACCGCCATCGCTGACAGTCCGCTGCGCGCCAGCATGGCGGCGGCCTCGGCTTCCGCGGCATCGATGATGGCGTCCGGGTCGATGTGCGGCGCCTGCCCGCCCTTCAGCAGCACGCGGCCGCCGATCACCACCTCCCGCACGTCATGCCCGTTGGCGAAGCAGACCACGCGCGCGACGGGCATGTTGGCCGGCGCCATATGCGCGCCCCGGAGATCGACGGTGATGACATCGGCCAACTTGCCCGGTTCCAGGCTGCCGATCTCATGGGCCAGGCCCAGCCCCTTGGCGGCATCGACCGTCACCATCTCCAGCAGCTTGCCTGGCGGCAGCAGGGTTTCGTCGGCGAAGCGCTTCTGGTGGTGCCTCATGCAGACGAACATGTGGCGGAACATGTCGCCCGACCGGTCCGGCGCGGTCGCATCGCTGCCGATCATCACATTCACCCCTGCCTCCATCAACTCGATCGCGGGGCAGGTGCCGCGCACCGCAGCGATCGCGGAAGGATTGTGCACGACAGACGTGCCGGTGCGCAGAAAACTCTCGAAGTCCGCCTCGGTCAGGTCGGTGCAATGGCTGAACCAGGCATCGGGACCGCCCAGGCCGAACATCTTTTCCGCCATGGCGACCGACCCCTTCCGATGGCCGTCCTGGTGGAACAGCGCGCCGTGCTTGCGCGCGAGGTCGCGTAAGGTCCGGCCCTGGGCCTCGATCAGCGCGACCTCGGCGGCGTCGTGGGTATCCTGGCGATAGACCGGCATCAGGGTGGCGATGCGAATGCCATCCCGGCCATGCCAGCGTTCCAGCACGGCGGTGATCGTGTCGGCCTGTTGTTCGAAGGACACGGGGCGTTCCACCCCATCGGCGCCGACATAGGGGCGGGGAAAGGGCGGGCGGGTCGCGCCCATGACCACGATGGAGCGTGTGCCGACTTCAGCGACGGCTTCGCAATGCGCCTCGGCGAAGGCGGGGTCGTCGCTGCGCATCACGCTGTCGCCGCCGCCCAGCAGCGATACGCCGGTGGTGACGCCGAAGCGCAGGCGCTCCATTGCCGCCAGTGCGGCCTCGGCCCGCCAGAAGGAGGGCGGCGAATAGAGCGTGTAGATCTGCCGGCAGGCTTCCGACCAGGCGGCGCTGTCGCCATTGCCGATGGTCTTGACCAGGCCGTGGCCGGCATGGGCATGGCCGTCGATCAACCCGGGCAGGACAGCCTTGCCGGTGGCGTCGAGCACCGGCAGGCCCGGGTGGGCGGCGGAGACCTCGGCCGCGGTGCCGACCATGGCGATGCGGTCGCCCAGTATCGCCACGGCACCATCGGGGATGACGCGGCGGTCCGCGTCCATCGTGATCACGGTGCCGCCGGAGATGACCATGCCGTTCATGCGCGTGCCCTTTTTGCCGGGGGCATCGAACACGCCGGTGGCCTGCTTGTCACCCCAGCCGGGCGGCGGTGGCCAGCACGCGGCGGGCGCGGTCGACGATGGGGTAGTCGATGAAGCGGCCCTCGACCTGGATCGAGGCCAGACCCTGCGCTTCGGCCGCGGTAAAGGCGGCGACGACTTTTTGCGACCAGGCGATTTCGGCGGGACTTGGGGAATAGCCGGCGTTGGCGACGGGCACCTGGTCGGGGTGGATGCACATGCGGCCCTGGAAACCCAGGGTGGCGCCACGGGTGCAACTGGCGGCAAAGCCCTCGATATCGCGCAAGGCCGCCCAGACCGTGTCGATGGGCGCTTCCAGCCCCGCAGCACGGCTGGCCAGCACCATCTCGGCCCGCACGGGGCCAAGCTCGGCCTCATCCCGCGTCCAGGTGATGCCGAGGTCGAGGGTATAGTCGGCCGCACCAAAGGCCATGCGCCGCATCCGGGGCGTGCCGGTCGCGGCCAGCGTGCGCAGCGCCGCGTGGCCGCGGGCGGTTTCGATGATCGGGATGAGGTCGATCGCACCGGGCGGCAGGCCGCGCTCGGCCTCCAGCGCGCCGATCATCCAATCGACGGCGACCAACTGCGCCGGGTTTTCCAGCTTAGGCAGCACGATGCCATCCAGCCCTGGGCCAACAACGGCGGCGATATCGCCGAAGCAGAAGGGTGTGTCGAAGGCGTTGACGCGAACATAGGCCCGGGCGGTGCGCGGCAGGGCCAGGGTCGCCCGGACAGCGTCGCGCGCCGCGACCTTGGCCGAGAGGGCGACGGCATCCTCCAGGTCCAGGATCGCCGCATCCGCGCCCAGGCTCAGCGCCTTTTCCGCCCGGCGGGCGTGGTCGCC
The DNA here is from genome assembly GCA_038323655.1 of Acetobacterales bacterium. Lineage (GTDB taxonomy): Bacteria > Pseudomonadota > Alphaproteobacteria > Acetobacterales > Acetobacteraceae > Humitalea. Next base: position 4,457 of record JBBQHE010000074.1, on the reverse strand, counting down.
GGGGGCGAAAAGGAAACTGCGGCAGGGGGCCGTCATGCGCTGTGGAACCGCGAAAAACCATCCACCGCTTCTCGCGGCGCGACCAGGCGGTTGGCGGGGGCCGACAGGTCCGGGTGGCCCATAGCCATGCCGCAGAGCACCATCTGTTCGGCCGGAATGCCAAGCTCGGCCCGGATGATCGCGTGCCACGACTTGAACGCTGCCTGGGGGCAGGTTTCCAGCCCACAGCCGCGCGCCGCGATCATCACGTTCTGCATGAACATCCCAAGGTCGAGCCAGGAGCCAAGCGCCAGGCCGCGATCCAGCGTGAAGAACAGTCCGACCGGGGCGCCGAAGAAATCGTAATTCGCCCGCCGCCAGGCCGCCGCGCCGGCGCGGTCGCCCTTCTGGATTCCGAGCAATTCGTATAGCGCCCAGCCGACCTGGCGCCGCCGCTCGATGTAGGGCGATGCCCAGGTCTGGGGGTAATAGGCGTATTCCGCCTCGGGTTCCGGCCCCGCGTCGCAGGCGGCCAGGATCGCGCCACAGACGCGGTCGCGCGCTGCCCCGCTGACAACATGCACTTGCCAGGGCTGGGTATTGGTGGCCGAGGGTGCGCGCGCGGCGACGACGAGGATCTGCCGGATCACCGCTTCCGGCACGGCTTGCGCGGTGTAGCCGCGGATGCTGCGTCGGCCGGCGATGGCGTCCTCGACCGCGGGGTTCAGGTCACGGCACCCGCACCAGCCACAGCCGCATCCGGTTGTCCGGCGCGGGCGCCAGGTCGATGCCGCGGCGCGCGGCCCAGACGATGGGCTGCTGGTGAAGGGGGACGTTCGCGACCTCGCGTTTTTCCACAAGCAGCGCCTCGCGGATCAGGCGCCGGCGGGTCGGTTCGTCGGATTCGGCGGCGATGCGCACGCGCAGCGCGTCGAATTCGGCATTGGACCAGCGGCCGACGTTCAAGCCCCCCATCGTGTCGCTGCGGGTGGTCAGCACTTCCTGCAGGGTCGAATACGAATCGGCCAGCGGCAGGCCTGCATGACCCAGCATGTAGAAAGACACATCAAGGTTGTTGTTGCGCCGTGACCAGACGGCGGTGGTCTCGATCTGCGGCTGGACCCGGATGCCCACACGGCCGAGCATGCCGATCACGGCCAGGCAGATGCGTTCGTCATAGACATAGCGGTCGTTCGGGCAGGCCAGGCCCACGGAGAACCCGTTGGGGTAGCCCGCTTCGGCCAGCAGTCGGCGTGAAGCCTCGGGGTCGAAGGGGAAGGTTCGCGCCTGGGCGCTGTCGGTCGCCGCTGGTGCGCCGTTCAGGAACGGCGAGGCCATCGATCCCGCGACCCAGGCATTGCCGCGCATGACGCTGCGCCGGATCGTGTCTACGTCGATCGCCTGGTAGAAGGCGCGTCGCACGCGGATGTCCTGGAACGGATTGCGGCCCTTCACGTCGGAGTACAGCAATTCGTCCCGGAAGTGGTCGAAGCCGAGGTAAATGGTCCGCAACTCCGGCCCCTGCACAACGGCGAGATTCGGCGAGGCCTCGATGCGCGGAATGTCCTGGATCGGCAGTTCCACCACCGCGTCGATGGTGCCGGAAATCAGGCTGGCGGTGCGGGTCGGCGCGCTGCGGATCGGCTGGAAGGTGACCTCGGTCAGGTTATGGACCGGGCGGTCCCACCAGCCGGGGAAGTTCGTCAGCACCGTCGGCCCATCGACGGTGCGGGAGCGGATGACGAAGGGGCCGGTGCCGTTCGCCTCGCGCGCCGCCGCGTTTTCCTGGTTGGCGGCGAGGTTGGAGGAGCGTTCCGCCCCGCGCGCCGCGGCCCAACCGGAATCCATGACATAGAAAGCGGTCAGCGCGTTCAGCAGGATGGGGAAGGGGTTGGTCGTCTCGATCTCGACAGTGAGCGGCCCGGTCGCGCGGATTTCCTTCACCTGGGCCATGTTGCCGCGGGCCAGCGCGCCGGGCGTGGAGAGGCGGTTCCAGGAGAACACCACATCCTCTGCGCCGAAGGTCTCGCCGCCGTGGAAGCGCACATCGGGGCGAAGCTGGAAGCGCCAGACGGTGGGCGAAACAAGTTCCCAACTGGTCGCGAGCGCCGGTTCCAGTTCCAGCCGCGCATTATGGCGCACCAAGGTTTCGTAGATATTACCCAGGAAGGCGTTGGTGAAGGTGTTGTTGCTGGCCTGCGGGTCCAGCGTCAGCACATCGCCGCCAAAGGCCCAGGAGAAGCGGTTGGCGGAGACAGGGGTCGCCGCCACGGACGCTGCCAGCAACATCGCGGAACAGGCACGTAAGGCCATGGGACACTCCAAGGGTTCGCAAGAGACCACGCTGCGGCCCCGGGCCCGTCGCGTCAATCGGCCGCATTAGGCCGCGGTTAAGCCGGCGCTGCCAGCATGCCCGAGGCACGGGCAGGACGCTTGGGGCGATGGCCAAAGGCAAGGGCAAGGGCGATGGGGTGACCATCGTCATCAAACGGATCGAGGAAGGCGAGCACGGGCACCATGGCGGCGCCTGGAAGGTCGCCTATGCCGATTTCGTCACGGCGATGATGGCCTTCTTTCTGTTGATGTGGCTGCTGAACGCCACGACGGAGGAACAGCGCCGCGGTATCGCCGATTACTTCGCACCGACCAATGTCTTCGGTGCCAGCACGACCGGTTCCGGCGAGCCCTTCGGCGGCAGCACGCCCAATGATGCCGGCCGGATGGTGAGCAACACCGGGGCCATGCGCCTGGAAACCGGCCCCGTGCCCGTGGTGCAGGATATCGAGGAAGACGACACAGAGATCGCCGCCCGCCAGGTACCCCGCCGCGATGGCCCCGAGGGCACCGAGGACGAGCCCCGCACGGTAGCCCGGCCCGATGGCAGCCCGGGCGAAGCCGCTGAGGCTCGCAGCGTCCGCGCATCCCCCGACGCTCCGCCGGGCGACCCGCGCGCCATGTCGGACGAAGCCCTGCGCGCCGAGGCAGACCGCCGCGAGCGGGCCGATCTGGAACGCCTGGCCGACCAACTGCGCCAGTCCGTTGCCTCCGACCCCGCGCTGGCCGACCTGGCGCGGCAGTTGATGGTGGAACAGGTGCCCGATGGCCTGCGTATCCAACTGCTGGATGCCGATCGCCAGCCATTGTTTGCCAGCGGCAGCGCCGGGCCGAACGACCGCGCTCGGCTGCTGTTCCAGCGTGTGGCGCAGATCATCGGTCGCGTGCCCAATGCCATCGCGGTGACGGGGCATACCGACAGCACGCCGTTTCGCGGCAGCGACCGCACCAACTGGGATCTTTCGGCCGATCGCGCCAACGCGGCGCGCCGACTGCTGATGGAATCCGGTGTCGCCGAAAGTCGCATCCGCTCGGTCGCAGGCATGGCAGACCGCGACCCCTTGCTGCCGGCCGAACCCACCGCTTCCGCCAATCGGCGCGTCGCCATCACGCTGCTGCGGCAGGATCCGCCCCCGGGAACCATGCACCGATGACCACGATTGGCGGTTTTGTCTTCCTGCTGGTGACCGTTTTCGGTGGCTACATGATCGCTGGCGGCAAGTTCGGCATCATCCTGAAGTCCCTGCCCTATGAGATGCTGATGATCGGTGGCGCTGCCATCGGCGCCTTCTTCATGGCCAATTCGATGCATGACGTGAAGCACACGCTCGGCGGCTTCGGGAAAATCCTGAAGGGCGGGCGCTTTCACAAGTCTGATTACGTGGAGTTGCTGTCGCTGCTGTACTGGTTCGTCAGGCTGGCGCAGACCAAGGGTGCCATGGCGCTGGAAGCGCATATCGAGAAGCCGGAAGAAAGCGTCGCCTTCCAGAAGTTTCCAAAGCTGGGCGCGGATCACCATGCGGTCACGCTGATCTGCGATTACCTGCGCATGATCGGCATGAACGCTGACGACCCGCACCAGATCGAGGACGTGCTGTCGCGCGAACTGAAGAAGATCCGAGAGGAGGAGATGCACCCCTCCCACGCCATGCAGAGCCTGGCCGATGCACTGCCGGCCTTGGGCATCGTCGCGGCCGTGCTGGGCGTGATCAAGACCATGGGGTCGATCGACCAGCCGCCGGCAGTGCTCGGCGGCATGATTGGCGGTGCGCTGGTGGGCACCTTCCTTGGCGTGCTGCTGGCCTATGGCCTGATGGGGCCGATGGCGTCGCGCCTGAAGGCGATCGTTGACGAGGACTGCAAGTATTACGATGTGATCAAGGCCGTGCTGGTGGCCCATCTGCACGGCAATGCGCCGCAGGTCGCGGTGGAAACCGGGCGCAAGGTCGCCCCCACCCATTCCATGCCGAGCTTCCAGGACCTGGAAGCCGCCTTGCAGGAACTCAGCATCGGTTGACAGCCGGGCGGGCACCGGGCCAAGCCAAGCGATGCCGCCGAGCGACCCCGCCCATTCGCCCTATCACGACCTGCTGGGGCTCATGCTGCTCGACTGGCAGGACGGCTTTGCCCGCATGGGATGCGAC
>JBBQHE010000073.1:0-17964 GCA_038323655.1 Acetobacterales bacterium | reverse complement strand
CGGTGGGGCGGCGTGGGCGGCGAAGGCTTGCCAGAAGGCGTAGGGGACGAGGGGCGGGGTCATGGGCCGATCCTATCCGCTTGCCAGGACCGGCGCGCCAGCGGCGATCGGCCGGGTGCCACGGCCACCGCAGGGCCACGCCTGCATCCCGCGCTACGGCTTGGACAGCGCGCCGGGGGGCGGCAATACTGCGACCCGGGTGGGCCGGATCATGACGCAGCGGGTGCCGCCATACCCGGCCCAGGGCAGCCCAAGCCAGCCGCCCAAGCCAGCCGGCCAGGCCAGCCGGCCACGCCAGCCGCCCAAGCCAGCCGGCCACGGCGCGGCCATGACCACGCCGCGCCATCGCCCGCCCGTGCCGCACCGCCTTCGCAAAGGGCCCTGAGCATGTCCTGGATGGCCGCCGGTTTCCTGGGCCTGCTGACCGGCGTCATCGCCATGATTTACGCCGGGCTTGTTGCTGACCTCGCCGTGCCCTGGCTGGGGGTTTCCAACTTTGAGGGCGGGGCCTCCTACTTCGTCGTCGCCATGGCGATCCTCGGCCTGCTCGGCGGTGCGATCCTGGGCGTCGTGACCTGCCGCCTGGCCGGACGCCACGGCCCCTTGCGTGGCTTCGGCGCGGCCGTGCTGGTGGTCGGCGGCGTGATCACGGCCGCCGGGGCCGTGGCCTGGACGCAGCGCGATGTGGCACCGCTGGTCGGCGGGCAGCGGGTGGACCTGGCGCTGGAACTCCGGCTGCCTCCGGGCGCCGTGCCGCCGGACGATCCGGGCTACATCATCCTCACCTCGGGTTCGTCCCGGGGCTTCGGCGGCGGGGTCTGGCAGCCGAAGGAAGCGCGGCTTGAGGACGGGCGCTGGATCGTGCCGGGGCGCGTGGCCATCACCACCTCCGAGGCCGACCGGCGGCTCACCATTGCCGGGCCTGTGCCGGAGCGAAGCCAGGTCGCGATCGCGGTCCCGGCGCGCCCGGCGGCGCATGATGCGCGGTTCAGCGCCTGGCGCGCGCCCGACCCCGCGCCCGACCCCGCGGGCGACGACGCGCCGGGCTGGGATCTGCGCTATCGTGTCGTGGTCCATCTGCCGCCGCCGCCCCCGCCGCCGCCGCCGCCGAGCCAGGCGCAGCTGCGCCAGGCCGCCTTCGCCGCCCTCCCGGAGGATGCGTCGACGGCGACGCTTCTCGGCTTCGTCAACGCCATCTGGCAGGACGATATTGCCGGCGAGGCCCTGCGCAGGGCACGTCTGCGGCCGGATTTCGTGGCCGTGCTGGTCGAACGCATCCGCACCGGGGAGGCTGAGGTCGCGCGCGACGCGATGTATCTTCTGGGATCCCTGCGACCTTTGCCGGACGAGATCGTCGAGGCCGTGCGTGCCCGTGCCGCCGAGGTGGTGCGGATAATCGAGGCGATCGACCCCGCGGCCGCGGATAGCCGGGACCGGATCCATGCCGAGGCAGAGACGCTGACCACCAGCCTCATCGTTGCCGCCTACGGCCTGCGCAGCGCGGGGGTGGACCTGCGGCCCGAATTGCGCGCCATCGCTGCGGCCAGCCGACCACGGGAACAGGAACCGCCACACCCGATCGCCGAGGCTGCGGAGCGCGCGGCGGCACGCCTCGACCAGCCGGCGCCGGCGGGCAGGTAGGCGGCAGCGCCCCGATCAAGGCGCGCCGCGGCGGTTTGCCCGCGCATCGCCGCCGTGGCAGGTTCACCGCAACATGCTCACCATCCCCGCCAGCCGTCTCAATGCCTATACGGGCAGCCCGATCGACCGCGTCAGCAATCGCCGCGACGATGCGGCCTTCCTGGCCGATTGCCTGGCCGACCCGGCCGCCCTTTTCGCCCCCGTCTGGCGCGCGCGCAGCCTGATGCGCGGCGTGGCGGAAGGCGCGCCGGAGGCGGTGTTCCTCTCCCCTGCCGCGGCGGAATCGGTGCGCATGGCAGATGGCCCCTGGGCGCTGCTCGGCCTTTGGGATGGCCGGCCGGTTTTCGCCGTGGATTGCTCGGCGGCCGAAGACCCGCTGCCGCTGCTGCCGGCCGACCTTGGCGCCTTCACCGACCTGCGCAGCGTTGCGGGGCTGCTGCCGCCGGGCGAGGCCAGCGTGCTGGCCCATGCGCGCGGCCTGATGCACTGGCGCACGCGGCACCGCTTCTGCGGCGTCTGTGGTGGTGCGACCGAACCGCGCAATGCCGGGAATGCCATGTCCTGCGCCGGTTGCGGGGCGCAGCATTTTCCGCGCACCGATCCCGCGGTGATCATGCTGGTGGTCCGCGGCGACCATTGCCTGCTCGGGCATTCCCAGCGGTTTCCCGCAGTGACCATGTACTCCACCCTGGCCGGCTTCGTGGAGCCCGGCGAAAGCCTGGAGGAAGCGGTGCGGCGTGAAGTCGGCGAAGAGGCGGGCATCTCGGTCGGCACCGTGCGCTACCACTCAAGCCAGCCCTGGCCCTTTCCTTCCAGCATCATGCTCGGCTTCTACGCCGAAGGCCTGTCGGACGAGATCACCATCGACCCCGAGGAACTGCGCGACGCACGCTGGTTTTCCCGCAGCGAACTGCGCGACCCGGCCGCCGGCGGCTTCAGCCTGCCGCGCGTGGACAGCATTGCCCGCCGCCTGATCGAGGACTGGTTGGAACACGCATGAAGCCCCCGTACCTCCTCATTCTCCTGGCCCTGTGCGGCTGCAACACCGCCGCGGGCCAGCGCGAACGCGGCGACAGCCCGCAGGTCGCGGCGTGCCGGCAGGAAGCACGCAACGCACCGGGCGTGCGCGCCGCCGACCGCCAGATGAACGTGGGCAACCGTGACAACATGGACCGCGTGCAACGCGAGGTCGCCGCTGCGGAACAGGCCACCTTCAACGCCTGTCTGCGCCGCGAGGGACTGCCACTGCCAGGCGGTGTGGAACAGGTGCAGCGGCGCGGCTTTGGCGTGTGAGGGTGGTGGCGATGCTGGGTGGGGCGCGCCTCTGGGCAGGGGCCTGACCCCCATAAACACCCCCACCAGGGGTGTCTGAAGGGGGGCGAAGCCCCTTCCGGTTGCGCGCCGATCCAGGGCAGCGCCGGGCTACCGCGCATCTGCAATCACCATCGCCGCGCCGCGTTCCGCCACGGCCAGCACCGTCGCGTTGATGTTGCAGACCGGGATGGTGGGGAAGACGCTGGCATCGATCACGCGCAGGCCGGTCACGCCGCGCAGGCACAGGCTGGGGTCGAGAGGCGCATCGGCGCCGCCCATGCGAACAGTGCCGCAGGGGTGATAGACGGTGCCGCCCGCGCTGCGGGCGAAGCCCAGCAGGTCGGCGTCGGTCTGCGCGGCGGGGCCGGGCCGGGCTTCGGCGGTGACGATGCCCTGCAAAGCAGGGGCGGTCATCCAACGGCGCGCCAGGCGCAGGCCGCGCAGCAGGGCGTCGCGGTCGCCAGGGGTGGCGAGGTATCGCGGTGCGATGCGCGGGGGCGCACCGGGGTCGGGTGAGGCCAGCGTCACCTCCCCCCGGCTTTCCGGCCGGCATTGCCAGACCCCGGTGGTGGCCCCCGGCAGGTCTTCCGGCACCCCGATGCGCCCGATCCGCCAGGACAGCGGGCCGGCGTTGAACTGCACGTCGGGGATGGTCTCGGCATCGGCGCGACGGCCGGCCTCGATGCGGCGCGTATCGGCGAAGACCGCCATCATGCCGGGCGACCAGGTCAGCGCGCCGCGCGCCTGGAACAGCCAGCGCGCGGCTTCCAGCCCCAGGCGCGGGCCATGGATGCGCCGGTTGGCCGACCAGCGGTGATGCCCGAGCCGCCAGGTCAGGCGGACGATGAAGTGGTCCTGCAGGTTCTGCCCGATGCCCGGGATGTCGCGCAGCGGTGCGATGCCCTGGGCGGCCATCGCGGCGGCCGGGCCAAGCCCCGAAAGCATCAGCAGATGCGGGCTGCCGATGGCGCCCGCAGCCAGGATCACCTCCCGCCGCGCGGCGACCACGCTGTCGGTGCCGTCGCGGCGGATGGCGACGCCGGTGGCGCGGCCGTCCTCGACCACCACCCGCAGCGCCAGCGCCCGGTCGATGATCGCGACCCGCCCGGTCCGCAGCGCCGGGATGAGGCAGGCGCGGGCAGCCGAAACTCGCGCCCGGCCACGCCGGGTCTGCTGGAAAAGTGCCACCCCTTCGCGCCGCGCGCCGTTCATGTCGGGGTTGAAGGGGATGCCGATGGACTGCGCCGCCACGATCATCCGTTCCAGCAGCGGCGGGGTTTCCGCCAGCGGCGAGACGGGGATGGGGCCGTCGCGCCCGCGCAAGCCCTCGGGGTCGTCGCCTTCCCAGGTTTCATGCGCAGCCAACGCCGGCTGCATCGCCTCCCAGCCCCAGCCGGTCGCGCCATGCTGGGTCCAGAGGTCGTAGTCCGACGGATGCCCGCGCACATGCCCGAGCCCATTGATCGACGACGACCCGCCCCAAAGCTTTCCGCGCGGATAGTCATAGGCCGGCAGGCCCAGGTCGGCGTCAGGCGCGGTCCGAAAACCCCAGGTCAGGCGAGGGTGGGTCAGGATTTTTGCGTAGCCCGCGGGGATGTGCACCCAGGGGTGGCGGTCATGCCCCCCGGCCTCGATCACCGCGACCGAATGCCCGGCGCAGGACAGCCGCAGCGCCAGCAGCGACCCCGCCGACCCCGCGCCCACGATGATGAAGTCGAAGGTCATACCGGTGCGGGCCCCAGGCTGCGTGCGACGGAGAGCAGGTTGCGGCGCAGCCAGGCATGGCCCTGGTCGGCCTCGAACCGCCGGTGGAAGACCAGCGACAGGCGCAGGTGCTTGATTTCGACCGGGCAGGGCAGGGCCACCAGCCCATGCGCTTCGGCCAGTTGCTGCGCGAGACGCGCGGAGAGGGTCATCACGAGGTCGGTCCGCCGCAAGATGTCCGGCACCGCTGACAGATGCGCCACGACCGCGCCCAGGCGGCGGGGGAAGCCCGCGTCGCGCAGGGGTTGGTCCAGCGCGCCGTCCAGGCTGCCGTTGGGCGAATGCAGCAGATGCGGGAAGGCCGTGAAACGGGCCAGAGTCATCTCGCCGGTCGCCAAGGAATGACCGGGGCGCACCAGGGTCTGAAAAGCCTCGGGCAACAACCGCACGCGGGTAAAAATGGCCGGCGGTTCGCCCAGCACCGCGACGGCCATGGCGGCATCGCCGCTTTCCAGCATGGCCAGTGCATTGGTGCGGTCGGCGTGGCGGATCGCGATCAGGCAGCCGGGGGCCTCGGCCGCGACCCGCTCGATCAGCGGCGCGCAGAGCACCGCCTCGGCATATTCGCTCAAGCCGAGGGTGAAGGTGCGGGTCGCGGTCTCGGGGTCGAAGGGGGCGTGGGTGGCCAGGGTCTCGCGCAGCCGGTCCAGCATGTCAGCGACCGGGGCGGCCAGCGACAGGGCCAGCGCGGTCGGTTCCACGCCACCCGGGCGGCGCAGGAACAACTCGTCGCCCAAGGCCGCCCGCAGCCGCGACAGCGCGTTGGAAACGGCCGGCTGCGACAGGTGCAGCCGCTCGGCCGCGCGGGTCACGTGCCGCTCGCGCGCCACCGCGTCGAAGACCCGCAGCAGGTTCAGGTCGAGCGTCCCCAGGTCGGCCATCCGTACACCTTCATTCGGTATGGTGATGATGGGCGTTCGCGATGCTGCTTGGAAGCCGCGGATGGTCCGGGTGCATGAAGGTCGTCATCAACCCGTGGAGACCACCATGCCCAACACCGCCCCCTATGCCGCCGCCCTTCTGCGAATCTCCATGGGGATCATGTTCCTGGCTCACGGCGCGCTCCTGAAACTGGGCACCTTCGGCCTGGCCGGCACGATGGGGTTCTTCGGCAGCATCGGCTACCCGCCGGTCTTCGGCGCCATCATCATCGCCGCCGAGATCGCCGCCGGCATCGCGCTGATCGCTGGCGTCTGGGTGCGCCTGGTCAGCCTGCTGGCCCTGCCGATCATGATCGGCGCCGTGGTGCAGCACAGCGGCGCCTGGCTGTTCAACGCGCCCGGCGGGGGCTGGGAATTCCCGGCCTTCTGGACCGTGGCGCTGATCGTGCAGGCGGGGCTGGGGGCGGGTGCCTACGCACTCAACCCGGGCCGGGTCTTCGGCCGGTCGGCCGCCACGGCGCGGGCCTGAACCGCGGCCCTCCGCGCCGCCTTGCCGCGCGGGGGGCACGGCCCACCTAGGCGCCATGCCCGCATTCGACCTGCCCACCCCGCCGCCGCTGCCCGGCGGCACACTTCGCATCGTGCTGGGCGACCAGTGTTCGCGGGGCCTTTCCTCACTTGAGGGACTGGACCCCACCCGCGACACTGTCCTGCTGATGGAGGTGATGGGCGAATGCACCTACGTCCCGCATCACCCCCAAAAGATCGCGCTGATCCTTTCGGCCATGCGGCATTTTTCGAGGGCGCTGGCGGCGCGTGGGGTACGGGTCGATCATGTGCGGCTGGACGATCCCGCCAACACCGGCAGTTTTGCCGGCGAGGTTGTGCGCGCCACGCAGCGCCACCAACCCGCCGCGATCGTGGCGACCGAGCCTGGCGAATGGCGCGTCGCGCAGGACATGGCCGGCTGGTCGGCCGCGACCGGCCTGCCCGTGGAGATACGGCCCGACACGCGCTTCCTCTGCTCCCACGACCGGTTTCGCGCCTGGGCCGAGGGGCGGAAATCGCTCCGCATGGAGTTCTTCTACCGCGAGATGCGGCGCGACCATGCGGTGCTGATCGACGCCGATGGCGCGCCGGAGGGCGGCGCGTGGAATTTTGACGCAGAGAACCGCAAGGCCCTGCCCAAGGGGCTGGCGCCACCCGCCCCCACCGCCTTCCCGCCCGATGCGCTCACCGCCGAAGTCCTGGCCCTGGTCGCCGCACGCTTCGGCGATCATTTCGGCGATCTGGCGCGTTTCAACTGGCCGGTCACCGCGGCGGATGCCACGCGGGCGCTGGAGGCTTTCATCCGCGACCGCCTGCCGCAGTTCGGCGATTACCAGGATGCCATGGCCCGCGGCCAGCCGACGCTGTTCCACGCGCTGATCGGCACGAGCCTGAACGCCGGGCTGCTGGACCCGCTGGCCGCCTGCCGCGCGGCCGAGGCCGCCTTTCGCGCAGGCCTCGCGCCCCTGAATGCGGTAGAGGGGTTCATCCGCCAGATCCTCGGCTGGCGCGAGTATGTGCGCGGCATCTATTGGCTGAAGATGCCGGGGTATCGCGACCTCAACGCGCTGGAAGCCACGCGGCCGCTGCCGGCGATGTACTGGGGGGCGTCGACCAGCATGGCCTGCATGGCGGCGGCGGTGGGGCAGACGCGGGACCTAGCCTACGCCCACCATATCCAGCGGCTGATGGTGACGGGCAATTTCGCGCTGCTGGCGGGCATCGATCCCGCGGCGATCAATGCCTGGTACCTGGCGGTCTATGCCGATGCCTATGAATGGGTGGAACTGCCGAACACCCATGGCATGGCGATCCACGCCGATGGCGGGATCATGGCGTCAAAACCCTATGCGGCCTCGGGCGCGTACATCAATCGCATGTCGGATTACTGCGGCGGCTGCGCGCATGATGTGAAGGATGCGGTGGGCGACCGGGCCTGCCCGTTCAACTTTTTGTATTGGGATTTTATCGCGCGGCATGCGGATCGGTTCGCATCCAACCCGCGCATGGCGATGCCGGTGCGCGGGCTGGCGAAGATGGCGCCGGCCAAGGTGGCCGCCATGCGCGAAAAGGCGCGTGTGTTCCTGGACGGGCTTGCCCCGTCAGTTTGACGCGGGCTCCAGGTTCAACCGGCGATGCAGCGCCGTCTGGCGGGTGATGTCGCGCGGGATGAAGGCAGCAAACTCCTCGGGCGTGGAGGCGACCGGGATGACCCCCGTCTCCTCGATCACGCGGCGCATTTCGGGCGCGGTCATGGCCGCGGCCAAAGCATCGCGCAACTGCCGCACGCGGTCAGGGGCCGTGCCGGCGGGTGCCCAGAAGCCGTACCAACTGGTCACATCGAAATCCGCAAAACCCGACTGCTGCAGCGTCGGCACATCCGGCAGGGCGGGTACGGGCGCGGCGCCCGTAAAAGCCAGCGGCCGCAGCGCGCCATCCCTGATCTGGCCGACCACGGTCGGCAGGGAAGCGAAGGTCAGCGCGATGTTGCCGGCGATCACCTCGGTCACCGCGGGGGCCGAGCCGCGGAAGGGCACGGTGATCAGGTCGATCCGAGCCTCCTGCTTGAACAATTCGCCGGCGACATGGGTGATGCTGCCAGCGCCCGCATGGCCGTAGGACAGGGCGCCTGGCCTGGCGCGGGCGGCGGCCAGAAGGTCCGCGACGCTGCGCCAGGGGCTGTCGCCACGCACCAGCAGCACGACGCCGAAGGTGCTGGCGATCTGGCTGATGGGGGCGAAGTCGCGCAAGGGGTCGAAGGGCATGCGCATGCCGGCCGCGACATTGCCGGTGAAGGCGGAGGTATGCAGCAGCAGCGTGGTGCCGTCCGGCCGGGCCTTGGCCACCGCATCGGCGCCGATCATCCCGCTGGCCCCGGCGCGGTTGTCGATGACGAAGCTCTGGCCCAGCGCCTCGCCCATGCGCGCCATCAGGGGGCGGCCGAGCACGTCGAGCGGCCCGCCCGGGGCAAAGGGTACGACAACGCGCATGGGGCGCGTGTCAGCCTGGGCCCAGGCGGCGCCGGCCGCGAAAATCCCAAGCGTGGCCCGCCGCGCGATGGCACCTGTGTTCATGAACGCCTTCTCCTGGGGCTATTGGCCGCAAGGAGGAAGGACGCGCGGTCGCATCGTCAAGCCGGGACGAGGCGGATAAGCGAAATCGGGTCCTGGAGGTCACCCATGGCCCATAGCCTCATCCTCGTCGCCCTGCTGCTGGCTGGCTGGACCAGCACCGATCCGGCCAGCGCGGTGGCCCGCGCCGCCGAAGCCCCCTGCCGGCAACAGACCGGCTGCATGCCTGGGTCGGGCCCCGGCGTGGCGCGCTGAGGCGGGTCGGCTAAAGCCGTTGCCACCACGGGCGCGGCAGCGGCGGCGCCGGGGGCGGTGCATCGGCCACCTGGCGCTGGGCCGGCAGGGCGAAGGGCGGGCCGTTGGTCCAGCAATCCACGGAACCCAGGCTGCGGGTGCAGAAGGGAGTGGGCGCCGGGGGCACCTGGGTCCGGCAATAGGGCTGCCCGGCATCGACATAGGCCGCAGAGCAATCGCTGCGGGTCACGGCGGAGACCACCACATCGGGCACGGTGCGGCCGATCAGCATCAGTGCCCCGCCGTTCACGAACAGCGCGGGGCCGATTGCATCGCCCCCGCACCCACCCAGCGGGGCGGCCAGCAGCAGCAGCAGGGGGGGCAGGCGCTTCACGGAACCATGAAACCCACCCGGGCTTAACGTCGGGTAAGCGCTTCTGTATGGTCCCGCCCCTTACCCATCCGGACCCTGGCAATTGGCTGATATCTTTGACGAAGTGGCCGAGGACCTGCGGGCCGAGCGCGCCCGCCGCGTCTGGAAGCGCTACGGCACCGCGATCGGCGCCTTCGCCCTGGCCGTGGTCCTGGGGGTCGGCGGCTGGCAGGGCTGGCGCTGGTACGATGGTCGCCAGGCCCAGGCCGTGGCCGCCAGCTTCCTCGCGACCCACCAGGCCTCGGAAGCCGAAGGCGCCGACATGGCCGAGATGGCCCGGCGCTTCGGCGCCATCGGCCCCGAGGCCCCGCCCGGCTACCGCCTGCTGGCCGCGATGCGCCAGGCGGCCTTGTTGTCGGAAAGCGGCGACAAGGCTGGGGCGCGGGAGATCTGGAACCGCATCGGCGCCGACCCCGCGGTCGATGGGCTGTGGCGCAACCTGGCGAACCTGCTCTGGGTGATGCACGGGCTGGACATCGACCCCCCCGCGGCGCTGGAGGCGCGTCTGCTGCCGCTGGCCGCCGACGGCAGCCCCTGGCGTGCCAGCGCGCAGGAATTGCAGGCCTTGGTGGCGCTGCGCGCCGGCCAGCCGGAAGCCGCCCGCCGCACCCTGCTGGCGCTGGCGGCTGACCCCAGCGCGCCCCAGGGCGTGCGCGACCGGGCGCAACGGGTCGCAGCCCAGATACCGCACGCGGCCACCGCCGCGACCGGCGGATGACCTATCCACTGCCGCGCGCGCCGCGCATGAAGGCTTGCCGCGCATGCCGCGGCATGGCGAGACCCGCATTGGTCGGGATGGAGCGACAGGCATGACCCATTCGCATTTCGGCCGTCGCGCCGCAGCCTTGGCCGGGGTCGGGCTGGTGTCCGGCTGCGGCGTTTTCGATGACATCCTGGGCACCCGCAAGCGACCCCTGCCGGGCGAACGAATCGGCGTTTCCAGCGGGGAACGCACCGTGGTGGCTGACCCGTCGCTGGCCGACCGGCCGGTCACGCTACCGCCGCCCGAGGCTGTGACCGCCTGGCCCGTGCCCGGCGGCAACCCCGCCCATGCGCCCGGCCATGCGGCGCTGACCGGCAATCTGGCCGAGGCCTGGCGCAGCGGTTTCGGTTCCGGCACGGGCCGGCGCCAGCGGCAGGTGACCGGCCCCGTGGTCTCGGGCGATCTCGTGGTCGTGGCCGATGCCTTCGGCATTGTCTCGGCCTTCGACCCCGTGCGCGGTGGCCAGCGCTGGCGCCGCGACACCCGCCCCGACGAGGACGACGCCGGGAACGTCGGCGCCGGCTGCATCATCGAGGGCGACCGCGTCTATGTCGCCACGGGCCTGGCCGAGGTGCTGGCGCTGAATGCGGCCAATGGCCAGGTGATCTGGCGCGCCCGGCTGCCGACGCCGGCCCGCGGCGCCCCGGCGCTGCTCGGCAACCGGCTGTTCGTGCCGATCATCGAAAACCAGTTGCTGGCGCTATCCACCGAGGACGGGCGGCGACTCTGGACCCATCGCTCGCCGCCCACCCCGGCCGTGCCCTTCGGCCTGCCGACCCCGGCGATCGAGGGCGAGATCGTGGTCGCGGGCTTCGCCTCGGGCGAGTTGACGGGGCTGCGCGCCGCCGACGGGCGCGTGTCCTGGAGCGAGGGCCTCGGCTCCTCCGGCCGCTCGGGGCTGACCGATTTCTCCGGCATCCGGGGCATGCCGGTGATCGACGATGGCTGGGTCTTCGCGACCGCCCTGTCCGGCACCACCTTGGCTGTGGACCTGCGAACCGGGCGGCGTATCTGGGAACGCGATGTCGGCAGCACCGAAACGCCGGCCGTGGTCGGCGACTGGGTCTTCCTGGTCAGCCTGCAGGGCACGCTGGTCTGCCTGTCCCGCACCGATGGCCGTATCCGCTGGATCCTGCCGCTTGACCCGGCGCCACCCGGCCGCGAGGCGGAATGGGACCGCGCCAACTTCGCGGGCCCCATCGTGGCCGGCGGCCGCATCATCGTCCCGGGCAGCAAGGGCGAGGCGCTGCTGGTCGATCCGGAACAGGGGCGCATCGCCGGGCGCCTGCGCCTGCCGGGCAGCGTGACGCTGCCGGGCGCGGTGGTCGGGTCCAACCTGTACCTTGCGACCGACGACGCGACGCTGGTCAGCTTCCGCAGCTGACCGCGCGCCTGCGGGGAACCCCGCCGCCCCCGGCCCCTGGGGCGTGTCAGGCCTGACGAAAGGCCTGCGCCAGCTCCTGGAGCAAGGCCGTCTCCGCGGCTGAGATGGGCGAAGTCAGGCTGAGGAAGCCCCCCGCGGCGGCGGCCACCGCCCGCGTCTGGGCCAGCACGCTCGATTCCAAGGAGGCCCGTTCCGCCGGGCTCATCGTGCCCACGAGCGCTTGCACGTAGTCTTTCCAGGCCTGGAACAGGGCCGGCAACGGCCGCACACGCAGCCAGGCTTCCAGCAGATCAAGCCCGGGGGAGCCCGCGGCCATGCCCGCCTCGGTCGCACCGGCCAGGACGGCCCGCTTCTCCTCATCGGAAATCGCGCCATCGGCCCAGGCGACAAGCACCATGGGCACCAGGGTCAGCGCCGCGAGTGTGCCGGTGCCGATCTTCAGCTGCTCCAGCCGCGCCAGCACGGTCTCGTCCACGATACCGGTCGCCGCGGCGAGCGCGTCTCGGCGCAACTTTTGCGCATCCGCCTCGCGGACCTTGTTGAGAAGCTCCGCGTTCTGCTGTGCGAAGAAGGCTTCCTCAAGCCCCGCGCGGCGGGCGGCGAGAACGGAGTCGGACATGGGCTGTTCCTCGACGTTTCCTTATGACGCGTATGTAAGGCATCAGCGGTCGCCAGACCATGATCTGGCGCAAACGCGTGGCGGGGACGCCGGTGCGGATGGCGGATACGCAGGCACCCTGCGGGTGCGGCAAAGCGCGATCGCCCAGCCACGGGGCTTCGGCGCTGATCGTCCCCGGCACGCATGGCAGCCATGGTGCCACCCGTCGGACCGGCCTACCCCCGTGGCGCCGGTTTCCTGTATGGCAGCCCGTATGACCACGCGCATCGCCATCGTCGGCCGGCCCAATGTCGGCAAATCCACCATCTTCAACCGGCTGGCCGGGCGGCGCCTGGCGCTGGTCGATGACACGCCGGGCGTCACTCGCGACCGCAAGGAAGCGCCCTCCACCTTGGGCGGGCGGCCGATCATCCTGCTGGACACCGCGGGGTTGGAGGAAGCCGACCCCTACACCATCCCCGGCCGCATGCGCGCCAGTTCGGAAACTGCGATCCGCGAGGCGGACATCATCCTGTTCGTCGTCGATGCCCGCCAGGGGCTGACGCCGACCGACCGCGCCTTCGCCCGCCGCATGCACAAGGTGCCCGCCCCCGTCATCCTGATCGCCAACAAGGCCGAGGGCCGCGGCGGCGCGAACCTGGCGATGGAGGCCTATGAACTGGGTCTCGGCGACCCCATCGCCGTCTCCGCCGAGCATGGCGAGGGCTTTGGCGGGCTGCTCGACGCCATCGTCGCCCTGCTGCCGGACGAGGAACCCGAGCGGGGCGAGAAGGACCGGCCCCTGCGCCTGGCGATCGTCGGCCGGCCGAACGCCGGCAAGTCCACGCTGCTGAACGCGCTGGTCGGCGAGGAACGCATGATCACCGGCCCCGAGCCCGGGCTGACGCGCGATGCCGTGGCGGTGGAATGGACCGATGCGACCGGCGGCAAGGTGCGGCTGGTGGACACCGCCGGGCTGCGGAAAAAGGCGCGGGTCGAGGAGAACCTCGAAAAAATGTCCACCGGCGCCAGCATCGGCGCGTTGAAGGAATGCGAGGTCGCGATCCTGGTGCTGGACGCCATGCTCGGGCTGGAACAGCAGGATTTGAACATCGCCCGCCTGGCCGAACGCGAAGGCCGCGCCATCGTGCTGGCCCTGAACAAATGGGATGCGGTGCCCGACCGCAACGTCGCCCGCCGCGCGGTCGAGGATGTGCTGCAGACGTCGCTGGCGCAGCTCAAGGGCATCCCCGTGGTGCCGATGAGTGCCGCGACCGGTGCGGGCGTGGACAAGCTGATGCCCGCGGTGCGCGCGGCCTATGACCGCTGGAACCGCCGCATCGGCACCGGTGAATTGAACCGATGGTTCGAAATCCTGAAGGAGCGGCACCAGCCGCCGCTGGTGGATGGGCGGCGGATCAAGCTGCGCTACCTCACCATGCCAAAGGCGCGCCCGCCGACAATCGTGGTGTTTGGCACGCGGGCGGAGACGCTGCCGGAAGACTGGCAGCGCTACATGGTCAACGCGTTCCGAGAAAAGTTCGACATGCCCGGCGTGCCGATCAGAGTGCAGCTGCGCGGCAGCGAAAACCCCTATGCCGAGGAGGCGGGCTGAACGCCGCCCGCTATTCCTTCTGCAGCCAGCGCGAGGCGATCCCGGCGAGCACAGCGCCGATGATCGGTGCGGCGATGAACAGCCACAGCTGCCCGATATAGTCCCCGCCGGCAAAGAGTGCCGGTGCGATCGAACGCGCCGGGTTCACCGAGGTATTGGTCACCGGGATGCTGATCAGATGGATCAGCGTCAGCCCGAGGCCGATCGGGATCGGCGCGAAGCCGGCCGGCGCCTTGGAGGAGGTGGCGCCCAGGATGATGACCAGGAAGAAGAAGGTGGCCAGTACCTCCATAATCAGGCATGCCAGCATCGTGTATTTGCCGGGGCTGAGCGCGCCGTAGCCGTTGGAGGCGAAGCCGCCGGCCAGGGAAAACCCTTCCCGCCCGCTTGCGATCATGTACAGGGCCGCCGCGGCCAGGATGGCGCCCGCAACCTGTGCCGCCCAGTAGGGCAGCATGTCCGACGCCTTGAACCGCCCCGCGGCGACCAGCCCCGCGGTGACGGCCGGATTGAAATGCCCGCCGGAGATATGGCCGACCGCATAGGCCATGTTCAGCACCGTCAGGCCGAAGGCCAGCGAGACGCCGACGAAGCCGATGCCGACGAAGGGGGTGGAAGCGAAGCCGGCAGCCAGAACCGCACTGCCGCAGCCGCCAAAAACCAGCCAGAAGGTGCCGAAGCACTCCGCGGCCGCGCGCCGTGTCATGTCCATAGGCCTCGTTTCCCCGCCGACAACACTCATATCTTACGCCGAACATTCCGCGTCCCCGCCGCAGCCGTCAAGAGTCGCCCGTGTGAGGCGCGCCCCATGGGCACAAGCGCGGCATCCGTGTTTTATGCGCCTCCTGCAGGCGCCGGGCACGGCGGAGCAGCGACCGGGAAGGCTGCGACGATGCGGGGACAGGATAGGGTCGCGATCGGCACAACCGGCATCAGCCTGGCGCGGCTCGGCATCGGCGGCGGCAGCCTGGCGAGTGCTGGCGACGTGCGGGCGGTGCAGCAGGCGGCCTGGGATGCGGGCTTGCGGTACTTCGACACGGCGGCGCTTTACGCCGCGCGTGAGAGCGAGAAGCGCCTGGGCGCCTTCCTGCGCGGCAAGCCGCGCGGAGACTTCGCCGTCAGCAGCAAGACCGGGCGCTTTGTCGTGGATGGGCGGGAGGTCTTCGACTACAGCGCCGCCGGCACGGAACGCAGCATCGCGACCTCCCTGGCCAATCTCGGGCTCGATCACCTGGACCTGCTGTTCCTGCATGACCTGATCCCCGAGATCCACGGCGCCGACTACGAAACCCGCTATGCCGCGGCGATGGCGGGCGCCATTTCGGTGCTTTTGCGCCTGCGCGCTGCGGGCACCTTGCGCACGATCGGCGTCGCCATGCGCGACCCCACGGCGGCGCTACGGTTGTTGCGGGCGGCATCCTTCGATGCGGTGATGCTGGCCGGCGAATGCAGCCTGCTGCACCGGGGCGCGCTGGGTGAATTGCTGCCCTATTGCGCGGCCCACAGCATCGCCGTGGTGGTGGCGGCCCCTTTCGAGACGGGGCTGCTCGCGACTGGCGCCATCCCCGGCGCCCGCTGGCAGTACCAGCCGGCGCCGCCCGAAATCCTCGCCCGCGTGGCCAGGATGGAGCGCGTCTGCGCGGATTTTGGCGTCAGCCTGCCCGCGGCCGCGCTGCAATTTCCGCTACGCCAGCCAGGCGTGGTCGGCGTCGTGGCGGGGCACCAGCGGCCCGGGGAAGTCGCGGCCAACCTGGCGCTGCTGGCAACCGAGATCCCCGAAGGCCTTTGGGCCGCGCTATAGGCCGCTTCTGCCCAAGCCGGAGGCAGTGCCGGCCCGGCGCGGCAGGATGTGTGCGCCACCAGGTTCGACAAGCGCCGCGCCGCCCCCGAGGATGCGCGCCATGGAAGTGATCGTTCTGGGCGCCGGGGTCACCGGACTCTGCGCCGCCTATGCCCTGGCCCGCGACGGTCATGCGGTGACGATCGTCGAACGCAATCCGGAAGCGGCGCGCGAGGCCTCCTTCGCCAACGGCGGGCAGCTTTCCTATTCCTACGTTGCCCCCCTGGCAGGGCCCGGGGTGATTCCGAAGATCCCCGGCTGGCTGCTGAACCCCGACAGCCCGATGCGGTTCCGCCCCCGGTTGGACCCGGTGCAATGGCGCTGGGGCCTGCGGTTCCTCGCTGCCTGCACCCCGGCGATGGCGGACCTGACCACGCGGCGCCTGCTGCGGCTGTCGGCCCTTTCGCGCGGGCTGGTGCATGCGCTCGTGCAGGAGGAGGGGCTGGATTTTTCCTACGCCCGCTCGGGCAAGTTGGTGGTGCTTTCCGACCAGGCCAGTTTCGATGGTGCGAAGGCGCTGATGGCGTTCCAGGCGACCCTGGGCTGCACCCAGGCGGCGCTGGATACGGCGCAGGTCCTGGCGCTGGAACCTTCGCTGGCACGGATCGGCCATCGCCTGGTTGGCGGCATCCACACGCCGGATGAGGAAGCGGGCGATTGCCGGGCCTTCTGCCTCGGCCTGTCCGACATTCTGACCCAGCGCCTGGGCGTGCGCTTTCGCTGGGCCACGCCGGTCAGTCAGTTGGTCGCCCAAGGGGGTAGGCTGCGCGCGGCGATGACGCCGGCGGGTGCGATGGAGGCTGATGCCTTCGTCCTCGCCGCCGGGGCCGCCGCGGGGGCGCTGCTGTGGCCGCTCGGCATCGCGCTGCCGCTCTATCCGCTGAAGGGCTACAGCCTGACCCTGCCGGTGACCGATGCCGCCGCCGCCCCGCGGATCAGCGTGACCGATGCAGCCCGCAAGGTGGTCTATGCCCGCCTCGGCGCCCGGCTGCGGGTGGCCGGCATGGCCGACCTCGTGGGGCACGACACCACCATCCGCCCCGACCGGCTGGACCTGCTGGTGCGAGAAGCCCGCGCCGCCTTTCCCGACGCTGCCGATTGGACGCGGATCGGGCCCTGGACCGGGCTGCGCCCGGCCACGCCGACCAGCGCGCCGATCCTGGGGCCGGTGCCGGGACTGCCAAACCTGCTGCTGGACGTGGGGCAAGGGGCGCTGGGCTTTACGCTTGCCATGGCATCGGGCCGGATTGTCGCCGATGCTCTGGCCGGGCGTCCGGCGCCGATTGAAATGGATGGTTTCCAACCGTCCGACCACGGGCTTTGATGCTTTCACCAAGAATGGGACAGACAGAATGCTGAAGACACTTCGCGCTGCCGTGCTGGCATCGCCCCTGCTGTTGCTGCCGGGGCTGGCCGCGGCGCAGGCCCCCGCCGCTCCCGCGACGGCGGTGCGCGGTGCGACGCCCGTGTTCGACGGTATCCGCGCCCGCGACCACATTCGCTGCGGCGTGTCGCAGGGCACGCCCGGCTTCTCGGTGCCCGACAGCCAGGGCGTCTGGCGCGGCTTCGATGCCGATTTCTGCCGCGCGCTGGCCGCCGCCGTGCTGGGCGACCCGAACAAGGTGCGCTTCACGCCCTATTCCGCGCAGGCGCGATTCACCGCGTTGCAGTCAGGCGAAATCGACGTGCTCAGCCGCAACACGACCTTCACCTTCGTGCGGGATGTGCAGCTCGGCCTCGAATTCCCCGCCATCATCTACTACGACGGCGCAGGCTTCCTGGCGCGGCGCCAGCCGGGCCTGACCTCGGCCCGCGGGCTGGATGGGGCGACGGTCTGCGTGCAGACCGGATCGACCAACGAGCTGATCGTCGGCGACTTCGGGCGCGCCGCCGGCATCCGCATCACGCCGCTCGTCATGCAGAACCTGGAGGAGATTTTCCAGGCCCTGTTCAGCGGCCGCTGCGATGCGATGAACTGGGACCGCGGGGCGCTGGCCGGCACCTTGCAGCGCGCACCCAACCCGCGCGACTTCATCCTGCTGCCTGAGGTGCTGTCCAAGGAACCCTACTCGCCCGTGGTGGCCCAGGGCGACCAACGCTGGCTCGAAATCGTCCGCTGGGTCGCCTTCGGCCTGATCGAGGCCGAGGAGCAGGGCATCACCGCCGCCAATGTGGACAGCCGCCTGACCAGCAACGATCCCGGTACGCAGCGCCTTCTGGGCGTCTCGGGCGGGTTCGGCGCCATGCTCGGGATCGACAACCGCTGGATGGTCAATGCCATCAAGGCCGTCGGCAACTGGAACGAGATTTTTGAACGCAACCTGGCCCCGCTCGGCATCGACCGCGGCGTGAACCGACTCTGGAGCCAGGGCGGGGCA
>JBBQHE010000072.1:0-17999 GCA_038323655.1 Acetobacterales bacterium | reverse complement strand
CCAGCCATCGCTTCACCCGTCCGCCAAGCGCCAATGGCCCTGAGCCGTCACCGCCCTGGTAGTTTACCCCACGCCCGCCCCACCCCACATCAACTGGCAATGAGGCGGTGCATGTCGTGCCCTGGTCCGACACGCACGGGGCCAGCCTGCGCCAGCCCCCATGCGACGAAAGGTGAGACAACGATGACCCAGCCGATCCAGCCTCGCCGTACACTCCTCCTCACCGGTGCCGCCACGGTCGGCCTGGCGACGCTCGGTGCGCGCTTCGCCCCGCTGCGCGCGCAGGACCTGGCGCCGACGCCAACCATGCGGGGCGGCGCGAACAACTACCTGCCCGGCGCGCCGGTCGTCAGTCGCATCGGCGGTGGCGGATTCTGGCTGACCGGCACGGTCCGCCGCGCCGGTGATGGCGCCCCCCTGCCGCGGGTGCGCATCCAGGTCTGGGCGCATACCACCGAGGGGCACGAGCGCGACCCGCATAGCCACGGCGCAACGCTGACCGACGCCAACGGCGTGTACCGGATTGAAATGCCGCAGATCGTGCCTGCCTTCGGCCAGGCGCACGGCCACGTCGCCTACGACCAGGAACACGACGGCAACGGGTTCCAGACCGTCTTTCTGCGCCCCGTCTTGCGCAGCGCGCGCGATACGAACCTGACCGCGCACTTCGTCCTGCGCCAGGCGTAGTCGACACGCGCCGGGTGCGGTCCGTCGCCATCTGGGCCGCGCTGGCCGCGGCGCTGACCGTGCCGGTCGTGATCGCGGCCACCAGCCCGGTACTGGCCTGGCGTGATCCCGTCTACATCGTCGGGGGCCTGGCGGGGGTGGTCGGGCTCGCGCTGCTCCTGCTCCAGCCGCTGCTGGCGGGCGGCGGCCTGCCAGGCCTGCCCGCCCGCCGCGCGCGCCATCTGCATGCCCTGGTCGGGGCCGGGCTGGTGACGGCGGTTACGCTCCATGTCGGCGGCCTGTGGCTGACCAGCCCGCCGGACGTGGTCGACGCCCTCCTGTTCCGGTCGCCGACGTCCTTCTCGGCCTGGGGCGTTATCGCCATGTGGGCCGCCTTCGCGGCCGCCCTGGTCGCGACCTTCCGCCGTCGCATGCGACCGTTGCACTGGCGCCTGTGTCACCTCGCCCTCGGCCTCATGGTCGTCCTCGGCAGCATCATCCATGCGCTGCTGATCGATGGCAGCATGGGGACAATCTCCAAGGTGGCGCTTTGCGTCCTGGTTGCGGCGGCCGCGGCGAGGCTCGTCTGGCAGCAACGATGGTCGGTCGCCCTGCGGCGCAGGCCCAGGCCCGCGCGCGCGACGTCCACGACACCGTCGTAACGGCAAGCCGGTCGTCGGTTCTGGGCCGGGGGAGCGCCGGCCTACCGGCCGACGACCATCCAGGTCACAACCAGAGCCACCGCCGCCAGCGCCATCGAAACCCACAGCACACGGCGCAGCTTTCGCCCGCCCTTGCCTTGGCGGACGCCGGTCGGGCTGTCGGGGGCGTGGATCGGCTCTGGTGTTTCATTCATGCCCTGGCAACGCATCAGGGTCGCGCGGGGTTTCCGCGCCCGCCCTGTGCAGCCGCGCCGCCCGTGGCATAAGCCGCAGCGAGACTTCCCCTGGGCCTGCATGATCCGCCTCGACAACATCAGCCGTCAGAACGGCCAGCAACTCCTCTTCATCGAGGCCTCCGCTGCCTTGCAACGCGGCGAGAAGACCGGCCTGGTCGGCCCCAACGGCGCCGGCAAGACCACGCTCTTCCGCATGATCACCGGCGAGGAACAGCCCGACGAGGGCCTGGTGCTGGTCGATCGCGGCGTGACCATCGGCTTCTTCAGCCAGGATGTGGGCGAGATGTCGGGCCGCAGCGCCGTCGCCGAGGTGATGGATGGCGCGGGCGACGTCAGCACCGTGGCCGCCGAACTGGCGTCGCTGGAAGCCGCCATGGCCGACCCCGACCAGTTCGACCAGTTGGACACCATCCTGGAACGCTTCGGCGAGGTGCAGGCCCGCTTCGACGCGCTCGGCGGCTACGCACTTGAGGGCCGGGCGCGGGAAGTCCTTGCGGGGCTCAGTTTCAGCCAGGAGATGATGGAGACCGACGTCAGCGCGCTCTCGGGCGGCTGGAAAATGCGCGTGGCGCTCGCCCGCATCCTGCTGATGCGGCCGGATGTGATGCTACTGGACGAACCCTCGAATCACCTCGACCTGGAAAGCCTAATCTGGCTGGAGGGTTTTTTGCGCGGCTATGACGGCGCGCTGCTGATGACCTCGCACGACCGCGCCTTCATGAACCGCGTCATCAACCGGGTGGTGGAAATCGACGGCGGCAGCCTGACCACCTACGCCGGGAACTACGAGTTCTATGAACAGCAGCGGGCGCTGGCCGAAAAGCAGCAGCAGGCGCAGTTCGAACGCCAGCAGGCGATGCTGGCCAAGGAAATCAAGTTCATCGAACGCTTCAAGGCCCGCGCCTCCCACGCCGCCCAGGTGCAGAGCCGGGTGAAGAAGCTGGACAAGATCGACCGCGTGGAACCGCCCAAGCGCCGCCAGACCGTGTCCTTCGACTTTTTGCCGGCACCGCGGTCGGGCGATGATGTGGTGAACCTGAAGGGCGTGCACAAACGCTACGGCAGCCGGGTGATCTACGAAGGGCTGGACATGCTGATCCGCAGGCGTGAGCGGTGCTGCGTGCTGGGGGTGAATGGTGCCGGCAAATCCACCCTGCTGAAGCTGGTGATGGGCGCGACGACGCCGGACCAGGGCACCGTCTCGGTTGGTGGAAGCGTCAAGCTCGCCTATTTCGCGCAGCACGCGATGGAGCTGCTGGACGGCGACCGCACGGTCTTCCAGTGGCTGGAAGACCAGTTCCCCATGGCGGCCCAGGGGTCGCTGCGGGCGCTGGCCGGCTGCTTCGGCTTTTCCGGCGATGAGGTGGAAAAGCGCTGCCGGGTGCTCTCAGGCGGGGAAAAGGCGCGGCTGGTGATGGCGGGCATGCTCTACGACCCGCCCAACTTTCTGGTGCTGGACGAGCCGACGAACCACCTGGACATGGCGACCAAGGAAATGCTGATCGCGGCGCTGTCGCAGTATGAGGGGACGATGCTGTTCGTCTCCCACGACCGGCATTTTTTGGCGGCGCTGTCGAACCGGGTGCTGGAGCTGACGCCGGAGGGCGTGCACCAGTATGGCGGGGGGTACAGCGAGTATGTGGCGCGGACGGGGCAGGAGGCCCCGGGGCTGCACGCCTGATTATTTTCCTTACAAAAGGACGATAACCCGCTACAACGCACCCCGCCCGGGAAAGGAGGGGCGCGCCATGGCGATTTGTCCGAAAGCCGAAAAGCCCAACGAATACCAGGGAAAACGCTCAGCCGGCATATTCCCCCGCGGCCTGGATCGCGACCCGCCATTTGGCCACCTCGGCCGCCAGGAAACGGGCGTGATAAGCGGGGTCCGCCTCTTCGGGCGTCGCCACCTGGGTCTGCAATTTGCCAAAGCGCGTCCGCAGCCGGTCATCGGCCATGGCGGCGCGGATCGCGCGGTTGAGGCGCGCCACGACTTCGGGCGGGGTACCGCGCGGGGCATGGAGCCCGTGCCAGGTGCTCATCTCAAAGCCGGGCAGGCCGGAATGGCCGAGGTTCAGCGCATCCCGCCGGGCCTGCATGATGGCGACCAGGCCGCGCAGATCCTCGGCCGGGAAGTCCGGCCGGGTCACAATGGTCATGGCGGCATCCGACACCAGCCCCAGCGGCACGAAACTGGTCTGCACGTCATAAGGCAGGCGGCGAGACAGCGTGGCCGAGGTCGCGTGGCCGATGTGGTGGATCAGCAGCGTATGGCCATCGGGCCGGGCCTGGGCCACGCGATTGGCGGCGATGGCGCCGCCGGCGCCGGTCACGTTTTCCACCACCACGGGGCTGGCCAGGTCGCGCGCCATGGCCTCGGCGGTCAGGCGGGCGATGGTGTCGGTCGGGCTGCCGGCCGCGAAGGGCACGGTGATGGTGATCGGGCGGTCGGGGAAGGCAGATGCTGGGGAGGCCAGCAGGGACAGGGCCAGGATCGTGCGGCGGATTATGCGTTGCGTCCCTCGATGGCGGCGATCACCGCGGCGGTCACTTCGGCGGTGGTGGCGCGCCCGCCCAAGTCGGCCGGCAGGGCGCGGCCGTCCAGCGTGACTTTCTCGATCGCAGCGATCAGGGCGGCGGCGGCGGGGGCCTCGCCCAGGTGTTCCAGCATCAGCGCCGCCGACCAGAAGGTGCCGATGGGGTTGGCGATGCCGCGGCCCATGATGTCGAAGGCCGAGCCATGAATGGGCTCGAACATCGACGGGAAGGCGCGTTCGGGGTTCACGTTCCCGGTCGGCGCCACGCCGAGCGACCCCGCCAGCGCGCCCGCCAGGTCCGACAGAATATCGGCATGCAGGTTGGTCGCGACCACGGTGTCGATGCTGCCCGGCCGGCGCACCATGCGGGCGGCCATCGCGTCCACGAGTTCCTTCTGCCAGGTGACGGTCGGGAATTCGGCGGCGACCTCGGCGGCGATCTCATCCCACAGCACCATGCCGTGGCGCTGGGCGTTGGATTTTGTCACGACCGTCAACAAGCGGCGGGGACGCGCCGCGGCCGCCGCAAAAGCGTATCGCATGATGCGGGTGACGCCGGCGCGGGTGAAGATGGAGGTCTCGGTGGCGATCTCCTCCGGATGGCCGCGATGGGCGCGGCCGCCGTGGCCGGCGTATTCGCCCTCGGAGTTCTCCCGCACGATCAGCCAGTCGAAGCCGGTCGCCGGCAGGTCGCGCAGCGGGGATTGCAGCCCGGGCAGGACGCGCGTCGGGCGGATATTCGCATACTGGTCGAAGCCCTGGCAGATCTTCAGCCGCAGGCCCCAGAGCGTCAGGTCATCGGGCAGGTTGGGGTCACCGACCGCGCCGAACAGGATGGAATCGAAGAGCTTCAGCGTTGCCAGGCCATCTGCCGGCATCATCACCCCATGGGCGCGGTAATAGTCGCTGCCCCAGTCGAAATCGGTGGTCTGGATGGCAAAGCCGCCATCGCGAGCGGCCAGGGCGCGGAGCACCTCGACGGCGGCGGGGACGACTTCCTTGCCGATGCCATCCCCGGGGATGGCGGCGATGCGATGCTGGCGCATGATGAAGACCTGCTGATCTTGGGACGCGGTTCTGGTATGGCATCTGGTATGGAAGTCAAGACGCCCGGACGTCGCGTCACCCCCGCCGCGCCCGCCACGCGCCCGGGCCTGGCCGATGCCGCCTATGCCGCGCTGAAGGCCAGCATCCTGGACGGCAGCCTGCCGCCCGGCCAGGACACCGCCGAACAGGCCATCGCCGACCAACTGGCCATGAGTCGCACCCCCGTACATGAGGCGCTGGTGCGCTTGCAACACGAAGGCCTGGTACAGGTGCTGCCCCGCCGCGGCGTGCGGGTGGTGCCGATCGCGCCAGAGGACCTGCGCCAGACCTATGAAGTGCTGATTGCGCTGGAAGGCGCCGCTGCCGCCCTGCTGGCCCGGCGCTGGAATGCGGCGCTGGAGGTCATGGCGACAGCCACCGAGGCCATGGGCCACGCCCTGGCGCGCGGCGACCGCGCCGCCTGGGCCGCGGCAGATGATGCCTTCCACCGCGCGCTGATGCAGGGTTCGGGCAACCCGAAGCTGGCACGACTGGCGGAAACCGCCGCCGACCAGGCCCAGCGCGCCCGCAGCCTGACCGCCGCCCTGCGGCCCGAACCCGTGGCCTCGGGCCGCGAACACGCCGCCATCCTGGCCGCGATCGGCGCCGCCGATCCGCCCGCCGCCCGCGCGGCGGCCGAGGCGCATCGCGCCCGGGCGAGTGCCGAAATCCTGGCCGTACTGGCACCCGCCGGTCTGGCCGCTACCCTCCGCCACAAAGGGGGAGAGACGCCATGACCTGGACCGATGACGCCGCCCGCGACGCCCTGGGCGCCATCTTTGACGCCGCCATCGCCGCCGCCGACCCGCGGGTGGTGCTGGCGCGCCACCTGCCCGACCGCCCGGCGGGCCGGGTCGTGGTGGTCGGCGCCGGCAAGTCCGCGGCCGTCATGGCAGCGGCGGTGGAGGCCGTCTGGCCTGGCGTCACCGGCCTGGTCGTCACCCGCTACGGCCACGGATACCCGACCGCGGGGGTGGAGGTGGTCGAGGCCTCGCACCCCGTGCCGGATGCCGCCGGGGCCACCGCCGCCGGGCGGATGCTGGCGTTGGTCGCTGGCTTGACCGCCGATGACCTGGTGCTGGCGCTGATCTCGGGCGGCGGATCGGCGCTGCTGGCCCTGCCGGCGCCGGGGCTGACCCTGGCCGACAAGCAGGCGGTGAACCGCGACCTGCTGGCCTGCGGCGCCACGATCCATGAGATGAACTGCGTCCGCCGCCACCTGTCGGCGATCAAGGGCGGGCGCCTGGCCGCGGCCGCCTGGCCGGCGCGGGTGGTGACCTTGGCGATTTCCGACGTGCCGGGGGATGACCCGACGGTCATCGCCTCGGGGCCGACGGTCGCCGACCCCAGCACCTTTGCGCAAGCCCGGGCCATCCTGGCGCGCTACCGCATCAAGCCCCCGCCTGCCGTCGCCGCGCACCTGGCCCAGGCGGCCGAGGAAACACCCAAACCGGGCGATGCCCGGCTGTCGCGCGCCGACTATCGCATGATCGCCACCCCGCGCATGGCACTGGAGGCCGCGGCCGCCGAGGCGCGGCGCCGGGGCCTGGCCGCGCTGATTCTGGGCGATGCGCTGGAAGGCGAGGCCGCCATCGTCGGCAAGGTGCTGGCGGGCATCGCCCTGTCGGCCGCCGAACACGGCCACCCCCTGGCCGGCCCCTGCGTGCTGCTGTCGGGCGGGGAGACGACGGTGACGCTGGGGGGCGCCCTGGGCGGGCGCGGCGGGCGCAATGGCGAATGCCTGCTGGGCGCGACATTGGCCCTGGCCGGGCATCCGCGCATCTGGGCGCTGATGGGCGACACCGACGGGATCGACGGGTCGGAGGACAACGCCGGGGCCATCGCCACCCCCGATACATTGTTCAGGGCGCGCACGCTCGGCGTGGACCCTGCGGGGCGGCTTGGCGCGCATGACAGTTTTGGCGTCTTCGGGGCCTTGGACGACCTGGTGACAACCGGGCCGACGCTGACGAATGTGAACGACATCAGGGCCTTCCTGATTACATGACCGACCCGCACCCCAGCACGGTCGCCAGCACGAAGCCCGCCAGCACCGCGGCGGCGAACAGGTTGGTGACCATCGCCGTGGTCTGGTCCGGGGTCCGCCCGGGGCAGCGGGGGTGGCCGGTGCCGGCAAAGGCCAGCAATATTCCGCCCGCGAAGGCCGCCGGCAGCGCCCAGGCCGGGACCGCCCAGGCCGGGACCGCCATCGACAGCACGCCGAGGGCGCCGAGCGCCAGGTTGGCCAAGCCCCGTTCCCGCACGAGGATCACGGCCGCGGGGTCGGTGCTGCCCAAAAGGGTTTCCGCCGTGAAGCGCGGTTGCGCCACCTGGCGCAGCCCGGCTGGCAGCAGACGGCCCCCCACCGCCCAGACGGTGAAGCAGGTACAGATCAGCGCCAGCAGATCGGCGCTGCCGAACGCCGTGAAGATCGCGGCGACCGGCAGCACCGGCATCAGCAGGACGACCACAACGGTATTACCTGGCGCGTCGTTCCGGGCTTGGCCAGAGAAAGAGACAAGACTTAGCAAAAGTAAGCCTCCCGACGTCGCGCTTGCAGCATGGCTTACTGCGTGTAAGGTGGCCTCATGCGCGACCCAACCCTCGAAGCCATCCTTGCCCAACGCGGCGCCGTGACCCGCATCGCCGGGGCGCTGGGCATCTCCACCGCCGCGGTGAGCCAGTGGCGACGCGTGCCGGCGGACAGGGTGGATGAGGTTTCCCGGCTCTTCGCCCTGCCCCCCGCGGCGCTGCGACCCGACCTGGCAGCATCGCCCCCCAGCCCCTCGCCAACAGGAATGCCCCGCATGGCCGCCCGCCTGCCGCTGCGCCGCCGCCGGCGGACAAAGATCATCGCGACCCTCGGGCCGGCCTCGGCCACGCCCGAGGTCATCGGCCGGCTTTTCCAGGCCGGCGCCGATGTGTTCCGGCTGAATTTCTCCCACGGCAGCCACGAGGACCACGCCGCCCGCATCGCCATGATCCGCGATGTGGAACGCAAGTTCGGCCGCCCGATCGGTATCCTGGCCGATGTGCAGGGGCCGAAGCTGCGGGTCGGCAAGTTCCAGGCGGGGCGGGTACAACTGGTGGCGGGGCAGAACTTCCGGCTGGATCTGTCGCCCAGCCCCGGCGATGTGCGGCGGGTGCAACTGCCGCACCCCGAAATCCTGGCCGCCGCCGGCATCGGCACGCATCTGCTGCTGGATGACGGCAAGCTGAAGCTGCGCGTGCTGCGCCAGCGCGAGGACCATCTGGAAACCGAGGTGGTGCTCGGCGGCGCGCTCTCCGACCGCAAGGGGGTGAACGTGCCCGACGTGGCCCTGGCCATCCCCGCGCTGACCGAGAAGGACCGGGCGGATCTGGACTTCGTGCTGCCGCTGGGCATCGAATACATCGGCCTGTCCTTCGTGCAGCGCCCCGAGGACGTGGCCGAATGCCAGGCGATCTGCGCCGGCCGCGCCTGGGTCATGGTGAAGATGGAAAAACCCCAGGCGGTCGAGAATCTGGACGGCATCCTGGCCTTGGCCGATTGCGTAATGGTCGCGCGCGGCGACCTCGGCGTGGAAATGCCGACCGAGGATGTGCCGTTGGTGCAGAAGCGCATCGTCCGCGCCGCCCGCGCCCTGGGCAAGCCGGTGGTGGTGGCGACCCAGATGCTGGAGAGCATGATCACCGCCCCCAGCCCCACCCGCGCCGAGGCTTCCGATGTGGCGACCGCGGTCTTCGACGGGGCCGATGCGGTGATGCTCTCGGCCGAGACCGCCGCCGGGCAATACCCTTTTGAGGCGGTGAACATCATGGACCGCATCGTGGCGCGGGTGGAGAGCGACCCCGACTGGCGGCGCATGACCGACGCCGCCCGCAACGAGCCCGAGCGCACCAGCGCCGGCGCCATCGCCGCAGCCGCCCGCCAGGTCGCCCAGACCATCGGGGCCGAGGCCATCGCCACCTTCTCGGCCACCGGCAGCACCACGCTGCGGGTCGCGCGGGAACGGCCAAGCTGCCCGATCCTGGGGCTCACGATCTCGGAAACCACGGCGCGGCGCATGGCGGTGATCTGGGGCGTCCACCCGACCGTCACCGCCGAGGCGCACAGCATGACCGACATGGTCAGCAAGGCCCTGCGCGCCGCGGTGACCGAAGGCTTCGCCAAGCACGGGCAGGAAATCGTGGTGACCGCGGGCGTGCCTTTCGGGACACCTGGCACCACCAATGCCCTGCGCGTGGCCACGGTGAAGTGACCGGCGGTTGACGCGACCGCGCCGCGGCCGCACCTGACCGCCAACGTTGCCTCAGGATTGCCCGACCATGCGCCTTGTTTTGCTGACCCTCGCCCTCGGGGCCCTGCTTGCCCAGCCGGCCGCGGCGCAACGCTCCGGCGCCTATACCGTCGAGGGGCAGAACCTCGACGGGACGCCCTATGGCGGCACCGCCGACCTGGAACAGGTCGGCACCGCCAGCTTCGCCATCATCTGGCGCGTTGCGGGACGGCTGATCCAGGGCGTCGGCATGGTCGCGGGCCATAACTTCGCCGTGGTCTATGGCGCGGCACAACAGCCGGGCATCGGCATCTATACCTTGCAGCCCGATGGAAAGCTTGTCGGCACCTGGACGCTGGTCGGCGCCGCGGGAACGGGCAGCGAGACGCTGACGCCGCTGGAGCCCTCGGCGCAGGCGCTGGAGGCGGTGCGCCCGCCGGCGACGCGGCCGTGACGACCGGCGGGGCTGGAGGGGGGCCACGCCCCGCTGTGTTTCTTTCAGCGCCATGGCGCGGCAGCGCCTCACCACGCTGGTGAAAGTCGCACGAGGTTTCAAAGCCTCGGCCCGGGGGCAGGTGCGAGAAGGCGGTCCGGAAGGGCGCCGAGGCCGTCAGGTTTTGGGGCGCGCAGTAGACCGGGTTCATCAGCGCCCGATCTGTATCCCAGGCGACGTTGGTCATGAAATCCTGGGCGCCGCGACGGCGAGGGCGCCGTCATCGGCAGGTCGACGCGCGATGCTGGTCCCGTCGGTGCAGGGGTGGGCCGAGACGGCACCACGGTGGGGATCGTGCTCGCCGTGGGTGCCGCCTGCGCGGGTGGGACACCGCCGAGCGTCGTCGAAGCACCAACGCGGGTGACGATCAGTTGCCCAGATTTGGGCCACTGCATGACCAAGCCACGCCATCCTTGGACCAACGGCCAAGTCGAACGCATGACCCGCACGATCTAGGACGCAACCGTCTAATGCTTCAACGACGAGACGCATGACCAGCGCCGCCGCTACCTCACCGACGTCGTCAACGCGTATAACTTCGGCCGCCGCTTGAAGACGCTCAAGGGCCTCACGCCCTACGAGGCCATCTGCAAATCCTGGACACCGAACCCCAGCGGTTCAATCTTAAACTGATCCATCAAATGCCGGGACTAAACATCTAGTCGGGACGTATCCGCCCGTTGCGCACCACATCCGCCCAGCGGCGCAACTCGTTGTGGACCGTGGCCTGGAAGTCGGGCTGCGGCCCGCCGGCAGCGACCATGCCCTGGGCGAGGATGGCAGCACGCGTTTCGGGCCGCAGAAGCCACGCGTTGAGCCCCTGGTTGATACGCTCGACCAGTTCCGCGGGCAGGCCGGCCGGGCCGTAGAGGCCGTAGATGATGGTGTTGGTTGCGCCGGGATAGCCGGATTCGGCCAGGGTCGGTACCTCCGGCAGGTCAGGCAGGCGGGCGGGCGAGGTCACGGCCAGGAGCCGCACCTGCCCATCGCGTGCCAACGGCAGCGCCACCGCCACCGGCAGCACCATCGCCGCGATGCGCCTGCCGAGCAGGTCCTGGATTGCGGGCGCGGTGCCGCGATACGGGATGTGATTCAGTTCGATCCCCGCGGACAGCATGAACAGCGCCATGCTCATATGCGGCGCCGTGCCATTGCCAGGCGAGCCGTAGTCAAGGTCGCCAGGCCGGGACTTCCCCAGGGAGACGAAGGAAGCGAGGTCGGTAACCGGCAGATCGGGTCGCACGGCCAAGACCGAATTGCCATCCGCGACGTGGATGATCGGGATGAAGGCACGCACCGGGTCGTAGGGCAGGTTCGCGATCAGCGGCGGGCTCATGACGAAATTGGCCCCCTGCATCAGCAGCATCCGCCCATCCGGCGCGGCGCGCGCCACCGCGCCGGTGCCGATGACGCCCGAGGCACCGGTGCGGTTCTCAACCACCACGGCCTGGCCGAGGATCTCGGTCAGGGTCGGCGCCAGCATCCGTGCCAGAGTGTCCTGCGCCGTGCTCGGCGTGACCGGCACGACGAGCGAGACAGGGCCATTCGGAAGGCGCGCGGGTTGCGCCAGGGCCGGCATTGCGAGCAGCGTGGCGGCGGCTCCAAGCAGCGCCCTGCGGGTGATGACGTTTTTCATGGTGTCTCCCGGGTGCCGTCTCACGCGAGCCCGAGCGCGCGCGCCGGCGCAAATATCTCATCGGTCGAGAGCCTTCGGGGCAGTAGCCCCTGCGCGTGGCAGGTGTCCAGCAGATGCGCCAGCGAATGCGCCATCGCCGCCTCGCCGAAGGGCAGCAGGTCCGGCGTCGCGGCGGCCTTGCCGGCGTGCAGTGCTGCGACCACGGCGCACAGCTGCGGCGCGTGCGTTGTTGCGACATCGTGCCGCGCCACCAGCACGTGGTTGATCGGCACCACACCGGTGCGCGCGAACCAGGCCGCGGCGGCCTGCTGCGGGGCGTCGAAGACGGGCGCAAACATCGGGTCGTCGGGCAGGTCGTTGCCGAGGATGGCGGCGTCGATCGCGCCCTCGGCCAGCAATTCGGGCAGCTTCGCGTTCTCCGCCACGCGGGTCACGAAAGGTGGGTCGGGGTATTCGGCAACATGCGCGCCTTCCTGCGTGAACCACTGCGACTGCGCGGCGGCAAGACCAGCGGCCTCCGCCAGCAGGGCGCGCACCCACATCCCCGTGGTCTGCGTGTAGGCGCGCACGCCAATGCGCCTGCCGGCGAGCGTCGCCGGCGTGATTTCCGGCCGGCGTGCGAGGCGGATGATGCAACGGTGCTGGAAGCGCGCCGCGATGGTCACCGGCAGCAGGATGATCGGCTTGCCATAGGCCAGCGCCTGCAGCGCCGTGACGATCGCCATCTCCGCCACGTCGTATCGCTGCTCGCGCGCCATGGGCGCGAAGGCGCGGTGGATGGGGGAGACGGCGGGGAAGTCGATCCCCGTGCCGTCCGGCAACGCGCCGGCCGCGCGCAGCGCGCGGACCATGGGATACTCGCCGATGGCGAGGCTGAGGCGCTCAGCCATGGAAGGGGGCAAGCCCCGGATAGACCCGCCGCGCCGTGCCGCTCAGGATCTCGGCTCGGTCATCGGCGCCGAGATGATCCAGCGCGGCCAGGCTGCGCGTCAGCAGCCCCTGCAGCGTTCCCTCCGCGGCGGGAAAGTTCGAACCCCACATGACGCGCTTCGCCCCGAATTTTTGCAGCAGCACTTCCAGCAGCGCGGCCGAGGTGGAGGCGCCCAGCTGCGACAGATCAAGCGCGCGGGTGGTCAGCTTCAGGATGACCTGCGGATAATCCGCGAGGCTCCAAAGGGGCGCCGCCAGCCCATAGGGCGCGCCATCGGACAGGTCCGGCCGCGCCAAATGATCGAGCAGCATCGTCACGCCCGGAAAGCGCGCCATCACGTCGCGCAACAGGGGAATGCCCTTCGCCGTCATCTGGAGGCACACCGGCAGGCCCAGTTCCTGCGCCAGTGCCCAGGCGGGGAAGGAGCGCGGATCATCGAGCCAGGTCTGCTGCCCGGGCATGGTCGTGCCCGTGGTGAACAGGCGGAAGCCGGCAAAGCCCTTTGCGTGCCAATGCCGGATACGCTCGCAGGCATCGGGGGTGAGCACATCGACGGAAAACACGCCCGCGAAGCGCCCCGGATGCGCCGCGATCGCCTCGGCGGCGTAGCTGTTGTCATGCCCATAGGCGGTGGAGGCCTGCACGACGAGGGCGCGATGCACGCCCGCCGCGTCCATCGCAGCGATCAGCGCGGCATGAGGCGTGGGCCTTTCGGCCGACCAATCGGATTGCTTGCCGCCCAGCGGCGCCATGGGATGCGCCACGCGATCGGGCGAAATGACATGGGTGTGGGTGTCGATGATCTCGGTCGTCATGCGTTTCTCCCTTGTCAGGATGTGCCACCTGGGGAGCCGCGGCGCTACGCGAAAAGCGCGGCCTGTGTCATAAGGTGAAGGCTATGGAGAGCTCCCGGCTTCGCGACCTGCGCGCCCTGGCGGTTACCGCGCAACTCGGCAGCGCGGGGGCAGCGGGGCGCGCGCTCGGCCTGTCGCAGCCGGCCATCTCGCAAGCCGTGGCAAGGCTGGAGGTGGATTTCGTCGCACCCCTGCTGGCGCGCGGCCCGCGCGGCAGTTCCGCCACGGCCCAGGGCACGCTGTTGCTTGACCGCATCGCGCGGATGGAGCGGCAATTATTGGCCGGCTGCGGCGGATCGGAGGCCGCCGCCCGCCGCCTGACCGACAGCGCCATCGCGGCGCACCTCGCCATCGTCGCGGACGGCGGCATCGCGGCCGCCGCCCGCGCCCGGGGCATGGCACCGCCGAGCCTACACCGCGCCGCGCGCGGCCTCGCCGCCAGCCTCGGCCAAGCGTTGTATCGCCCAAGCGCACGCGGCCTGGTGGCGAGCCCGGCCGGGGTGGAACTCGCGCGCCGCTTCGCGCTGGCGCACCTCGAAGTGACGCAGGCACGGGCGGAGTTGCAGGGGGGCGGCTCCCTGGTGCTGGGCACGCTTCCCTTACTGCCGCGCCCGCCGCTGGCGCGTGCGCTGGCGGCGTCCGGCGGACTTGCCGTGCACGCACGCGATGGTGATTACGCCGAGTTGGTTGCGCTTCTACGCGGCGGGCAGGTGGATGCGATCCTCGGCGCGCTGCGCGCCCCGCCCCCCTTCGAAGATGTGCAGGGGCAAGCCTGGTGCGCGGACCCCTTCGCCATCGCAGCCGGTGTCGGTTTCGCGGGCCGGCCGGAGAGTGCACCCTGGGTGCTCGCCGCCCCGGGCATGCCGCGCCGCGCGGTGGCGGAGGCACTCTTCGCCTCCATGCCGCAGCGCCCCGCGGTGCTGGTCGAAACCAGTTCGCTCGAAACCACCGCTGCCGTGCTGCGGGAGGGCGCGGCGCTGGCGCTACTCTCCGCCAGCCAGGTCACCGCATTGCCAGGGCTGAAGGCCCTGCCCATGGCGCTGCCCGGCGCCCCGCGAATCCTCGGCCTGACGACGCGCCGCGACTGGCGACCGACGCCACGTCAGGCGCGTTTTCTGGACGCGCTGCGGGTGGGCTTCTCGGCGGCGCCGAAACTGCTCTAGCCCTTGTTGACGAGGGATGATCCGTCAGGCTCCGCGCTGATGGTGGAAATCTGCCAATCGTCCTGGATGGCTTTGTTCTCCAGTTGAGTTTGTTTGGTCACCGGCGCCTAGGATTAGGCCAACATCCTTTCACTCCGGCTCCTATCCAGCGGCGGTGAAGTAGTTCCTGCATTCCAGTGGCGTGAACAGCGGCAGTGCGTCGCGGATGGCGTTCCAGAGGTCGTCGATGGTGCGGGCTGCGGCGCGGCGCAGCAGGGAATTGGGTTTGGCGAAGGCGTTCTCGATCGGGTTGAAGTCGCGCGCATAGGGCGGCAGGTACAGCAGGCTGGCGCCCGCGGCTTCGATGATGGCGCGGGTGCTGGCCAGTTGGTGGGCGGGCAGGTTGTCCATCACCACCACATCGCAGCACCTCAGGGTCGGCGCCAACACCTGCCCATGGGCGCGGTCATCCCGCTCAGCCGCAGCGCGCCGGCAAAAGTCGTCGTCTTCCAGTGGCCGTCGGGCATCGGCGAGCGAAACCGCGGGCGCGCCATCTTGGTCGAGGCACCGGTCTCGGCGATGAAGACCAGGCGGTCGGGATCAAGGTCGGGCTGTGCGTCCAACCAGGCCTGTCGCCGCACGGCGACGTCGGGCCGTGCCTGCTCGCTGGCGTGTGCCGTTGTTCTTAAGGGTCATCGCGTGCCGGTCGAGGAAGCGCCAAATCGTGCTGGGCGCGAAGGCCGCACCGTGTTGGTCACGCAGCAGTTGCGACAGTTCCATACGCGTGATGTCCGCCCGGCCCTCGACCGCGGCCAGGATGATGTCGCGCCAGGCCGCGATGCGATGCGAGCGCAGATCGCCGCCGCCGGCCTTGGCGCAGGTCGCAACGGTGGCGTGCCAGTCGCATCGCCAGCGCACGGCGCTGGCCACCGAGACGCCGAAGCGAGCGGCGGCACTGCGCCGAGACACGCCGCTCTCGACTGGAGCGATCAGACGGGAGCGAAGGTATTCGGACAGAGATCTGGCCGGGCACGCTGGCCTCCGTGCCGAGCAGGCAGGGTGAATCAGATTTTCCCGGTGTCGGAATGCCTGAAGAGATCGCGGCGTCGGATCTTGCCCTAGGTCGGCCTGCGTTCGGTGATGAAATCGGTTGGGGCTTTGCCAATTCGTCGCTTTGGATAACCAATTTTTACATCTATCAGTCCGCTACTCGGCGTATCTGCTTCCCAATCGACCCACATTGCCGAACTCAATGGCTCGATGGCCGCGAGGCGTCCATTAGCAAACCTGGGACACGCTTTGGTGGTGAGACAGAAACGGGGCCGTCCGTGCAAATTTAGCGTCACTTAAACATTAGCATCGATGGTCATAGCGCCCATGACCGTGAGAAGATCATATGCCCCCGGCGCCACTGCCCCCCACCGAGTGGGCGCGTCTTGCCGCGCTCCACTCGTACAATGTGTTGGACACCGCCAGCGAGGCTGCTTTTGACGAATTGGTAGCCCTTGCGGCCGAGCTAACCAAAAGTCCGATTGCCCTCGTGTCGCTGGTAGACGCCGAACGCCAGTGGTTCAAGGCGCGCTGCGGGCTGCCGGTGCAGGAGACGCCACGCGACTTGGCTTTCTGCGCACATGCCATCCTGACGCCAGACCAGGTGCTCATGGTCGCCGACGCAACCGAAGATTCGCGCTTCGCTGATAACCCACTTGTCACCGGATCGCCCGATATCCGGGCGTATATCGGGATACCGCTGGTGGACCGCGACGGACATGCGCTCGGGACCCTGTGCGCCATCGACAACGTGCCTCGGCACCACGATGAGCTGGCCGTACGAACCATGCAGACCCTCGCCAGAGCGGTCGTCGCGAACCTGGAACTGCGACGAGCTTTTCATACCAGTGCGCGGCAGGCTTCGACAGATCAGATGACCGGCCTCGCAAACCGCAAGACGATAATCGAGGTGATCACCGCTGCGGTGACAGCCCAAGAGCCATTGGCCGTCATCGCAATCGATCTCGATCATTTTAAGGAAACCAACGATGCAGCTGGTCACGCTGCTGGCGATGCATTGCTCCGCGCTGCCGGCAAGCGCATGCAGGAGATTGTACGAAGTAACGACGTTGTTGGCCGGATCGGCGGCGACGAGTTCGTAATTCTACTCCGGGGTGAATTGGATAAGACGCGAGCGGGGCTGGTGGCAGAACGAATACGGGTCGCGCTGCATCTGCCGGTATCGCACGGCAACGGCATGTTGCGTCTTGGGGCAACACTGGGCGTTGCGCTTGTTCCTGGCGATGCCGAGACAGGTGAATTCGCCCTACGCGTGGCGGATGAGGCGCTGGTGCGCACCAAGCGAAGTGGCCGGGGCCGCGTTGGCTGGGCTTGCCGCGAAGACGGAACCCGCGCTGCGCGCGAGGCCGTCGTAATACGCTCCCTCCATCAATTAGCCCACGGAGCTTTGCCCGGGCTCACAGCGCACTTCCAGCCAATCGTGGATCTGCGGAGCGGTGTGATCGTCGCGGTAGAGGCTCTAGCCCGGTGGGAATGTGGAGAACTGGGTCAGGTGCCGCCCGATGAATTTTTTTCTGTGGCGGCTCGCATCGGCCTCGCTGCACAGCTCTCAGAAGTTGCCCGCGACCAAGCCCTTGCGGGCTATGTCAGACTGCGGCGTGAAGGTTTAAAAGTTGGGCGCCTCGCGCTCAATTTCTCTGCGGCCGAATTGCTGCAAGAAGGGGTCGTGCTGCAGCTTGAACGTCAGTGTGCTGACCTGGGGCTTGATTTGGATGCCGTCACCATCGAAATCACCGAAGATGCTTTACTGGCTCGCGTGGCTAGTACCACCATTAGCCGTCTGGTCGCACTGCGCGGGAGCGGGGCCAAGATCGCCCTCGATGACTTTGGTATTGGCACGTCGGGCTTAGCACAGCTCCTACGCATGCCGCTGGATGAACTTAAACTTGATCGCACTTTCACGCGTAACCTCGGCATGGATGGTCGGGCGGAGCGGATCGTAGAAGGGACGATCCGCCTCGCCGATAGCATGGGCATGAGCGTGGTCGCGGAGGGAATCGAGGATGAGACACAAGCTCGCAAGTTGCGCGACCTTGGCTGCAACCTGGGCCAGGGCTGGCTTTATGCGCGCGCGATGTCTGAGGACGATCTGCGCGACTGGCTATCCGCGCGTCAACGCGATGCTGGCCGTGTCATTCCGCTTAAACGAGCGGTTAGAGCGGCATCCCTGCTGAATGAATCGTTGGGGATTCCCGAGATGGGCGGTTTCTGATTCAAGCTATCTGCCGGGCGGGGGCCGGCAGAGATGTCGAGAGCGCTGTCATTGAACCTTCGGCTACGCGCACTGACTGCGGTGCTGAAGGAGGGGTTGAGCCACCGCGAGGCCGCGAGGCGCTTCAAGGTCAGCGCCGCCAGCGTCAGCCGCTGGCGCGCCCTGGCGGCTGACGGCGCGGTGCCCATGCATGGCCCGCTTGGCGGCGACCGCCGCA
>JBBQHE010000071.1:0-18231 GCA_038323655.1 Acetobacterales bacterium | reverse complement strand
GCGTGGTGCCTCAGACAACACGCATGTTGACGAAACGGAACGGCTCGGCCCTGTCCAGCACCTCGGGGAAGAGCACGCCGCGACCTTCCAGCGGCGTCCAGTCCGAATAGACGCCGACGACGTCGCCGAGGTACGGCCCGGCCACGGCCAGCACCCGGGCATGGTCCAGCGCATCGGCCTCGCGCAGGCCGGCCGCCGGGTTTTCCATCGCCCAGACCATGCCGCCCAGCACCGCGGCGGTCACCTGCAGGCTGGTCGCGTTGTTGTGCGGGCAGAGCGCGCGCGCCTGGTCGATCGAAAGCCGCGAGCCGAACCAGGAGGCGCCGCGCGCATGGCCCATCAGCAGCACGCCCAGCTCATCCATGCCGGTGGTGATTTCCTCCATCATCAGCCGCTTCTCGGGCTGCATCGCCCAGTTCTTGCCGGCCAGTTCATGCACCGACAGCACCGCGTCGTCGCAGGGGTGATAGGCGTAGTGCGCGGTCGGGCGGTAACGGACCGAGCCGTCGTCGTGGCGAACGGTGTAGTAGTCGGAGATCGAGATCGCCTCATTGTGGGTGATCAGGAAGCCGTGGAAGGGGCCTTCCAGCGGCGTCCAGGACCGCACGCGGGTCGAGGCGCCGGGGCGCATCAGGTAGATCGCTGCCCCGCCGCCGAAATCATG
The DNA here is from genome assembly GCA_038323655.1 of Acetobacterales bacterium. Lineage (GTDB taxonomy): Bacteria > Pseudomonadota > Alphaproteobacteria > Acetobacterales > Acetobacteraceae > Humitalea. The sequence goes on along the minus strand of JBBQHE010000071.1, from coordinate 17,567 downwards.
CCGCCGCGCGTCCTCCGGCAGCGGGCCTTCATGCGTGCCCCAGCCGAGTTCGGCCGGCTGGCAGCCTTCGCCGACGAAGCCGTCGATCGACCAGGTGTTGACGAATTCGCCGGGTTTTTTCGCGATGGCCGCGGTCTGGGTGTCGCGTTCGGCGATGTGGATGGTCTTGATGCCCAAGGTTTCGGCCAGTGCCGCCCAGCCTGCCCGGTCGGCCGGCACGGCGACCGCAAGCCCCGTGTCGGCGGCGATGTTCAGCAGCGCCTGCTTGACGAAGTGCGAGACCAGGCCCGGGTTCGCGCCATGCGTCAGCACCGCCGTGGTCGCGCCCGGCGCGAGCGCCAGCGCGCTTTCGCGCAGCGCGTAGTTGGAGCGTTCGGACGGCGTCTTGGACAGGTCGGTATAGCCGCCGAGCCAGGGCTCGATGCAGGTATCGAGGTAGAGGCAGGCCAATTCCTGCGCCAGCGCGATCAGCGCGACCGAGGAGACATCGACCGACAGGTTCAGCAGGAAGTCGCCGGGCGCCAGCAGCGGGGCCAGCACGTCGCGGTAGTTGTCCCGGGTGACGGGCATGATTTCAAAGCGCACGCCATATTCCAGCGCGACCTCCTGGCCACGCGCCTCGGCGGTGACGATGGTGATCGCCTCCACCGGCATGTCGATGTGCCGCAGGATCAGCGGCAACACCCCCTGGCCGATGCTGCCGAAGCCGAGGATGACCAGGCGGCCGGAAAAAGCTGCGTGTTGCATCGGTGGGGGTACCTCCATCAGTTCATGTCGCCCTGACACGATCGGCCACGGCGGTCCATCACGCTTCGGCGACAGCGGGGTCAGGCGGCGAGCGGCAGGCCCGCCCCGGCATCCTCGGCCCCGGCATCCTCGGCCCCGGCATTCTCGACCCCGGCATTCTCGACCCCGGCATCCTCGACCCTGGCATCCTCGACCCTGGCATCCTCGACCATGGCATCCTCGACCCTGGCGCCTGCGGCGTCCGGCAACAGGCCCCCGTCGCGGACCTCGGCGATGCGGGCGCGGTCGAAGCCGTTGAAGGCGGTCCGCAGGCAGGCGCCATAGGCGCCCAGCTGCCCGATCTCGACCCAATCGCCCTCGGCCGCGTCTTCCGGCAGGAAGAACGGCCCGGCCATGGTGTCGGCGCTGTCGCAGGTCGGGCCGAAGAAGGTGAAGCCGGCCAGGTGCACCGACGGCGCCGGCGCGTCGGGGCGGATCAGCCGCACGGGAAAGCGGAACCCCGGCACGCCGGCATCCGACAGGCTGCCGTAGACACCATCGTTCAGGAACAGCGCGCCGCCGCGCCGGGCCTGTACCTGGGCGACCAGCGACACGCCGCCGGCCACCAGCGCCCGGCCAGGCTCGGCCCAAAGGCGCGTCGTCTCAGGCAGCCCCAGATCGTCGAACCCCGCCTCGATCTCGGCGATGATGGCGCCGAGCGGGGGCGGTTCGACATCCGGATAGGCCACGGGGAAGCCGCCGCCGACATCCAGCACCTCGGTCGCCACCCCGGCCTTGGCGATCACCTGCCCGGCAAGCCGCATCGCCTGGCGCCAGGCCAGCGGGTCCAGGCACTGCGAGCCGACATGGAAGGACAGGCCGAGCCGCGCCGTATGCGGCCGCGCCGCGCGCAGCAGGCCGACGGCTTCCTCCGGCAGGGCGCCGAACTTACCGGACAGGTCATAGACCGCGGGGCCTTTCGGCAGCGCCAGCCGCAGCACGAGCCCGAGGTCCTGGGCTTCGCCCGTCTCGGTCAGGATTTTCGCCAGTTCCTCGGCGCTGTCGAAGACGAAGTCGCGCACGCCGTGGCGGCCATAGGCTTCGGCGATGGCGCGTCGGGCCTTCACCGGATGCATGAAATGAATGCCGGCCGCCGGGAACAGGGACCGCACCAGCGCAACCTCGGCGGCCGAGGCGCAGTCAAAATGCCGTACCCCGCCGGCCCAGAGGGCGCGCAGAACCCCCGGGTCCGGGTTGCACTTCACCGCATAGAGCACGTCGCCCGGAAAGGCCGCGACAAAGCCGCGCGCGGTCGCGGCCAGGGTGGCCGGGCGCAGGCACAGCAGCGGTTCGTCCGGGCGTTCCACGGCGACCAGGTCATCAACGCGGGGCAGCAGGCGGGCGGCGGTCGCGGGCGCGCGGCGCAGCGGTGCGACGGCACGGCGGGTCTGGAGCAGGGTCATCGGGGAAACCTCGGGCAGCATGGGGTGACGCGGCCCGGGCCGGTTGGCGCGGGCAGGGGGGGCCGGCGCGGCGAGCGGCGGCGGTGTCAGCGCGTGCGAGGTCTCGCGGTCGCGCGGCGCGGGTCAGCGAACATCAAACGTATCCCTGTCGATCGCCGGCCAAACGGACCGGGCGTAAGCGAAAGAGACGCGTCCCGTCGTTGCTGTGCCCCCCCTTCTGGGGAGGCTCGCGGCACGTGCGATGGCGTCGGCGGCAGGTGTCACTACCGTCGCTCGAGCAAATGGGGCTTGCCCCCCGGCATTGCAATGGAATTTCCGGCATTCGCCCCGCGTTTCCGGCATGACGCCATGCCGGGCACGCACAGAGCCGGAAAATCAGCCGGTCGGTCGGCCGCCCATCAGGGAAAAATACTCCCAGACCATGGTCGCCGCCGCCAAAGCCGTGATCTCGGCGTGGTCGTAGGCCGGAGCCACCTCCACCACGTCCATCCCGCGGAAGTCGATCCCGCCGAGGCCGCGCAGCACGGCCTGCGCCTGCCAGGTGGCCAGGCCCCCCACCTCCGGCGTGCCGGTACCCGGGGCGAAGGCCGGGTCCAGCCCGTCGATGTCAAAGGACAGGTAGGCCGGGCCGCTGCCGAGGCAGCCACGCACCCGCGCGATGATGGCATCGGGCCCCATCGCATGCGCCGCCTGCGCATCCAGGATCGTCACGCCCTGGGCGCGCGTCCAGTCCCAGGTTTCGCGCTGGATCGGCGCGCGGATGCCCAGTTGCAGCATACGCCGCGGGTCCACCAACCCTTCGGTGATGGCGTGGAAGAAGACGGCCCCGTGGGCAAAAACCTGGCCGAAATTGTCCGGCGCGGTATCCACATGGGCATCGACGTGCAGCAGGCCGAGCGGGGCGCCGAGGCGCTTGCGCAGCGCCCGCAGCAGCGGCAGCGTCACGCCATGCTCGCCGCCCAGCGCCACCAGATGCGGGATGGCGGCGGCCTGGGCCTCGATCAGCGCGAGACTCCGGGGCAGGTCGCCGAGGGCCAGGGCGAAATCGCCGACATCGGCGATGGGGATGTCGCGCGGCTCCAGCCAGGAGACGGGATGCGCGCCATCGACCAGCATCCGGCTGGCGGCGCGGATCGCCCGCGGCCCGTCGCGCGACCCGGCACGGTTGGTGGTGCCGATGTCGAGCGGAATGCCAGCCACGGCGAAGGCCCCGGCGGGGTCGCCCCGGGTCACCCCCATGAAGCCGGGCCCGGTCGCGAAGGTCGGCACGTCGGTCGCGGCGGGGGTCACGCCGGGGGTGCCTCGGCTTCGGCCAGGGCGTTGTTGCGGTAGCGCACGTCGGTCGTCACCTCGGCCCCCGCCCAAGGGGGGGGCGCAGGGCTATCGGCGGGGTCGGCCAGTTCGACCTCGGCCAGCACCAGCCCCGCCAGGCGGCCGGCGAAGACATCCACGGTCCACAGATGCCCCGCATGCGGCACCGGGTGGCGGGTCTTTTCCACCGCCGGACCGCAGAGGCTGTCCAGCATCGCATCCGCGTCCTCGGGCGGGATCGGCACCTCGAACTCCGCGCGCGCCAGGCTTCCCGGCCCCTTGACCGTCAGCCAGGCGGCCGGCCCCTGGCGCCGGACGCGGACGGTGACGCCACGCGGATGGCTGGGCGCGGTCAGGTAGCCCTGGCGGATCGCCTCCCCCGGCCCCGCGGCGCTGCGCCAGGCGTCGCTCACCACCAGGAACTTGCGCTCGATCTCGACCGGCATGACCCATCCTTCGGCACGGAATTCGCAGGCCCCGGGAGGCGCCATGCCTCAAAACCGCCGGAGCACCAGCATGAACCTTTCCCGCCGCCTTGTCCTCGGCAGCGCCACCGCGCTTGCGATGCCCGCTTTGGCGCAGCCGGTGGAACGGCTGCGCCTGGTGCTGAACTTCCAGCCCGACGGCGGGACCGCGGCCTTCTTTGTGGCGCAAAGCCGCGGCTGGTTCCGCGAGGCCGGGCTGGATGTCACGATCGACGGCTCGGCGGGGTCGGGCGATGCCATCACCCGCGTCGCCTCCGGCAGCTACCAGGTGGGGGTGGGCGATATCGCGACGCTGGCCGAATTCCTCGTCCGCAACCCGGGCTCCGCTCCGCGCGTGGTGATGCCGCTGCACGACCGGTCGCCGCAGGCGGTGGTCAGCCTGGCCGCGGCGGGCATCGCCCGGCCTGCCGATCTGCTGGGCAAAATCGTGGGCAATGGGCCGGCGGATGGGGCGTCGCGCATGTTCCCCGCCTTCGCGCGGATCAACGGGCTGGACCTGGCGCAGGTGAACCGGCGCCAGGTCACGGCGCAGTTGCGCGACACCATGCTGCTGACGCGCCAGGTCGATGCGGTGACCGGCTTCGACTACACGGTGTTCTTCAACCTGAAAGCCAATGGCACCAACCCCGCCGATATCCGCCTGATGCGCTACGGCGACTTCGGCATGGATTTCTACGGCAATGCCATCCTGGCCGGGCAGCCTATGATCGCCGAGCGGCCGGATGTGCTGCGGCGGTTCGTCGCGGTCAGCGCCCGGGCCTGGCGCGACACGCTGGCCGACCCCGCGATGGCGGCCGCCGTGATCAAGCGCCAGGTGCCGCTGCTGGACGAGGCGATCGAGGCCGAGCGCATCACCTTCCTGCGCGACAACCTGATGTGGACGGCGCGGACCCGGGCCTTGGGCATCGGCACCATGGACCTGGCCCGGCTGCGCGAGGGCCTGGGCTTTGTGCAGGAAGGCTTCGGCATGGCGCGAAGCCCGACAAATGCGGAACTCTACGATGGCAGCTTCATGGCCCCGATCGAGCTGCGCCGGGTGGGGTAGATCCGCCACCTGACACGGTTGTGACTGAGGGATCGGCGCCGCGCCGGTGATACTTTCTTCACAAGGGGCGAGCCATGGGTTGGCCCGTTCTGCGGAGGGAGAGACTGCGCCGTGGCCTACATCACCATCATGCACTGCGCCCAGGGCGCCAAGGCCATCTACAAGAACGTCGATTTCGACGACTTCAACCTGACCGGTGGCTTCTTCGACCCGAAGAACACGCCGCAGATGGGCTGGCGGGCCGATAAGATGGCTGACGGCGAGGAGGATTCGGGCGGCGCCTCGGTCGGGCTGTACAAGTTCCAGGGCGCGGCCAAGATGTACATGGTCAGCTTCCGAGGCAGCGCCGGCAAGCCGCACAAGGACGGCAAGGACTGGACCGACGACGACTTGTCGATCGGGCTGGGCCGGCTGCCGGACCGCACCAACGACGCCTTTCGCTACGCCGAGAACATCGTGCGGCAGTATTCGGACAGCTTCGTGATCTTCGTCGGCCACTCGCTTGGCGGGTATCTGGCGCAGGTGATCGGCTGCCTGCTGGACAAGCCCTTCATCACCTTCAATGCCCCGCCGGCGCTGGGGTCCTGGTCGGGCAAGCTCGCGACCGGGGACCGGGTTGGCAAGTTCAAGAAGGGGCTGAACTTTCGGGTCAACTGGGATCCCGTAAGCAAGCTTTCCGGCGGCCATGTCGGCCCGTTGCAGACCCTGCCGCATCAGGGGCTGAACATCACCAATGCGCATGGCAATGCTGCGGTGCTGAAGGCGGTGCAGGCCTCGGGCATGGGCGGGTTGCCGGCGATGGGGGCGATCACCGCGGCAAACCGGTAGCCAAGGTGCTGCTTGCCCTGGCCGCCGATCAGGGCTGTGCGTTGGCGCGGCACCAGGCAGCGACCTCGGCATGGGTCGCGAACCAGCAGCCGCCGAGCGCCTTGGCGTGCGCGATGACCTTTTCCAGCACCGGCAGCCGCGACCGGTGGCCGATGTAGTGCGGGTGCATGGTCAGGATATAGAGCCCGCCCTCGGCCCAGGCGCCATCGAGTTCGGCCAGGAAGATCTCAGCCACGGCCGAGGGCGGGGTATAGGGGCGCAGGCCGCTGAAGCGGTGCATGTTGAAATACACCGCATCGTCGCGGATCCATTCGGGCGGCAGTTCCACGATACCGGTCGGCTCGCCATCGGCCAGCAGCTCATAGGCATCGTCATCGGCCATCAGGCTGCTGTCGTACAGCAGCCCCATCTCGCGGATGATATCGAGCGTGCGGAGCGAGAAATCCCAGCTCGCCGTCCGCATGCCGACCGGCATCTGCCCCGTGACCTTGTGCAGCGTGTCGCGCGCGCGGAAGGCGAGATCGCGCTCGACCGCATAGGGCAGCACGGTGTTGCGCTCGTGGATCCAGGAGTGGATGCCGATCTCGTGCCCCTCCTCAGCGACGCCGCGGGCTTCATCCGGGTAGAGCAGCGCCGAGACGGCTGGGTAGAAGAACGACGCCCGGACCCCCTCGCGGTCGAGCAGCCGGCGGATGCGCGGCACGCCCTGGCGGTTGCCGTATTGCCCCTGGCTGATGCGCATCGGCGATTCGTCGGAATCGCGCAGGGGGATGGTGTCGTGGTCGGCATCGAAGGACAGCGCCACGGCGCAGCGCGCCCCACCCGGCCAATGGGTGGGCGCGAGGCTCCGTCCGGCGCGGGCGCGATTGGTGATGCGGCGCCAGACCGCTTCGGGCCATTCCCAGGGATTGCCGTCGGGGTGCAGGGCTTCGGTCATGCAAGGACTCCGCAAAGTGCATCGGCGGCCGCGGCACCGATCATGCGCTGGCCGTTTTCGATATCGGTGATCAGCCCGACCAGCCGGTCGGCCAGCGGTGTCCCCAGCCCGTGCCGCTGGGCGGCGGCGCGTACGGGGGCGAGTTGTGCCGCGACATCCGTCGGCCGCTTGCGCACCGCGAGATCGCGCCAGATGCCGCTGCGCGGCTTGGCCGCAACGCGGTTCATCGCCCCCAACGCCGCGAGGCTGGCGGCCATGGCGGGGCCGTCGTTGGCCAGAAAGGCCTGCGGGTCGAAGCCGTCGAAACCTTGCGGGGTCACGCCCTCGGCCCGCGCCACGGCCAGGATTTCCTGCACCAGGGCGATGATCATGCGCCGGCGTGCCGGGTCGTCGATGAAGTCGGCCATGGTGTCATCGGTCAGCGCCGAGGCCTTCAGAATCGCACCGTAGCCAGCCTTGCCCCAGAGAAACCCAAAAATGTTGTCGGACAGCAGGGCCTCGGGTTCGAAGACCTGCAGCAGCGCGTGCAGGGCGGTGATGCGGGGCGTCACCGCGCCGTCCAACTCGCCCACCACCACGGCGCCGCGCTTGGCGTAGTGCAGCCGGCCGGGTTCGAGGTAGTCGGCGTAGAAGTTGACGAAGGCGCCGATGGTGCGGTCACGGCCGACGATATCGGCGATGACAAGCTCGTTCAGCCCGTTCTGGCAGGAGACGACGGCACCGTCCGGGGCCAGGTGCGGCGCCAGGGCGCGGGTTGCGGCTTCGGTATGATGGGCCTTTACCGCCAGGATGATCAGCGGGTGCCGCCCCACGAAATCCTGCGGCACAAAAGCCGGGCCGCCGGTCGTGAATTGCGCCACCGGGCCTTCGACGGCCAGGCCGCCTGCGCGAATCGCCGCCACATGCTCGGGCACGACGTCGACGAAAACCACATCGCCCCCGGCACGGCGCAGGAAGGCGCCGATGCAGCCGCCGATTGCCCCCGCGCCCCAGATGACCACCGCTTGCGCCATGCACGCCTCCATCACCACGCGTGTTTGCGGCCCTGGCCTTGACGGCGCAAGACGCACCACCGTCTTCTAGCGCAGCGTTTGGATTGGAGCCTTGCCGATGACCACAGTGACACGCCGCGCGGCCCTGGCGACCGGGCTCTTCGCCCCCGCGCTGGTCCAGGCGCAGGGCACGCGCTGGCCCGACCGGCCGATCCGCGTGATCGTGCCCTTCGGCACCGGCGGCGGCACCGATATCACCATGCGGATGCTGGCGCCGAAGCTGGCGCAGATCCTGGGCGTGAATGTCGTCGTGGAAAACCGCCCTGGCGCGGGTAGCACCGTCGGCACCGACATGATCGCCAAGGCCGCGCCCGATGGGCAGAACTTCGTGCTGGCGACGCTGTCTTCCACCGGGCTTGCCGCAGGGCTGTATCGCAACCTGCCTTATGACCCGGTGCGCGACCTGACGGCGATCGCACCGACCAACTTCATCCCGATCTGCCACAGCATCACCACCCGCGGCCTGTCGGCACGCACCACCGAGGAATGGATCGCGACCCTGCGCGCCAACCCCGGGCGATACTCCTATGGCAGCAGCGGCGTCGGCACCTCGGGGCACATCGCCTCGGCCAGTTTCCTGACGCAGACCAATACCAATGCGATCCACGTGCCCTACCGCGGCGGCGGCCAGGTCTTTGCCGCGATGATCGCGGGCGAAATCCAGTTCAACAGCGACATCCCGTCGCTGATGCTGCCCTTCCATCGCGACGGCCAAGTGCGCACGCTATTCGTCGCGACCGACGAGCGCTCATCGCTGATGCCCGACGTGCCGACCGCGGCCGAGGTCGGGCTGCCCGGCTATAAGGCCTATTCCTGGTACGGCATTTTTGGGCCGCCGAACCTGCCGGCCGCGATCACCGACAGGATGGCCGCGGCGGTGGACGAGGCGCTGGCCGATGCCACCATCTCCCGCCGCCTGGAGGAAATGGGCACGCCCACGATGCGCGGCTACACCCCGGCCCGATTCGCCCAATACGTGAAGGATGAGATCACCTTCTGGGTGCCGATCGTGCGGGCCTCCGGGGCTACGGCGGATTGATGCGCGGTCACCGATACGCGGCTTCCAGCGCCGCACTCACCTCAGCGCCCAGCAGCACGACGAAGACGCTGACGTAGAACCACATCAGCAGCACGATGGCACCGCCGAGTGGGCCATAGATTCGGTCGTAGCTGGCGATATGGCTGACGTAGAAGGTGAAGAGCGCCGAGGCCATCGCCCAGATCAGCGTCGCGATCACCGACCCCACCAGGATGCCGCGCCACATGCCGCGGCGTTCCTGGCGGGGGCGGGACGGGCCGAAGCGGTAGAGCGTCGCGACCGCGACCCAGACCAGCACCAGCAGCAGCCCCATCGAGGCACCGCGGATGATCAGCGCCTGGCGGGCGGGCAGGTCGATCAGGGCGATGATGGTCGGAAGGAACACCAGCGCCGCGATGCCGACGCAGACGGCCAGGGTTGCGGCCAGCGTCATCGCCAGGGCGAAGGCCTGGAACTGAAAAAAGCCGCGGCGCTCGGTGGTCTCATAGGCCAGGTTCAGCGCCGCGATCATCGCCCGCGTCCCGGCCGAGGCCGACCAGAGCGCAATGATCGAGCCGATGACGCCGCCGAATTCCAGCTGGGGCGCCTCGGTCAGCACCAGATCGTGCAGCTTGTCGGCGATAAGTTGGTAGGTTTCGGGCGGCAGCAGCCGCTGCAGCACGGCCAGTTGCGGTTCCACCGTCGTCGGGTCGAAGGCCAGGCCATAGACCGAAACCAGCACCGACATCGCCGGAAACAGCGCGAGCATGGCGTAGAAGGCGCAGCCCGCCGACACCAGCGAAATACGGTCCGAAATCGCGCGTTCCCAGACCCGCAGGGCAGCGGGAAAGCGCGGGGGCGCGGCGGTGGCACTGCTCATGGCATATCTGGCACTCGCTGGACAACGCCGCTGCTGCCGCCCGGTTGCGCGGCGGCCCCAGCAGACTGCACGATACGGGGCAGGTCGCGCCATCCCGCGCAGGCGGGCGGTGCCAGGGGGATGCCGGCCAGCCGCGCCATGGGATAGGCTGCCCCAGGATAAAGCAGGAGCGGGACATGCGTTTTGGCCGGCGGGGCGTCTTGGGCGCGGGTTTGCTGGCATCGCCGGCCTGGGCGCAGGCCGGCTGGCCGGCGCGCCCGATCCGCATCGTGGTGCCCTTTGCCGCTGGCGGAAACACCGATGCCATCGCGCGGCTGACCGCCGAGATGCTGACCGAGGCCTTGCCGGGCCAGGTCATCGTGGAAAACCGCGCCGGCGCCGGCGGGCTGATCGCCGGTGAGGCCGTGGCGCGTGCCGCACCGGACGGATACACCCTGTTGATGGCGGCCGTGGCGGTGCTGGCGGTGGCGCCGGCCGCGGCCAGCGGCCCGCCGCGGTTCGACCCGGTGGCTGATTTCACCCCCGTGGCCCTGCTGGCGACAAACCCCTTCGTGTTGGTGGTGCACCGGTCGGTGCCGGCGCGCAGCCTGGCTGAATTCGTGGCCCTGGGCCGTGCCCAGGCGGGGCGCACGGCCTATGCCAGTGGCGGCGTCGGCAGCATGGGGCACCTGACCACGCTGCTGTTCCAGCAGGCCGCAGGGTTCGAGGCAACACACGTGCCCTATCGCGGCGGCGGGCCGGCGATGACCGATGTCCTGGCCGGCCAGGTGCCGTCGTACTTCGCCAACCTGTCCGAGGCCCTGCCGCATGCGCGCAGCCCCGAGGTGCGGCTGCTGGCCGTCTCGGGGCCTGCCCGCGCACCGCAACTGCCCGATGTGCCGACCGTGGCGGAGCAAGGCTTCCCGGGCTTTGCCACCATCACCTGGAACGGGCTGGTCGGCCCCGCGCGCCTGCCGGCCGAGGTGGTGGCGCGGGTGAACGCGGCGGTGGCGCAGCGTGCCGCGCTGCCGGCGGTGCGGGAGCGGTTCCTGGCGATCGGGGTGGAACTGGCGCCGGAGAGCCCTGCGGCCTTTGGCGCGCGCATTGCGGAGGATGTCGCGAGTTACCGCAGGCTGATCCGCAACAGCGCCATCGTCATCGACTGACCCGGGCGTGGCGTCTGGTTAACCGGGGCGCTTCGCTTGGCTGTAACCTGCGCGCTCCGCGCGGCTTCAACCTGGGCGCTCCGCGCGGCGGCTGTCGCGCCCCTGAAACCAGACCAGCGTGCGGCTGGCACGCTCGTCATCGCTCATCGCCATGACCGTCGCGAATTCGGCCAGCACGGCGGCGGTGATGGGGGCCAGCTTCAGGTGCCGGGCATCGTCGATGTCGAAGAAGCCGAGATTCTCCAACTCGCCCGAGCCCTCGATGCTGCCGGCCGCGACCTCGGCCGGGGCCATCAGGAAACGCGCATTGAAGCGCACCGGCGACATCGGCGGGGTCACCGCGCGGCAGAGGTAGTCCAACGCCGAGAGATCGGGCGCGGCCGCCCCGCCGCCGATGCGCAGCGCGGTCTCCTCCTCCAACTCACGCACAGCGGCGACGGCGATGGCCTGGGCGATGCGGGGCTTGGCGCGGCGTTCCAGGCAGGCGCGGGTGAAGTCGGGAAGGGGGGCGGCGACGCGTGTGGTGCGGTCGGCCAGGTCCACCCGCCCGCCCGGAAAGACCAGGCGCCCGGGCATGAAGCGCAGGGTCGCCGCGCGATGGCCCATCAGCACGTCGAACCCCCGCGCGGTGCGGCGCCAGAGCAGCAGGCTGGCGGCATCCTGGGGCTTCACCGCGACCTTGGGCTTGGCCTCGGCGGTCGCGGTGAAGTCGCCCGGGGTCATCGGTTGGTCAGCCAAGGGCGATGTTCCTGCCTGCGAGCCAGGCGCGCAGGTTCGGCCGTTCGGGGACCGAGAGTTGCCTGGCGGCATTTTCGCTCCAGCGGCAACCCTCCGGCGCCGGGCCGTGGATGGCGGGGTAGCGCGGCGCCTGCGGCGGGCGGCGTGCGTCGTAGGCCGTAAGGGCCTCGGCCAGGCCCGCGTCACTGTAGGTTTCCCGGTGCACGACCACGGCGGGCGGCAGGCGCGGCGTTACCGCATTGCGCGCCGCGGGCCAGCCCAAGGCCAACCCCGCCACAGGAAACACCCCATCGGGCAGCCCCGCGAGGCCGGCCACGAGGTCGAGGTGGTTGCGCACATAAGAGACGGGGCAGGTCCCCAAGCCCGCCGCATCGGCCGCCATCACGCAGAAGCCCAGCGCAAGCGCCGAATCGGCGCTGGCATTGAGGAAGGTGTCGATGCTGTCGTTCGCATGCACCCGCCCATGCAAGGCGCAGGCCTGCCGCCCGCGCCGCATGTCGCCGCAGAACAGCAGCAGGACGGGCGCATCCTTGATCCAGGGCATGGTGCCGATGGCATCCGCGATGGCCGCGATTTTTGCACCGTCGCGCAGCACGATGATCGCATATTGCTGCAGGTCGGATTTTGCGGGGGCGGATTGCGCGCCGGCCAGCACCAGGTCGAGCACGGCGTCGGGCAGCGGCGCGTCGGTGAAGCGCCGCGTCACCCGGCGGTCCAGGATCGCTTCCAGGGCGGGGGGTATCGTATCGGGCGCGGCAAAGGGCAGGTGGCCGAAGCGTGCGGCCAGGACATCGGCGGGGGTCATCGGGGGGGCCTTTGCGGAAAACTGCGACCAAAGACGCCTTCGGCGATGCGGTTCTTCATCATCTCCAGACTGCCGCCGGCGATCATCCAGCCGCGGATCTTTCGCAGGCACCATTCCACCAGCAGGTCCTGGTCATAGCCGGTGCCGCCCATGATCTGCATCGATTCATTGGCCGCCAGCCAGCCCGCCTGGTTGCAGGCGTATTTGGCGATGGCGACGGCCTGCGCATCCGGCAGGCCGTCGGTGCAGGCGGCGCGCAGCAGCAGCAGGCGCGCCCCGTCGAGTGCGACCCGCATTTCCGCGAACTTCCATTGCAGGCCCTGGAATTCCGACAGGCTGCGGCCGAACTGGCGGCGCGTTTCGGCATGTGCCTTGGCCTGATTGAAGCAGTATTCGCCAAGTGCCAGCGCGCGCGTCGTATTGCCCACGCGTTCCACGTTGAAGCCCGCGATTTGGCGGCGGAATCCACCCTCCTTCAACAGCACGTTTTCGGGGGGAACAAAAACATCCTCGAAATGCAGCGGGCACCAGGTCTCGCCGTTCATGTAGCGGCGCGGCCGGCCGAGGGTAAAACCCGGCGTGCCCTTTTCCAGGATCACCGAGCCGATGCCATCCGTGCCCGGGCCGAAGCGGCAGTAGATCAGGAAGATCGAGGCATCCTCGGTGTTGGAAGTAAAAACCTTGCCGCCGTTCAGCCGATAGCCATTGCCATCGGCACGTGCCGTGGTGCGCAGGTCGGTCAGCGCCGATCCCGCATCGGGTTCGGTCATGCCGACGGCGGCGATCGCCTCGCCCCGCAGCAGCGGGCCGAAGAAGCGCTGCTTCTGGTCGGGCGTGGCATAGGCCGCCAGGGTGCGGAAGGCGCCGAAATTGCCGGCCTGCAGCACATCGGCCGAACGCGGGCAGACCAGGGCGATCTGTTCCATCGCCAGCACGGCATCGAGCAGGCTGCCGCCCTGCCCGCCGTCTTCCTCGGGCAGCATGATGCCGAACAGGCCTTGTTCGGCCATGAGCCTCGCAACATCCCAGCCGAAGTCGTCGCTATGCGCGCGGGCCAAAGCGCCCGCTGCCAGGTGCCGTTCGGCGAAGGCGCGGACGCTCGACTGGAAGGCCTGCTGTTCCTCGGTCAGGGAGAAATCCACGTCACACCGGGTCCCAGGCAAAGACATCGCCCGATCGGTCGAGCGGCTGGAACTGCGCGCGGAAGGCGGGCAGGGCGATCTCGGCGACACTCTCCGGCGTCCAGCCGCCATCCTTGTGGACGGAGCGGATCGGGCGCGGCTGGCTGAACAGGAAGAGTTCATTGTGCCGGGCGGCAAAGATCTGACCCGTCACATCCTTTGCGGCGTCGGACGCCAGGAAGACCGCGAGCGGCGCGTTCTTGTCCGGCGTCATCTGCTGCAGCCGCGCAACGCGCGCCTTCTGTTCCGGCGTTTCGGCCGGGATGGAACTCGTCATGCGGCTCCAGGCAAAGGGCGCGATGCAGTTGGACCGCACGCCGAAGCGCTGCATGTCCAGCGCGATGGACTTGCTCAACGCCGCGACACCGAGTTTCGCCGCGGAGTAATTCGCCTGGCCGAAATTGCCGATCAGCCCGGAGGTGCTGGTCATGTGGACGTAAGCGCCCGACCCCTGCTTCCGGTAATGCTCGGCGGCAGCACGGCTGACGAAAAACGCACCGTTCAGGTGCACATTCACCACCGCCAGCCATTCTTCCGGCGACATCTTGTGAAAAATCTGGTCGCGCAGGATCCCTGCATTGTTCACCACGATATCGACGCGCCCGAAGGCATCCATCGCCGTCTGGACGATGCGCTGGGCCGCCGGCCATTCGGCGACGCTGTCGGTATTGGCCACGGCCTCACCGCCCCGCTGCTGGATCAGGGCGACGGTTTGCTGGCCAGGTGTGGCGGAGGTCGCGCCCTCACCCGTCAGGGAGGCGCCGATATCGTTGACCACCACTTTGGCACCTGCCAGCGCCATGGCCAGTGCGATTTCCCGACCGATGCCGCCCCCGGCGCCGGTGACGATGGCGGTCTTGCCGGCGAGCATCATGGCGTCTTCCCCTGCGCTGTTCCTGCCTGTTCTAGCGGCATCCGCGGGCACCCGTGAAGCGGATGGCAGGCCTGCCCCGGTTGCGGGGCGAAGGGCGGGCGGTATGGTGCGCGGCATGACGCTTGTGACCCTGGACCATGTCGGCAAGACCTATCGCGGCCGCGGCGGCGATTGGGCAGCCGTGGCCGATTTCAACCTGGGGTTGGAGGACGGCGAGTTCTTCTGCCTGCTCGGCACATCCGGCTGCGGCAAGACCACAGTGCTGAACATGCTGGCGGGGTTTGAGCCGCCGACCGCGGGGCGCATCCTGCTGGACGGCACGCCCGTCACCAGGCCGGGGGCCGATCGCGGCGTGGTCTTCCAGGGGCATGAGAGCCTGTATGACTGGCTGACCGCGGAGGGGAACATCGGCTTCGGCCCGAGGCTCGCCGGCAAGCCGAAGGCCGAGCGCCGCGAGATTGTCCAGAAATACCTCACCATGGTCGGGCTGGCCGGGCAGGGGGGCAAGCACCCCTCGGAACTCTCGGGCGGCATGAAGCAGCGCATCCAGATCGCCCGGGCGCTCGCCAACGACCCGCGCATGCTGCTGATGGACGAACCCTTTGGCGCGCTGGATGCGATGACCCGCGCGATCCTGCAGGGCGAGTTGTCCCGCATCTGGGCCGAAACGCGCAAAACCGTGCTGTTCATCACCCATGACATCGAGGAAGCCTGCGCGCTGGCGACCCGCGTCGGCGTGATGACCCGTGGGCCTGGCGGCACGCTGAAGGCCGTGGTGCCGGTCGATCTGCCCTTTCCGCGCGACCGGACGTCCGACGGCTTCATGGCGGTGTTCCGCGACGTGCACGCGCTGATCCATGCCGAGATCCACCCGTCGTGAGCCGCACCGCGACCCTGGCCGGCTACCTCGGCGGCTTCCTGCTGCTGTTCCTGGTCTGGCATCTTGCCGCGACCACCATCGTGAAGTCGGCGCTGTTCCCACCGCCCTGGCCGGTGCTGGAACGCTTTGTCGTGCTGGTCGAGGACAACATCCTGCAGGAGCAGATCTGGGCGTCGCTGCGCCGCATCGGCCAGGGGTTCCTCATCGGCTCGGCCTTCGGGATCCCCATAGGACTGGCCATCGGGTCCTTCCGCCCCGTGCGCGCACTGCTGGAACCCTGGACCGAGTTCTTCCGCTTCATCCCCGCGGTCGCGATGATCACCGTCTCGGTCATCTGGTTCGGCATCGGCGAGGAATCAAAGGTCTTCCTCATCGCCTATTCCACCATCTTCGTGGTCATCATCGCGACCGCCGCAGGCGTGGGGGCAGTGGCCAAGGACAAGATCCGCGCCGCACTCTGCCTCGGTGCGAATCGCTGGCAGGTCTTCGGTCTGGTCGCGCTGCCGGCGACCATTCCCTACATCCTGACAGGCATGCGCCTGGCCATGGCCAATGCCTTCGTCACCATCGTCGCGGCGGAACTCATCGCCTCCAACGATGGTCTTGGAAAAATGCTCTGGGATGCGCGGCTTTTCATGCAGGTCGAGGATATCTTCGTCACCCTGCTCTGCCTGGGTATGCTGGGGTTTACCGCCGACCGGCTGTTCCGCTTGCTGATCCGCCTTTTCGCGGGCCGTTTCAACGCCACCATCTGAAGGGAACACAAACATGATCGACCGCCGCCATGCGCTGATGCTGCCAGCGCTTCTTGCCGCCCCCGCCGTGCTGGCGCAGGCGCCCGTCAAGATGACCATCGCGACGGGCGTGGACCCGTCCTTCGCGCCTTTCTACGTCGCGCGCGAAGGCGGCTTCTTCGAACGCAACGGGCTGGATGTCACCGTGAACACCGGCCCCTCGGGCTCGGCCATGGTGGCCTTCCTCGTCGGCAACCAGATCAACTCCGCCTATGGCGCCGAACAGGCCGGCGTTTCCTCGCACCTGGTCGATGCCAATGTCGTGGCGGTCGCCGAGGGGACCGCCCTGCTGCGCTGGATCAGCGTGCTGGCCCGCAATGTCGAGAACATGGACGGTCTGAAGGGCAAGCGCGTCGGCGTGGCGCGCGGCACGGGGTCGGAAACCTTCTGGCTTTCGGTCGTGTCCAAGCTGAACCTGAACCCGGCCGACTACACCATCGTGAATGTCGAGGCGCCGGAAATGGTCGCAGCCCTGGAGCGCGGCAACATCGATGCCTTCGCGGTCTGGGAACCCTGGCCGACCCGCGCCATGCGCGCCATCCCCAACACGAAGATCCTGGTCAGCAATGACGCGATCCAGATCGTCCGGAACTTCGTCTACATGAACAAGGCCTGGGCGCAGGGCAATGCCGAGACCACGCAGAAGTTCCTGCGCGCGCTGGTCCAGGCGCAGGAATTCATCGCCTCCAACCCCGAGCAGGCGGCGCAGCAGGTCTCGCGCTTCCTGCGGCTGGATCGTGCGCTGGTAACCGAGTTGATGACCAAGGTCGCCTACAGGATGGACCTGACGGCCGACAGCGTGGCGAATATCCAGCTCGCCATCGACCAGCTGCGCGGGATGAACCGCCTGTCCCGCCCGGTGACGCCGGCCGAGGTGATCTGGGCCGACCCGCTGCGCGCCCTGGCGCCGGCGCGCGTCACCATCTGAGCCATGGATCGCATCGCCCGGCTGAGCCGCCTTGCGGCGCATCTTGCCGATGTGGCGCCGGCCGATCTGTCGGTCCGGCTGTGGGATGGCACGATCCTGCCGCTGTGCCCCGGTGCGCGGCAGGACCTGCTGGTGCTGGTGAACACGCCCGCGGCGCTGACACGGCTGCTGCGGCGGCCGCGTTTGGCGACACTGGTCGACCTGCTCGGCGAGGGCGCGATCGACCTGTCGGGCGGCACGCTGCTTGACTTCGCCGCCCGCGCCGGTGCCACGCGCGGGCTGTTCGGCCGGCTGGATAAGGCTTTGTTGGCGAAGACGCTGCTGCCCTTCCTGTTTGGTCCGGGTGGCGCCAGGCCCAGCACCGCCTATGCCGGGCGCCAGGCGGCCCGGGCCGAGGATCGCGACGACCGCGCCCAGGTGCAATTTCACTACGACCTGTCCAACGCCTTCTACGCGCTCTTCCTCGACCCCCTGATG
>JBBQHE010000070.1:0-18337 GCA_038323655.1 Acetobacterales bacterium | reverse complement strand
GCCCTCGCGGCCCTGAACTCCGTCCACTGTCCGCGCGTGGCGCCAAGGCGTACCTCAGCCAGCGGCACCCACCCCTCGCTGACCCACGATGGGCGGCGCGGCGGCGGGCCTCCGCCGCGCGGCGCGCGAAGCTCGGCACCGTCGTCCGTGCAAGGATGCTTCGGCCACGGCGGGCCTAGCTCGTCGAAGAAGACCCGACCGCCGGAGGGAGACTGGTAGAAGAACACGGACGCGCTGCAGACGGGGCAGCGAGCATTCGGGTTCACGTAGCTGTCGAAGCGCGAATCCGCGCGACGCCATGCGTGTGCCACGCTTGGCGAGGCCGTGAAGGTACGGCTAGCGCCGCCATACTTCACGCACCAGCCGCAGGTGCACCAGGAGTGGTGGTTGTAGCCAGGCATGCAGGCTCATTCTTCGGAACCCGCAGCGTATAGCGAATGGTGCCACAGCCGGAAGAGCGGTGTTGTTGTTGGAAGGTGCTGGTCTGGTCTTGTCTTGCCATTGCGACACCACACCGCGCGCGGGCGGCAAGACGGGCATGGCGAGCGCCGGCACGACGCTGCTCCTTCGCCACGCCTCAGCAGGCGACGCTCCGAGGCCATGGTTCCTTCCGGGTCCCGCTGTATGCGGGGGGCGGAAGCGCGCGAGGTCGCTAGCGCCAGGCAAGAAACGAGGTTGCCACCGGTTCCACACGTCTCGCGATGGCAGACAAATCGTTGGATTCGCTGTATACTATGCTCAAGCTGCTCGCCCTCCCAGTTGCCACCCCCGGCGCTGGCAACGGCCCTGCGGCTAGGAGGATTGCAATGGCCGAACCCATCACATCCGGCCGCGAAGTCGCCCGCCAGCTCGGCGTCTCCCACACCGCCATTCAGAAGGCTGAGCGCATCGGGCGGATCAGCCGGGAGCCCGATGGCGTCTGGGACATCGTGCGTGTGCGGCGCGACATGGCCGCCACCGCTCTGCCAGGCCGCTCACCCCTGGCCCTACCCAGTGACGCGACGCCGCTCGGTCGCCTGATGCTCGCGCGGCTGGCGCTCAAGGTTGAGGCGCAGCGCATCGCGCTGGATCGCACCAAGGGCCGGCTGATGGATATCAACGTGGCCAACCCGCGCCTCGATGCCATCGCGGGCGGCATGCGTGACGCTGTGCTGAACTGGCCCGCCCGCGTCGCCGGCACCATCGCCGCAGAAATCCACGCCGACCCGCATCTCGTGCAGACGCTGCTGCAGGAGCATATGCACGCCCTGCTCTCCAACGTTGCCGCGCGACTGGACGGCCAGCCCACGGCATAGGGACGATGGGGGTCGCAGCACGCCGCTGCCCCCTCGAATTCTCCGATCGCCGGCGCTCTATCTGCTTGGCTCATGCGCGCCGCAGCGCGAATGGTCCGTCACGCGATCAGCAGGACGGAGACCAGCATGACCAAGCACGAAGCCAACCAGCAGCGGAGCCTCGCAGCCTTCCTGGCGAAGAAGGCCGAATTCGATGCGCTTCTCGCCGAATTGACCCAGGCCAGCGACGACCATTTCAACGCGGATCCCGAGGCGGTGCTCTGGGGCGAGACGGCGTGGCTGGCTGACGCCACCGCGAAACTGAAGGAAGTCGCCGACGCGCATTTCCGCCGCGGCGAATACGCGGCGTAGCCAACGCCACTCGGCGCCGCGCCCGCCCCGGCAGGCCAGCCCTGCAGGGGCTCGGGGTCGTAGCACCCGGATGGTCGGGTGCTGGACCCGGAGACCCCAATGACCCCCATGCCAAAGCTTTCCGATACCCAGCGCGTAATTCTCAGCGCCGCTGCGCAACACGAGATGGGACTGGCACGCTCGCCAAAGACCCTGCCGGCCGCGGCCCGCAACGCGGTGTTCCGCAGCCTGATCAAGAACAACCTGCTGACTGAGATCAACGCCCCGCGGGACTACGTGGGTCTGGGCTGGCGCCAGGATGAGGATGGGACCTGGATCGTGGCGCGCATCACCGACGAGGGGCTGCGCGCCATCGGCATCGACCCGAACGACGGCGACGCGGTGGCCGACACGGCTCCCACGGTGGCGCCGGACGATGCGCCGGGGGAAAGCCCCGCACCCGCCACCGAAGCCGCACACGCCGCGCCCCTGACGGAGGAGATTGCCATGCTCGACCAGCTGCTCGCCGCACGCACCGTCGTGCCGCGAACCAGCCTGCGCGACGCGGCCGCGGCGGTCCTCGCCGCCTGGGACGACGAGGCCAATCGCGAGGGTGACATGATCGGCGCACTGGACGCGCTGATGGAGGCCCTGCGCGCCGCCATGGCCCGCAAGCCCGGCCGCCCCGTGCGGGAGCCGGGATCGCCGCCCCGTCCCCGCGAGGGCACCAAGCTGATGGCGGTCCTGGCCATGCTGCGCCGCCCGGAGGGCGCCACGGTCGCGCAGGTCGGCGAAGCCACCGGCTGGGGCAAGGACACGGTGCGCGGCTTCTTCGCCGGCCTGAAAAAGAAGGGAATCACGGTCGAGGTGGCGGAACGAATTCGCCAGGTCGGCCCGAATCGCGCGGGAAGCCGCGGGTCCTACACGGTCTACCGTGTGGCCGCCGCTTAAGACCGAACCAGGAACAGGCGGGGTGCCAACAGCGCCCCGCCATGACCCCGGTGTGACCCCGGCCTATTTTGTTCCGGATCAGCCACCGGCTAACCCTTTGAAAACTTGGCGGACCCGAAAGGATTCGAACCTTCGGCCTCTGCCTTCGGAGGGCAGCGCTCTATCCAGCTGAGCTACGGGTCCCGCGTCGAACCCTTACCTCGCCCGACCGGCCCAGGGAAGCCCCGACCCAAACCCATCCGCCAGCCTGTAACGTCTTCTTCACCCGACCCCGCCATCCTCGCGACCGAAATCTCGGTGACCAGGATGCCCTTCCCCAGCCAAGCCGCTGCCGCGACTGACCCGCCCTTTCCGGGGATCGATCGCCGGCGCGGCACGCGCGGCGCCTGGGCCTGGCGCCAGGTTCTGCGCCGCGGCACGCTCGGCCTGCTGCTGCTCGCGGCGCTCGCGCTGACCGCAGGCTGGTCCTTCCACCATCTCGAACAGAACCGCCTGGCGCTGGACGCCGCGGCGGGCCGCGCCACTGCTCAGCGCATGCTGGTGTCCCGCATTGCCGCCCTTTCGGCCGAAACACCGCCCAACCTGGCCGGGATCGCCGCTGCCACGATCCGCCTGTCCGCAACGCTCGACCAGGCGCCCGCCAACCCGGATGACCGCCCCTTGCGCGATTTCCTGGCGGCGGCGGAAACCCTGGGCGACCCCGCGCCGCTGCATGCGCTGGCTCTGGGCCCGCTGTCGCAGGTGCTGGACGATGCGGTGGCCGAAACCGCCGCCACCGCCGCCGCCGCCCAGGCCAGGATGGCGCGGCAACACGCGCTGCTGATCGCCGGCATGCTGGTGGCCTTCCTGCTGGTGCTGCTGGTCGTCATGCGCCCGCTGGCCCGCCACGTCGCCGCCCTGGCCGCGCGCCTGGACCGGGAGGCGCGGCGCGACCCGCTGACCGGCCTGCTCAGCCGCCGCGCGATCTCGGCCGATCTCGCGCGCCGCATGGCGGCGGGTGAACCGGTCGCCGTGATGATCGTCGACCTGGACTGGTTCAAGGAAGCCAATGAGGCCGAGGGCCATGCCGGCGGCGACGCGCTGCTTCAGGCCGCGGCGGCCCGCATCCGCACCACCGTCCGCCAGGATGATGCGGTCGGCCGCGTCGGCGGGGATGAGTTCGTCGCCGTGCTCTCCGGCGTCCGCGACCACACCGATGCCGAAACCATCGCCCAGCGCCTGTGCGAGGCGCTGCACCGCCCGGTGCCCTTCGCCGGGCGGCCCCTGCGCATGGGTGCCACGCTCGGCATCGCGCTGTCGCCCGGCGATGCCGCCACGCCTGAACTGCTGCTGCGCGCCGCCGATGACGCGCTGCTGCGGGCCAAGCGGGCCGGGCGCGGCGGCTACAGCCGCGCGACGCCCGCCGATACCGCGCGGATCGAACGCGACGCTTCCATCCTGCGCGCCATGGGCTCCTGCACCGGCGACCTGCCGGGGCTGGATGCGCATCTGCAGCCCATCGTGTCGCTGGCCGACCCCGGCCGGGTGCTGTGCTTCGAAGCCCTGGCGCGCTGGACTGCGCGCGGCCTCGGCGCGATTTCGCCGGGCGAATTCCTACCGGTGGCGCAGCGCATCGGGCAACTGCCCTGGCTCGGCGGCCAGGTGCGCCGCGCCGCCCTGGCCGCCTTCGCGCGACTGCGGGCCGAAGGCCTGCCCGCGCCGCTGCTCGCCTTCAACCTGTCCGCCGCCGAGATCATGCGCGGTGACGTGGTCGAAGCCATCGTGCGCGACGTCGAGGCCGCCGGCCTCTCGCTCGCCTGTATCGAGATCGAGATCACCGAGGAAATCCTGCTGGAACGCGTCAGCACCCGCACGATCGACCAATTGGCCGCCCTGCGCGGGCGCGGCGCCCGCCTCGCGCTGGATGACTTCGGCACCGGCAACTCGGGCCTGGCGCAGTTGCTGCGCCTGCCGCTCGACAAGGTGAAGCTGGACCGCACCTTCATCCGCGGCCTCGGCCACGACCATCGGGCGGAGGAGGTGGTCCGCGCCACCATGTCGCTGGCCGGCAGCCTGGGGATCGAAGTGGTGGCCGAGGGCGTGGAGACCGAGGCCCAAGCCGTGGCGCTGCGGGCGCTGGGCTGCAACGCCGCGCAGGGCTTTCTCTATGCCCGACCCATGCCGCTGGCTGCGTTGCAGACCTGGCTGCGCGCGCGGGGCGCGCCGTCGGTCGTACCGCTGCGGGCAATCCAGCGAGCCATCTAGCCGCGCGGCTGTCGCGGGGCTGTAATATGTCAGCGTTATTGACATAAAACCCATGCCGTTGAACGCTCGTACCATGGACCAGGTACTCAGCATCGCGATCTTCGTCATGGCGACCTCGGCGACGCCCGGGCCGAATGTGCTGATGGTCGCGGCCGCCGCGGCGCAGGTGGGGGTGCGGCGGGTGGTGCCGCATATGCTGGGCATCACGCTGGGCTTTCCCGCGATGATCGTGGCCATCGCGCTCGGTCTCGGCCTGCCCTTCGCGGCCTTTCCTTGGGCGCACCGGGCGATGCAGGTGCTGGGCGCGGCCTGGCTGCTCTGGCTGGCCTGGAAGATCGCGACGGCGCCGCCGCCGGCGGAAGGCCCGGCCCGGCCGCCGCTCGGCTTCCTGGGGGCTGCCGCCTTTCAATGGGTCAACCCCAAGGCCTGGCTGATCGCGCTGGCAGCGCTGCCGGCCTTCACCACCCCCGGCGAGGCCATGCTGCCGCAGGCGCTGCTGGTCGCTGGAATCTTCGCCGCCCTGTCGATGCCCTGCCTGCTGCTCTGGGCCTGCTTCGGCCTGGCGGCGCGGCGCGTACTGGGCGCCGGGCCACGGCTGCGCGCCTTCAACATCGTGATGGCCGGGCTGCTGATCCTCAGCCTGCTGCCGATGCTGCGCGGCTAGCCGACGTCCATATGCAGGCCTTCGCGGCGGATCACAGCGGACCATTTGTCGATCTCGCCCCGCACGAAGGTGGCGAAGGTCTCGGGGTCGGTCGCTGCCGGCACGCCGCCCATGGTGACGAAGCGCGCCTGGGTGCTGGGGTCGTTGACCAAGGCCAGGATTTCGGCATTCAGCGCGCGGATGATCGGCGCGGGCGTGGCGCCGGGCAGGAACATGCCGAACCAGGTCGATACGTCGTAGGGCGCAAGCTCCGGCATGGTTTCCCGTGCCGCCGGCACATCGGGCAGTTGGCTGTTGCGCGCGGCACTCGTCACGGCCAGGGCGCGGACGCGCCCGGCGCGGATCTGTTCGATCGCGGTGGTCAGGTTGTCGAACATGAACTGGATGTTCCCCGCCACCAACTCGATCGCCGCAGGCCCCGCGCCGCGGAACGGCACGTGGATCGCCTCGGTCCCCGTCAACTGCGTGAACCATACCGCCGACAGATGCGGCGACTGCCCGACGCCGGGCGAGCCGTAGGATTTTGCGCCAGGATTGGCTTTCAGCCAGGCGACGAATTCCGGCACCGTGGTCGCGGGCACCGAGGGATGCACCACCAGCACGTTCGGCCCGCGGATCATGTTCGAAACCGGCGCCAGCGCGTCCGGGCGATAGGGCAGGTTGCGGAACAGCGAATAGGCGATGGCCTGCGGCCCGATATTGCCCGACAGGATGGTGAGGCCGTCGGGCGCGGCGCGCACAACCTCCATCGTGCCGATCACCCCGCCGGCGCCGGAGCGGTTTTCGGCGACCACATTCACCCCCCAGCGGGGGGCCAGGTGCGCGGCCAGCAGCCGGGACATGATGTCGGTGGTCCCACCCGGGGCGGCCGGGGTGATGATGCGCACGGGTCCGTTCGGGCGCCAGGGCGCCTGGGCCCGGGCGCGCCCCACAAGCGCCGGCGCGCCGAGGCCGGACAGCAGGGCGGCGCGGCGGGAGAAATCGGTCATGGTCATTGCCTCCGGATTTTTGATGGCAGCATGAACCGCCACCGCCCAGCGCGAAAGCCGCTACAGCATGCCGCGTCGCATATGCCCGGCTGGCCGCTTCCCCGGCTTCCGCGTTTGGCGATGCCGCCGAAACGCATGCCCCGTTAACGCACGCCGGAAACCAGCGGCGCCAGCGCATCCAACACGCCGGTCAAGGTGATCTGCACGCCGACGCACAACAACAGGAAGGCCGAGATACGCGAAACGAGCCGCGTCCCATCCGGCCCCAACAGCCGCGCGAGCGAGGCCGCATGGCGGTAGGTCAGGTAGATGATCACCGACACCGCCAGTGCCACCAGCAGCGTCACCAGCACGCTGGGCACCAGGCCGCGCATCTCCCCGGTGCGGTTCGCCGCCAGCGCGATGGAGGCAGCGATACTGCCCGGCCCCGTGGTCAGCGGCATGGTCATCGGGAAGAAGGCCATGCGGTTCGCCGCCGCCACCGTCACCTTGGGCGCCGAGGTCGAATCAGGCGCATCCGGCGCATTCAGCATGGCCCAGCCGGCCAGCGCCACGGTCAGCCCGCCGGCGATCCGCAGGGCGGCCAGCGAAATGCCAAAGAAGCCCAGGATCTGCTGGCCGATGAACCCCGCCACCAGCAGCACGCAGAGCGAATACAGCGCGATGCGCCGGGACAGCGCGGCGCGTTCGCGTGATGTCAGCCCCTGGGTGCGCTCCAGGAAGACGAAGCCGATGGCAAAGGGGTTGATGATGCTGATCAGCGTGGAAAAGCTGAACAGGAAATCCCCGATCATGCGGGCGATGATGAAGCCGTCGATCATCGCGCGGGGCGCCTCAGCGCAATTCGATGTTCAGCCCGCCGGGGCTGATTTCCAGGATCGCCCCGTCGCGCGTCGCGCGCAGCCGCAGCCGCACGCCATTGGGGTTGCGCAGGAAGCGCATGATGGGGCCGCCGGGCGGCGCATTGGGGTCGGGCGGGGTTTCAGGCGGGTCCTCTGCATAGTTGCCGGAAAAATCCTCCAACCGGGCGAGCGCAAACACCTCCCCCCGCGCTTGCAGCGACGTCACGCCGATCGCGCCCATTGTGAGGCCGCGGATGCGGAAGGAGTATTCTTCCCCCCGCCAGCGCACCCGGCCGCCGCCGATGCTGGTCGCGACGACGCCGATGCCGACCCGCACCTCCTCGATCTCGACCGTGGCATCGGGGTTCGGGTCCGCCCGCTGCGCCAGCAGGGGGGCAGGCCACAGCGCGCCGACCCCCGCCAGGCAGCGACGCCGTGTGATCCACACCGAAAATCCCCCAGGCCACAGGCGCACCGCTCACCCCTTACCGCCGCATTGTCAGCCATTCGCGGGCAAGGCCCGGCCGGACGCTCGGGACGGTTGGCCATGCCGCAGGCCGCATTGTCAACGCGAACCACCGGGCCAGGCCCGGTCCCGCCCGGGCCGCCGCCGGCCATAGCCCGGCCAGCAGCAGGTCACGCGCGCGGACCATTGCGTCATGCCCGGCATCGAGCGTGGCGATGCGCCGCCCAAGGCCCGGGCTCGGATGCTGGGCATCGCCCAGGTCAGCATGACATGCGGCGCGCCCGCGACCTGGAAGACCGGCTTCAGGTCGCGGACCAGGCGGGGTGAGCCGGCCCCGGCCTAGAGCCGCAACCCCAGCCGCTGGATCATCACCCGTTCCTCATCATACTGCCGCCGCGCGAAGGTCGCGTAGCCTTCGCTGTCCAGGTACATCGGCTGCATGTCGAAGCGATCGAGCATGGTCACATGCGCGGGGTCGAACAGCGCCGCCTTGAAGGCATCGTGCAGCACCTTCACCACCCTGGGGTCCATGCCCTTCGGACCGCCGATGCCGTAGGGGCTGATCGAGACGATATCGATCCCGCTCTCCTGCAGGGTCGGCACGTCGGGGAAGCGCTTGGCGCGCTCGGCCCCCCAGGTGACGAGCAAACGCAGACGCCCGTCCTGCACCAGCTGTGACCAGCCGCTGCTGTCGGCCGTCGCATGGATCTGCCCGCCCAGCAGCGCCTGCATGTTCTCGGCAACCCCACGGAAGGGCACATGCACCCATTCCACCCCCTTCTGGCCGCCGATCTGCTCCATGGTGATGTGCAGCGAGGTGCCGACGCCCGGCGTGCCGTAGTTGATCCGGCCCGGATTGGCGCGGGCATAGGCGATGAACTGGTCCAGCGTCTGCCAGGGTGAGTCGGCGCGGACGACGATGCCGAACAGATAGCCGGTCAAGTGAATGACCCAGGTGAAGTCGGCCATCGGGTCAAAGGGCGGGCGCGGATTCATCAGCGGATTGCGGAACACGCTGATCGGCATCTGCGACAGCGAATAGCCATCCGGCCGGTCGGCCAGCAGCGCCTGGGCACCGAGGATGCCGCCGGCACCGGGGCGGTTTTCCACGATGACCGGCTGGCCCAGGCGCTTGGATGCCTGTTCGCAGAGCACCCGCATCTGGATATCGGTCGTCCCGCCCGCACCCCAGGGGACGAAGACGCGGATCGGCCGGCTGGGGAAGGCGGCTTGCGCCAGGGCGGGGGCGGCCAGGCCCGCCGCGGCAAGCGGCGTGGCGGACAGGATCGTGCGGCGGCGAAGTGTCATGCGTCGGCTCCCAGGGCGCCCCTGTTGACCGGGGCATCGCGGCACCCAGTATCCGGCGATGCGGCCGCCGCCGCAACGCGAAAGGCGCCGTCGCCGGGGTTGGCGCACATGCCGAGGTGACTGGCCCGGCCAGGCTCGGCGGCCCCGCTGGCGACCATCGACACCGACGAAGGCCGCGCCCGCAACCGGCGGGTGGCGTTGGTCAAGCAGCAGCGTCCCCCAGGCGCAGGGCAATGTCGGTGCGGCAGAACCCCCCCGGCCAGTCGATCGCCGCCACCCCGGCATAGGCGGCATCGCGCGCCGCCCCCAGGTCCACCCCCGTCGCCGCCACCCCCAGCACGCGCCCGCCATCGGCCACGACCTGGCCGTCGCGCAGTACGGTGCCGGCGTGGAACACCTGCACTCGCGGCAGGGCGGCCGCGGCCTCCAGCCCCCCGATCACCGTGCCGCGCCGGGGCGTGGCGGGGTAGCCATCGGCTGCCATCACCACCACCACGGCCGGATCATCACGCCAGGCGACGGGGGTCTCGTGCAGCCGGGTGTCGCAGGCCGCGACCAGCAGCGGCAGCAGGTCGCAATCCAGCCGCAGCATCAGCACCTGGCATTCCGGGTCGCCCAAACGCACGTTGAATTCCAGCAGCCGTGGCCCGGTCGGTGTCAGCATCAGCCCGGCGAAGAGCACCCCGCGAAACGGGCAGCCGCGGGCGGCCATTTCGGCCAGCACGGGGGTGATGCAGCGCGCCATCACCTCGGCCTGGATCGCGGGGGTGAAGACGGGCGGCGGGCCATAGGCGCCCATGCCGCCGGTGTTCGGCCCGGTATCGCCATCGCCCACCCGCTTGTGGTCCTGCGCCGCCCCGAAGGGCAGGGCGGTGACCCCATCGCAAAGGGCGAAGAAGGACACCTCCGGCCCCGTCATGCATTCCTCGATCACCACCTCGGCCCCCGCCGCGCCATAAATGCGGGCGTCCATGATCTCGGCGATGGCGGCCTCGGCCTCGGCGATGCTGGCCGCCACCACCACGCCCTTGCCGGCGGCCAGGCCATCGGCCTTGACCACGATGGGCGCGCCCTTCGCGCGGATGTAGTCGCGGGCCAGGGCGCTGTCGGCGAAGCGCTGCCAGGCGGCGGTGGGGGCGCCGGCGGCATCGGCCACTTCCTTCATGAAGCGCTTGCTGCCCTCCAGCCGGGCGGCGGCGGCACTGGGGCCGAAGCAGCGCAGCCCCGCCGCGGTGCAGGCATCAGCGAGGCCGAGGGTCAGCGGCGCCTCCGGCCCCGCCACCACCAGATCCACCGCCTGGTCCAGCGCGAAGGCGACCAGGGCCGGGATATCCGTGGCCGGGATCGCCACGCATCGGGCGACATCGGCGATGCCGGCATTGCCCGGGGCGCACCACAGCGCCGTCAGCAGCGGGCTCTGCGCCAGTTTCCAGCACAGCGCATGTTCCCGCCCGCCGCCGCCCACCACGAGAACCCGCATCGCGAAAACCTCCTTGCCGCAACCCCGCCATGGCCGGGCCGCATTTGGGCGGCTATAGGCTGACGCATGACATTCTGGACAGGTGCATGCTCGATCCCCTGACCGCGACCCTGGAGGGCTGGCTGCGCGCCGGTGCCGGTTGGGGCCCCGTTGCCGTCTTCGTCGTGACCTTTCTGGAATCCTTCCCCGGGGTCAGCATCCTGGTGCCGGCCACGGCTTTGCTGCTGGCGATCGGTGCGCTGGTGGGGGCAGGGGTGCTTGACCCGGTGCCGGTGCTGATTGCCGCCATCCTGGGTGCCATCATCGGCGACGCTTGCGGCTTCTGGCTCTGCCGCGCCTTCGGCAAGCGCCTGGTGCAGAAGTGGTTGCCGCGGTCGCAGCGGCGCAACTACGCCCGGGCGCTGCTGCTGTTCCGGCGCTGGGGCTGGGCCGCGGTGTTCTTCGGCCGCTTCCTCGGGCCGATGCGGGCGGTGGCGCCGGCCGTGGCGGGGGTGGTGCGCATGCCCGAACACGCCTTCCAGTCGGCCAATATCGCCTCGGCCGTGGTCTGGGCGCCGGTGATGCTGCTGCCGGGCTGGATGGCGGCCACGGGGGCCGAGGCGGCGTCGCGGTCGGACAATGGCTGGCTCTACGCGGGGCTGGCCGGGGCGGCGATCCTCTGCGTGTGGTTCGTGGTGCGGCGGGCGGCGCAGCGCAAACTGGCCGCGCGCATGGCCGAGGCCGTGGGGCGGGGTTAGCAGGCCGGCGGCTTTGCCCATGTGCTGACCACCGCGCAGACGCGCCGCGTGCCAGGGATGCCCAAATGACCCGTTGTCCGCGCCGCCCTGCCAGCCGGGCTGCGGCGTGACCGGCATCAACCGCCGTGCGGTCGCCACCACCAGCCTGGCCCTGACCATGGCGGTGCTGGACGGGTCGGTCATCACCATCGCCCTGCCCAGCATCACGCGTGATTTCGGCGTGTCGCCGGGCGATTCGATCCTGGTGGTCAACGCCTATCAGATCACCGTGCTGGTGTTGCTGCTGCCGCTGGGCGCCGTTGGCGAGATCTTCGGCTATGCGCGGGTCTATCGGGTGGGGCTGGTTGTCTTCACCCTCGCCTCGCTCGGCAGCGCGCTGGCGCCCAGCCTGGAGTGGCTGATCCTGGCCCGGATCCTCCAGGGCATCGGGGCGGCGGGGATCATGAGCATCAACGCCGGGTTGATCCGCGCGATCTACCCGCTAGGGCAGATCGGCCGCGGTATCGGCATCAATGCGCTGGTGGTGGCGCTGGCCTCGGCCATGGGCCCGGCCCTGGCGGCGGCGCTGCTCAGCGTTGGGCCCTGGCCGATCCTGTTTGCGGTGAATGTGCCGCTGGGCATCCTGACGCTGCTGGTCGGGCGCGGTGCGCTGCCACCGAGCGATCCCTCGCCGCGCGCCTTTGACTGGGCCAGTGCGGTGCTGAACGGGGGGATGCTGGCCCTGGCGGTGCTGGCGGTGGATGGCCTGGGCGGGCGGCAGCCCGGCTGGCAGGTGCTGGCCGAGGCCGGCCTGGCCGTGGTCTTCGGCCTGGCCCTGCTGCGCCGGCAGCGCGGCCGGGCGGCGCCGCTGCTGCCGCTGGACCTGCTCTCCATCCCGGTGTTCCGGCTGTCGGTCATGGCCTCCATCCTGGGGTTCTGCGCGGCCGCGCTGGCGCTGATCTCACTGCCCTTCTGGCTGCAGCAGCATCTGGGCGTGTCGGATGCCGCCACAGGGCTGTGGATGACGCCCTGGCCGCTGGCGGTCGCGGCGGTGGCGCCGCTGGCCGGCTTGCTGGCGGACCGGCATTCGCCGGGGCTGCTGGGCGCGATCGGGATGGCGCTGTTCTGCGCGGGGCTGGTGGTGTTGGGGCTGACCGAGGGCGCGCCGGGCGTGCTGGCGCTGTCGGCGAAGCTGATGCTCTGCGGCGCCGGCTTCGCGCTGTTCCAGTCGCCCAACAACCGGGCGATGCTGACCGCGGCGCCGCCGGCGCGGGCGGGGGCGGCGGGGGGCATGCTGTCCACCGCGCGGCTGCTGGGGCAGAGCCTGGGTGCGGCGCTGGCCGCCGTGACCCTGGCCGATGCGGCAGCGACCGGCGCGGGGCGGGGGCTGCTGCTGGCGGCGGGGCTGGCGGGCTGTGCGGCGGTGGTCAGCGGGCTGCGGATGCGGGGTCATCGACCCGCCGCGTAACGCGGCATCATCGACCCGCCGCGTAACCCTGCATGCCGCGCGGATTGGCGCCGGCGAACATCTGCCCGTCGGGTTCCAGCCGCGCTCCGGACAGCCGCCCCTCGCTCCAGTCCCCGCCCACCGTCATGCGGTGCCCGCGGGCTTCCAGCGCGGCCGCGATCTCGGGCGGGAAACGGCCCTCGACCACCGCGCGGCCCGGGCGCGCCACGCGCGGCCAGAAGGACGAGGGCCAGTGTTCGGAATGGAAGGAGGGCGCGTCGATCGCCTCCTGGATGCCCATGGCGTGGTCGATCATGCGGGTCAGCATGATGGTCTGCCACTGGTCCTGCTGTTCGCCGCCCGGGGTGCCGAAGCTCATCCAGGCGCGTCCATCGCGCAGCACCATGCCCGGCGACAGCGTGGTGCGTGGGCGCTTGCGCGGCTTCAGCCCGTTCGGCAGGTTTTCATCCAGCCAGAACATCTGGCCGCGCGTGCCCAGGCAAAAACCCAGTTCGGGAATGGCTGGCGAGGATTGCAGCCAGCCGCCCGAAGGCGTCGCGCTGACCATATTGCCCCAGCGGTCGATCACATCGATGTGGCAGGTATCGCCGCCCGAGGCACCCAGCCGCGCCACGGTCGGCTCCCCCGCGCCGGGGGCCGAGGTCAGGATCGCCGCCCGCGCCTCGGCGCCATGATCGACCCAAGGCGTGTCGCGGTCGGGCAGCCGGCCGGGGCGCAGCACAAGCGACGCCTCGTCGGTCACCAGCGCCCGGCGGGCGATGTTGTATTCCTCGGACAACAGTTGGCCGAGCGGCACATCGCAAAAATCGGGGTCGCCGTAAAACGCCTCGCGATCGGCCCAGGCAAGCTTCATGCATTCCAGGATGGTGTGGACATACTGCTCGCCCAGCGGGTCCATCGCCGCGAGATCGAAACCCTTGAGCAGGGCCAGGGTTTGCAGATGCGCCGGCCCCTGGCTCCAGGGCCCCGCCTTCAGCACGGTATGGCCGTGGTAGTCGTAGGTCGCGGGGGCTTCGACGGGCGCGCGCCAGGTCGCCATGTCCTCGGCCGTCAGCACGCCGCGATGGCGCCGGCCGGAGGCGTCGAGGGATTCGGTCGCGTCGCAGAAGCGGCCGATCGCCTCGGCGACAAAGCCCTTGTACCAGGCGTCGCGCGCGGCCTCGATTTCCGCATCGCGGTCGCCGCGCACGGCTTCGCGCAGCACGCGCGTCCAGGTCGCGGCCAGTGTCGGGTTCGCCCAGAGCTTGCCCGGGCGCGGCCCGCCGTCGCGGAGCCAGAGGGCAGCGGAGGTCGGCCATTCGGCCTCGAACAAGGGGCGCACGGTTTCCAGCGTGGCAACCACGCGCGGCACCATATGCGCGCCGCGCTCCGCATAGCCGATGGCATAGGCGAGCAGATCGGGCAGGCGCATCGTGCCATGGTCGCGCAGCAGCGTCGCATAGGCATCGAAGGTGCCGGGCACCATGGCCGGCAGCAGCCCGGTGCCGGGCACCAGGTCCAGCCCCAGATGCCCTTTGACATGCGCGACGGACAAGGCCGCGGGCGACACGCCCTGGCCGCAGATGACGGACTGCGCATTGGCTTTCGCATCATGCACGATGATCGGGCAATCGCCGCCCGGCCCGTTCAGATGCGGTTCCACCACCTGCAGCACGAAACCCGCGGCGACGGCCGCGTCAGCGGCATTGCCGCCGCGTTCCAGCACCGCCATGGCGACGCCGGTCGCGATCCAGTGGGTGGACGCCGCGACACCGAAGGTGCCGGCGATTTCGGGGCGGGTCAGGAACATGCGGTCGGCCCTTGTTGCTGGCGGCAACAAGGGCGCGGGCCGCGCGCGGCGTCAAGCCAGCGGGAAGCGCTCGGCGATCAGGAAGGGCGCGCCGGGCCCGGCCTGGACGAAGAGGCAGACCGCGGCAACGCGGCGCGGCCTGGCGGCGGCGGGGCCGACGAAAGCCTCGGCGGCCGGGCGGATCACGCCCGATTCCGCCGGTGTCAGCCGGCGCGTCAGTGTGACGTGGAAACGCCAGTCGGCCAGAACATGCGGATAGCCCCAACTGGCCAGGTTGTCGCGCTGGCGCGGGGTCAGGCGATCGGGGCGACGGCGGGCGATTTCCTCCGGCGTGGCCTCCGCGCGGAAGGCGTCGAGGTCCATCACCGCCGCATCGGCCAGGGCGTGCAGGGCCGGGCACGGCGCATCCTCGCGCAAGGCCAGGAACCCATCGAGGTCGGCGACCGACAGCGGCGGCAGGTCGAAGCCGGGCTGTGCCGCGGCGAAGCCTGCGACCGCGTCACGCAAATCGTTATAGGGCCGCGCCAAACGGAAGGGCGGCTTCAGCGTGGCATGCAGGCCATAGCCGCGCGGATCGGCGGTCAGCGCCACGATATCCGGCAAACCGGGCTGGGCCAGCACCGCTGCGGTTTCCGCATCGCGCCCCAGCCAGGCGCTGCCGGCGGCATGCAGCGGGTCGTCGAGGTCGGGCGCCCAATAGACCGCGGCGCGCGCCGTCATGCCACGCGCTGCCCCGCGCGATAGACGCGGGCGACGACCGGCAGACCAAGCGCATCGCCGACCACCACCAGATCCGCCCGCAGCCCCGGCGCGATGCGGCCGCGGTCGGCCATGTGCAACATGCGCGCAGGGCGGTCGGTGATCATCGCGATGGCAGCCGCCAGGCCGATCTGTGGCGCGATGGCGAAGGCGGCCTCCAGCAGCGCGGGCGGCACGTAGTCGGACGCCAGCGCATCGACCAGCCCCGCGGCCACCAACTCGGCCACCGCGACATTGCCCGAATGGCTGCCGCCGCGGACGATGTTCGGCGCGCCGGCGATGATCTGCTGGCCCGCCGCGCGCGCGGCCTGGGCGGCTGGCAGGTTCACTGGGAATTCGGACAGGGTGATGCCATCGCGCGCATTGCGGGCGACCTCATCGACGTGCCAGTCGTCGTGGCTGGCGATGGGCATGTTGCGGCCGGCCATGCGCGCCAGCAGCCGCGTGCGGTTCGGTTCGGCGACGCGGGCGCGTTGGTCGAGCAGGAAGGCGATCCGTGCCTCGATCTGATCCTTCGGCATGCCGCTGCGCCCGCGCATGGCGCGATACCGGTCGAGGTCCTGGTACTGGCCGACGCCGGGCGAATGATCCATCAGGCTGACCATGCGGATCGCCGGATGGTCAGCCACGCTTTCGAACAACCCAGGCATGTCGGGTGCCGGCAGTTCGCAGCGCAGATGCAGGAAGTGGTCGGATTTCAGCGCGCCCGTCGCCGACAGCGCATCGAGGTCGGCGACACCATCGCGGAAGGTCTGGATGCGTTCGGTATCGAAGCCGAGGTCGCCGAGACAGAGCGCATCCAGCACCGTCGTCACCCCGGCGGCAGCCGTCTGCGAGTCGTGGGACAGGAAGGCGCTGCGGGACGGCCAGCGGGCGCCGGCGCGGGGCTGCACCTGGCGTTCCAGATTGTCGGTATGCACATCGACGATGCCGGGGATGACATGCGCGCCGTCGAGGCCGATCGCCCCGGGCAGCGTGCTGCGCCCGGGTTGGATTTCGGCGATGACGCCATCACGCAGCACCAGCGTGCCGCGCAAAACCTCATCCGGCAGGACCAGCAGGGCGTCGGTAAAAATCGTCTCGTGGGTCATGCGGCCTCGGGGATCGGGGCGACCGCGAACAGCCTGTCGGCCACGCGGTCGCGCACGTCGGTATCGTGGAAGATGCCGATGATGGCGGTGCCCGCGGCCTTGGCCTCGTCGATCAGGCCGATCACAACGTCGCGGTTCATCGCATCCAGGCTGGCGGTGGGTTCATCGAGCAGAAGCACCGGATAGCCCGGGGCGAAGCCGCGCGCCAGATTGACCCGCTGCTGCTCGCCGCCGGAGAAGGTCGCGGGCGGCAGGCCATGCAGCCGGGCGGGCAGGTTCAGCCTGGTCAGCAGCGCATCGGCGCGGGCCAATGCCTCCGCGCGGGCGACGCCCTGTTCCATCAGCGGCTGGGCGACCACATCGCGCGCCGAGACGCGCGGGATCACGCGCAGGAACTGGCTGACATAGCCCAGGGTCTCCCGCCGCACGGCCCGCGTGGCCCGCGCATCCGCGCTTGCCAGGTCGACCAGCCCGCCCTGGTGCCGGATCAGCAGCCGCCCGGTATCGGCACCGTAGTTGCCATAGAGGCAGCGCATCAGCGTGGACTTGCCGGCACCCGAGGGGCCGGAAAGCGCCACACATTCGCCGGGGGAAACGGACAGCGAGACCTCGGCCAGCACCGGCAGCCGCAGCCCGCCTTGCAGATGCAGGGTGAAGCCCTTGGTCAGCCCCTCGGCCGCGATGGAAAAGCTCATGCCGCCAGCACCGAGGCGACGAGCAGTTGCGTATAGGGATGCTGCGGATCGTCCAGCACCCGGTCGGTCAGCCCCTGTTCCACCACCCGCCCCTGGCGCATTACCACGATGCGATGGGCCAGCAGGCGGGCCGCGGCGATGTCATGCGTCACGATCAGCACCGCCAGCCCCAATTCGGCGACCAGCGCGCGGATCAGGTCCAAAAGCCGCGCCTGGACCGAGACATCGAGCCCCCCGGTCGGCTCGTCCATGAACACGAGCCGTGGCTGCGTGACCAACGTGCGGGCGATCTGCAAGCGCTGCTGCATGCCGCCGGAAAAGGTGCGCGGCAGGTCGTCGATGCGGTCGGCCTCGATTTCCACTTTCTGCAGCCAGGACAAAGCGGCGGCGCGGATGTTGCCGTAGTGGCGGCCGCCCTGGGCCATCAGCCGCTCGCCGATATTGCCGCCGGCCGAAACCGCCATGCGCAACCCGTCGCGCGGGTTCTGGTGCACGAACCCCCATTCGGCGCGCAGCAGACGGCGGCGCGCGGCCTCGGTCATCGCCGCCACGTCCTGGCCGTCGTAGAGTACCTGGCCGGCCTCGGCCGCGGCCTGGCCCGAGAGCACGCGCAGCAGCGTGGATTTGCCACTGCCGCTTTCGCCGACGATGGCCACGACCTCGCCCGGCCAGATCGCGATATCGACCTCGGCCAGTGCCTGGATGCGCCCGAAGGCGAGGGACAGGTCGGTCGCCTGCATCAAGGCCCCGCTCATGCCTGGCGGCCTTCGCAGTAATCCGTGTCCGAGCAGACGAACATCCGTCCGCCAGCATCATCGGTCACGATTTCATCGAGGTAGGAATCGGCAGAACCGCACAAGGTGCAGGCATGCGGCGCGCGGATCGCGACGAAGGGATGGTCGTCGAAATCCAGCGATTTTACGGATGTATGCGGCGGCACCGCATAGATGCGCTTTTCCCGCCCCGCCCCGAACAGTTGCAAGGCCGCCATGCGGTCCATCTTCGGATTGTCGAAGGCCGGGATGGGCGAGGGCGACATGAGGTAGCGCCCATCCACCATGACCGGGTGGTTGTAGGCGCTGCTGCTGCGGCCGTGGCGTGCGATGTCCTCATACAGCCGGACCTGCATCAGCCCGTAGTCGGCCAGTGCATGCAGTTTTGTGCTCTCTGCGATGCGTGGTTCCAGCTTGGACAAAGGTTCGGGGATCGGCACCTGGTAGACGATGATCTGGCCTCGCGTCAGCGGCGCC
>JBBQHE010000069.1:0-18549 GCA_038323655.1 Acetobacterales bacterium | reverse complement strand
CAGCCGGGCGATCCGGTGGACGAGAGGGGGCTGTTGCGCCCGGCCAACCCCTATGCCGCCAGCAAGGCGGCGGCCGACCTGGCGGTGGGTGAGATGGCGTTGCGCGGGCTGCACGCGCTGCGGCTGCGGCCGACCAACCAGACAGGCCCCGGGCAGAGCGACGGCTTTGCCGTCGGGGCGTTTGCCCGCCAGGCGGCGCGGATCGCGGCCGGGCTGCAGCCGCCGGTGCTGAAGGTCGGCGCGCTGGACCGCTGGCGCGACTTCCTGGACGTGCGCGATGTCTGCGCGGCCTATGCCGCCGCACTGGCTGTGGCGCCGTCGCTGGCCCCCGGCACGGCGCTGAACATCGCCAGCGGCACGGTGCGCCGGGTCGGCGATGTGCTGGACGACCTGCTCCGGCTGGCCGGGGTGTCGCCGGTGATCGAACAGGCCGCCGACCGGCTGCGGCCGACCGATGTGATGCGGGTGGTCTGCGATGCCCGGGCGGCGCGGGCGGTGCTGGGCTGGGCGCCGGCGGTGCCGTGGGAGACGACGCTGCGCGATGTGCTCGCCAGCGTCAGGCCGGGCTGAGAGCCGGTTCAAAAGGCCACGGGTTTCGTCTAAGCACGGGTTGCGGCGCCCGTAGCTCAGCTGGATAGAGCATCGGATTTCTACTCCGTCGGTCGGGGGTTCGACTCCCTCCGGGCGCGCCATCCACCCGGATGATGTGCGAACACATTCGCCCGCGACGCACACAACGCGTGTTCAGGTCCATGAACTTGGCGCAGCGTCGATCAGGGATACGACGCGCATCGGCAAACTGTGGCGTTGAGCGATCGCGCGGGATGCTACCGCCTTTCACGCAATGGCAACTTACGAAGGCTGACCGGCCCATGCGCTGGCCAAAGGCGATGAAGCGCCCTGACCATACCCGTGGAGCGGCCCCCGTTTCAGCCGGACAGACGGCGCAACCGTGAGGGCCCAGGCGGCCGTACGGGTAATCGCTGGTGATGCGGGAACGGCTGTGATTCGATCCTGTTCATGAGCAAGACCTTCCGGCTCGGGGACATCGGTCCGGCGTGGCTGCTGCCGCCGTCGCTGCACGAGTTCGTGCCGCCGGGCGATCTGGCCCATTCCGTCCGCGACCTTGTGCGGGAGACGCTGGATCTGGCGGAGATCCTTTCCGACTACGACGAGGCCCGGGGCTATCCGCCCTATCATCCGGCGATGATCGTGGCCGTGCCGCTCCATGGCTACAGGCGGGGCGTCTACTCCTCGCGCCGCCCGGCTCGGGCTCAACAGCCGACCCTCCAGGCCATGGTGCAGGCGGTGATCGGGCGACCAAGCCAAAAGCGGCGTTGCTCGCATCCAGTACGACGCCGAGTGTCCGAGGCAGCCCGTGTCCGCCGCCACAGGCAGCATGAGACTGTGCCGCCAGAAGAGCTCGCAGCAGCGCACCCCATCACGGCGGCGACAGCAAACACCCCGCAGTCGCGCGCGCCGCACCAATGGCGGCGAATTACGGTGCGATCCCCCGCTCAGCGCCGGCTGCGCAGATCGGCGAGCAGGCGTTCCGCTTCCGCTTTCTCCGGAAAGCTTGGAGAGGCAGCCATGATCGGGCCAAGCAGCGCCAGCGCCTCTTCTCGTTCGCCGGCTTCCCGCAGTGCGAAGGCGAGGCGGTACGCGGAGGCCGGATCGCGCCGGTCAGGCGGCTGTGCCGCTGCGGCCTGGCGCAGCAGCGCCACCGCCTGGCTGGGTAGTCCGGCACGGGCCAGGATCCAACCGAGGGTATCCGCCGTGTCCGGATTGGGGGCCAGAAAGTAAGCGCGCTCAGCGAGTGCCCGCGCCCGGCTGGCGGCTTCGTCGCCGCCGCGCTGGCCAATCAGCCAGCCCAGATTGTTCAGCGCCACGGCATCATCAGGCCGCCGCGCGACAACCTCACTCAACCGCCGCTCCGCGTCGGCCATTCGGTTCGCCGCAATGTCCAGCTGCGAAAGCATGAGTTCCGCGGCATCGTCCTGCGGCTCCCGCTGCAGCCAGGTGCGCAGCGCCGCCGAAGCATCGTTCGGCTTGCCCGCGGCGCTCAGGGCGCCGGCGAGCCGGATCGCCAGCGCCGACGACGGCGCCTGGGCAAAGGCTTCGGCATAGGCATTGGCCGCATCCTGCGGACGCTGCGCACCGTACAGCAGGTCACCGCGCTGCATCCGGCCGGCTGGTTGTGCGGCGGCCTGCGCACCGAGGCGGTCGGCCACCATCAAGGCTGCGTCCAGCCCGCGCGCCTGCCGCACGATGTTCACCAGGGTCTGCTGCAGTACCGGACTGGCCGGCGCCGCCCGCAGTCCCTGCTCAATCAACGTTTCAGCGCCGCGGGTGTCGCCGGCGCGCACCATCAAGCCGGCAAGCTGCCGGCGTGCCGCGACGGACTCGGGTGCCTGCGCCACGGCCAAGCGGCTGGCTGCCTCCGCCTCGGCCCATTGCCCGGCAGCGGCATGCGCCTCTGCGCGGGCCAGGATGATCGCCACGCCGCGCTGCGCGCGCAGCGGTTCGGACGCCAGCACCGTCACGGCCTTGGCAGGATCGTTGGTGCGGAGCAGCACGTTTGCCAGGGTCAGCGCCAGCAACGGCTCGCCCGGCGCAGCAGCCTGCGCCGCTTCGAGCGAGCGTCGCGCCGCGGTGCCGCGCGGGCCCGGCGCCAACGCCGAAACCGCAAGGTTGGCCGAAGCTTCGACGTTGCTGGGTTCAGCCCGCAGCACTTCAGCAAGCAGGCGATCCACTTCCTCCGTGCGATTTTCCAACCGCCCGACGCGAACGAGGCCCATCCGTGCCGCCACCGAGTTGGGATACGCCCGCAGTACAGCCGTGAAGCTCGCCCGCGCCTGATCCAGCTCAAGCCGAAGGAGCTGAAGCGTGCCCTGCAGCACGCCCGCGGCCTCGCTGCGCCGGGCCGTGGGATCAAGGCGGTCCAACTCGGCCATCACCCCTGCCGTGTCGCCGCGATAAAGCGCGGTGAAGGCCAGCATCTCGCGCGCGCCTTGGCGCTGCGGATCGAGCCTCAAGGCGTCGTTTGCCGCCGCCGCCGTGCCGGCCACATCACCGGTGGCGAGTCGTGCTGCGGCCAGCCGGGACAAAACGCCGCTGTCGTTGGGCGCGAGCGTCGCGGCGCGCTGAAAGGCGGTCACCGCATCCTGCTGGCGTCCGGTCCCGGCGTAGAGACGGCCCAGCAGGTCGAACACCACGGCATCCGCGATGTTGTCGTCAACGAGGCGTTTCAGAACCGCGATGGCGGCTTCTGGTCGGTTCGCTTCGAGCTCCAAAGCCGCCACAAGCTTTGCGCCGCGCAGATCCTGCGGGCGCCGCGCGAGGTGGCGCCGCGCCGCGTCCTCGGCCTGCGCCGTCTGGCCAAGCTCGCGCTTGGCCACCGAAAGCATCAGAAAACCATCCGGGAAGTTCCCCAGCATCGGCGAGATACGCTGCAGCGAGGCATCGACACCGGCCCAGTCCTGTGCGCGTGCCTGCAGCACGGCCTTGAGGTAGATGGCCGTCGGACTGCCCGGCAGCACCGCCAGGGCCGCGTCCACATCCAGCCGCGCGCGCGCCAGTTCATTGGTCTGCAACAGCACATCCGCGCGCCGCAGCCGGGCGGAGACATTGCCCGGCGCCCGTGCAATGGCGCGGTCGAAGTTCGCAATCGCCGCCGCTGTCTCCCGCCGTTCCAGTTGGAAGCTGCCTTTACGCAACAGCCCCTCGATCGCGTTTGGGTCGCGGGCCAGGACGCGGTCCACAGCGGCCTCGGCAGCGGCCCTATCATTTGCCGCCATCGCCAGCGCAGCGGCAGCGAGTTCGGGCTCCGGCGCGCTTGGCGCGATCTGCAAGGCAAGTCCGACAGAGGCCCGCGCGGCCTCAAGCTGGCCCAGCGCGATCTGGGCAATCGCCCGGCCCGCCGCAATCTGCCCACCGCCCGGCGTGCCGGCCGCTGGCTCCGGCATGGCCCGAAGGAGTTCGTCAAACCGCCCTGACGAGAGATACGCCCGCGCCAGCAAGGCATTGCCTTCAGCCGGGTCAAGGCCGCGCTCCAGGCTGGCACGTGCTTCGCGTGCGGCGGTCTCGTCATCGCCCAGTTCCAGGCTGCTCGCGGCCAGGGCGGCGCGGTTTGCGGCGGACTCCGGGGTCTGGCGGACTGCGTTGCGCCATTCCAGCTGCGCCGCCCGCACATCGCCGCGCGCATCGGCCGCCAGAGCCCGCTCCCGCGCCTGCGCCAGCGCGGTGCCGGCCCCCGCACACAGCAGGGTTGCGACAAGGCAACTGCGGATGACGGCGCGAAAGAGCCCGCAGCGTGTCGCCGGCGTCATGGGGTTCAGGCGGTTCATGGCGAGGTTCCGGTCGGTCCTGGTCTATCGGCGTGGCCTGGGGGAGGTTCGGCTCGGTAATCCCGCGCCCGGCTTCCATGCCACTGCCTGAGAGCAAAGCATAGATCGTCGGGCGGCCGACACCCAAGAGTGGCGGCGCACCCTATCGGCTGCGTCCGCCGCCAGCCGGTCTCTGCCGGCGGCCAGAGGCGCGCGCCCAGATTTCGCTGCCGCGGGCGCACCGCTGCGCCTCGACCGTGGCATCGCGCCAAATTTACTTGGTTGCGCCTATGGACCGGCCGCTGATCGTCTCGCCGCTGGCCTTCGAGGGGTTCGCGCCAGGGCCGGATCGACTATTCTTGCCACCAAAGGAACAAGGCGATGGTGCGGTTGGCAGATCTGGCGGCGCGCTTCTGGAATGGCCCCGATCGGCCGCGCGGCATGGGCGCCGGGCGTGACGGGGCGATGATGCTGCGGCCGCGCGACCCCGCTGCCGGAGCCGGTCGGCAGCGGCAGCCAATGAGCAGAAACATGAGCACGTCAGCGTGACCACAACAGGCCTTGATGCCGTGAGCGGCGTGACAATGACGGATGCTGCGAAGCGCGCCTGGACGGCCGCGCTACTGGTCATTGCCGCCGGGCTTGGTGTGCTCGGCTGGCTGTTTGCCACCGAAGCGCGTGCGGCGGTGGAGACCTGGGAGCGGTCCACCGCCTACAATCATTGCTGGCTGGTGCTGCCGCTCGCCGGCTGGCTGGGCTGGATGCGGCGCCACCGGCTGGTTGGCCTGCAGCCGACGCCGGCGCCGATCTTTGTGCTGCCGGCCTTCGCGGCAGCGGTCGCCTGGCTGGTGGCCGAGCGCCTGGGGATCCTGGAGGGGCGACAACTCGCGGCGCTGGCGATCGCGCAGTCATTCGTCGTGTCCGTGCTGGGCTGGCGCATCGGCCGCGCGATGGCAGCGCCACTGGTCTACCTGCTGTTTCTGGTGCCCTTCGGCGCTTTCATGGTGCCGCTGTTGCAGCGGATTACCGCCTGGATGATCGAGGTGCCACTGGTCCTGCTGGAGATCCCGCATTTCGCCGATGACCTGATCATCGAGCTCCCTTCCGGGATCTTTCACGTCGCCGAAGCCTGCGCCGGGCTTCGCTTCATCATCGCATCGCTCGCCTTCGGCACTCTCTATGCCTTCGTCATGTTCCGCGATCCGGGGCGCCGGCTGATCGTACTGGTGCTCGCCCTGGTCGTGCCGGTCTTCGCCAATGGCTTGCGTGCCCTCGGTATCGTTCTGCTCGGGCATCACCTTGGCAGCGCCGAAGCGGCGGCAGCGGATCACCTGATCTACGGCTGGGTCTTCTTTTCCTTCGTCATACTGGTGCTGGTCGTGGCAGGCCTTCCGTTCCGCCAGGACGGCCAGCCGCCGCGGGTCAGTCCCGCCCCGCCGCCGGCGCCATTTCGCCCGGGCAGCCTGGCGGTCGTGGCTGTCGTGACGCTGCTGCCGGGCGTCGCCGCCGCTGGCCTGGTCTCCGCCCTCAATCGGGCGGGGGCGCAGGCACTGGTCGCGGTCACCCCCGAGTTGGTTGCGCCACCCGGCTGCCTGGCAGAGGGGGGGCGGCTGCGCTGTGGCGACAGCCTGGTCTCGGCCCGGTTGCTGCGCTTTTCGCCACGCATCACGTGGTCGGCCGTTGCGGCGGAGCGAAGCCGCCTGGGCGGCCAGGACGATGAAGCCACGATCTTTTCCATCAATGGCCCCACGGCGCGCTGGCAAGGCAGACAGTCAAGGACAATGGGCCAGACCATCGCCCTGGCGGCTTGGCTGGACGGCAAGCCCGCCGGGGACGGTCTGCGCAGCCGCATTGCGCAGGGGCTCAACAGCCTGGGCCTGCCGGGCCAGGGCGCGGGCTCGCCATTGGTGGCGGTCGTGACCGTCGAAACGCCTGGCGCGCCGGCCGGGGCCGCCAGCCAGGCGAAGGAGCGGGCGTTGTTGCGGGACGTTCTCGCGGCGCAGGTCGACGGGCTGGTGCCTGAGGCCATCAGGCTGTCGCGCGAGGGCACAACGCCCCGCTGAGCGAGTGACGTCACCCCGTGTCGTCGGCTGGCGCGGCGCCTTGCCGCCAGCGTCCGGGTGTGTGCGGCGCTGCGCCAGCGCGCCAGGTGTTCCGCCGGGCTTGTCGGCTTGGCCACGTCGCCAGGCCCGGACAGTTCATTATTGTGCGTCACAATGTTTTACAAACCTTGCCGGGCACTTGCTTGGACACCTCCTATCACCTTGTTTTTATGATGTTTTATGGCGTGGCATATTCGTTGCTAGACCAGGCGTGAGTGCCGCGTTTTGGTGGCGGTACTCCACATCGTTTGGAGGTGTCACATGCTTTTCTCGACCGTTACAACCAAGCTCCGCGGGTTGGCGATTCTCGCCGCCGTCGCGGTGCCGCTTTCGCTGGCAGGTCCGGCCCAGGCCGTCCCCGTCGGCCTCGAACTCTCGCTGATCATCGACGTGTCCGGCAGCGTGGACGCGACCGAGTACGGCCTGCAGAGGGGCGGTTATGTTCAGGCTTTCCAGAATCCGGCGGTGCAGGCCGCGATCCTGGGCAGTGTCGGCGGCGCCATCGCCGTCAACTTCATCCAGTGGTCCGGCGCGGCGCAGCAGCAGCAGTCGGTGGGCTGGACGCTGATCGACAGCGTCGCGTCGTCCAATGCCTTCGCCACGGCGATCAATGGCGTCGCTCGGGCGTTCCAAGGCCAAACCGCACCGGGCAGCGCGATCAACTTCGCCGTGCCACTTTTCGACAACAACGGCTTCGAAGGTGCTCGCAAGGTCATCGACGTCTCCGGTGACGGTGCGCAGAATGACGGTGTCAGCACCGCCGGTGCGCGTAACGCCGCGGTGGCCCTCGGCTTCACCATCAACGGCATCCCGATCGGTGGCGATCCGTCGGTGAATGCCTTCTATGCTACGGACGTGATCGGCGGCCCGGGCGCCTTCAGCGATCCGGCGAACAGCTTCGGCGAATTCGCCGCTGCGATCGAGCGCAAGCTGGTCAAGGAAATCGTCGGCGTGCCGGAACCGGCGACGC
This sequence comes from Acetobacterales bacterium, assembly GCA_038323655.1. GTDB lineage: Bacteria > Pseudomonadota > Alphaproteobacteria > Acetobacterales > Acetobacteraceae > Humitalea. Next base: position 11,152 of record JBBQHE010000069.1, on the reverse strand, counting down.
TTGCACTCTTCGGTTTCGGGTTGGCCGCTCTCGGCTTTGCCCGTCGCCGGTCGGGCGCGAAGGTCTAAGGCTTGCATACCCCGGGGCGGTTCGCGCCGCCCCGGACTGCGCCCCAGGTCTAGCGGCGGCGTTTGGCGTCTGCGCCGTGCGGCCGATCTTACCCGCCATCGACAGGATCGAGGCCCAACGCCAGGGATGCTGGGCCTTATAATCCAGTCAACATTCGCACAGCGCCGTCTCGCATCTCAGGCGAAAATTTGTTCGTCGTCTTGCTCGGCATCGCTCCAGCCACTCACGGAGTTGGAGCCGCCGACAAACCCGGGGCGGTTCAAGGCGCCGCGTGGCTCAAGCCAAACAGCCTTGGGAAAATCCGGGCCGGTTCATTCCATCCGATCAGCCAGCGCCACGAAAAAACCTCTCCGATCATCACCACGAACCTGTCCTTCGCGGAATGGGTCGCGGTGTTCGGTGACCCGAACATGAGCACGGCACTGCTCGATCGCATCATCCACCCCTGCGATATCCCGGAAGCCGGGAGTGATGCCTTCCGCTTCAAGCAGAGAAAAAACAGCCCAAACGGGGTGCCTGACATGGAAAGCTTTGGGCGGTTTTGAGTGGAAAATATTGGGCGATGTTTGACCGGCACGCAGGGAGAATCAGATTTTGCCGGGTGCCGGAATCGCTATAGAGTCCGAATGGTTGGATTTCGCTCTGGTCACATTGCGTTCAATGCGGTCCGCTCCCGTCGCGTCCTTCTATTCCCATGAGAAGAGATCAACGCCAGCTCCAGCAATTAATCACCTCGACATGGGCCCGCTGCCTGCCTAAAGCGTTGAGCAGAAGTGTGAGCGACCAATAATCTCGTCTTTCGATTATCATCACGCTTGACCAAAGCGTTAAAAAATCAATCGGAGGTTGACTATGATGAGACTCATTGGCCCCCTCGGTTACTTGTTTTGGCTCAACGCATGACGGACAATGCCCCCCTGTATGGCCGCCGGACCATGTTGGCGGTTGGTGGCGCGGCGACTGTGTGCGCCACGGGTCCAGTCGCGGCACAAAGCACGGGCGCGGCTCTTCCTTGCCTCGTTCGGGCGGGTGACGTCGTCGCCTTGACGCTGGAGGGTACGGGCGCGCCGGTCGGCACGGTCACGGTCTTCGGCCACGCCTTCCGGATGGGCGATCTGGCGAGCGGGGCTGTGCTGAAGGCGCGCTCCACGGATGGCCGGGATGTGCGCGCACAGCTCGATATCGTGGCGCGCCACCCTGACGGTTCCGTGCGCTTCGCAATTGTTTCGCTCGCGCCAACAGTGGCCATCGCCGCTGGAAGTCGCCTGGTCGTGGTGCTGGCAGCCGCCACCGGGCCCGTCGACCCGCCGCTCGGCCTTGCCACCGTCTCGGCCGACCGCCGCGCGGTGCTGGAACTCGACGCTTCGAGCGGAGCACCGTGGCAAGCGGACCTGCTAGCCATCCTGCGCAGCGCGCCGACCGCCGCGCCCTGGCAGTCCGGCCCGCTTGCCTTGCAATACCGCGTTGTGCTGCCGGTTCCGCCCAGTGTCGTGGGCGGCGTCACCTCGCTGCGGCTGGTCGCCGACGTCGCCTTCAGGCTCGACGGCTCGATGTGGGTGGAAGCGTGGCTGCGCAACGACATCGCGATGCGACCGGGCGGCGGCAACGTGACCTACGCCGCGCGCCTCATGCTGGACGGACGCGAGGCGTTGCGCAGCGGCTCGCTGCAGCAATTCCAATACACCGCCTGGGGTCGGTTGGCGGGCTCCTTGCGGGATCGCGCGGCGCCCGAGCCGCCGCGCCCGCGCCATGATGCCGGCTACCTTGCGGATGCTGGCGCGGTACCCCGCTACGACCTGTCGATTGGCGTAGATGAGGCGTTCCTCGTCCAGATGGGGCGCTCACTGGCCGAGCCTTCCTGGCATGTACCGCGTGACGCTCGTGGCATCTTGCGGTCGATGCCCGCCGGTGGTGGCCGCTCCGATATCGGCCCGGTGACGAGGTGGCAGGCGACGTGGTTGATGAGTGGCGATACCCGGGCCGCTGCCTACTGCATTGGGCAGGCAGAGGCAGCGGGACTGATCCCTTGGCACATGTGGGACCCCCAAGGGGCCGGATCCTGGCTGGACGTGCGGCGCTGGCCCAGGCTCTGGACAGATGGCCGCGGCGGTGTGCCGCCCGGTGGCCTGATGCAGCAGGTGCCCGGCGACACCGGGTGGACGCCTGACACGTCGCACCAGCCCGACCTTTCCACCGTGCCGCTGCTGCTAACGGGCCGCCGCGCCTTCCTCGACAACCTCCAGGCGCAATCGGCGTGGAATGTGATGGGGTACTGGCCGGCACCGCGCGGCGACGGGCAGGCCCTTATCGTGCGCGGCAACCAGGTTCGCGGCGCCGCCTGGGGGTTGCGCCAAATCGGCAACTCGGCGTGGTTCTCACCGGAAGGCGACGCCAGCGGCGACAACCTGAGGGCGGTTGCTGCGGGCAACTGGGCCTGGTTGCGGGCGCAGATCCCGCTTTGGACGCGGCGCCAGGGTGAGGCGCATGGCTGGATTCCCGGCGAATACGGCGTCGCAGGGGCGCTGCCGCCTTGGCAGCAGGATTACTTTGCCTCCACCGCTGCCGCCGCTGCGCGCCGCGGGGTGGCGGACGCTCGGGCGGTGCTCGACTGGATGGAGAACTTCCTCGCCGGGCGCTTCCTGTCGCGCGAGCGCGGCTTCAACCCGCACGACGGGTGCGCCTACCTGATCGCAATCTCGCCGTTGGGGTCACCTGAGAACCCTTACGCCACCTGGGCTGCGATCGGCGATGCCACCCGCGCGCGCGGCATGTCCAACGCAGGCGCATGGGCGCAGAGCAATGGTGACTACGGCCAGCTTGCACTGCAGTCGCTGGCGCAACTCGTGGAGGTGACCGGCTCCGACCGGGCGCGCGCGGCGCATGCGTGGCTGCTGGGCGCCGGCGCGCCCTATACTTCGGCGGCGCAGCTTGTGGGCTCGCAATTCAACATCGCACCCAAGGACTTCTACCGGGTGCCGGCGCGGGCACCGCGGTGCCGAGGATAAGTCCTCCCTGCAATGCCGCAAGACCAGCGCCCTGAAGGAATGCGTCGCCGACCTGACGCTCGAGCACCGCCTGCGCAACAAAAGCGTTCTCGCGGATGGGGATGGCGACACGTGAGGTGTCCCGCGTCGGAAAAGCTCGACATCATCGGGATCGTCGAGCAATCGCCTCTGTCCGCCTGTGAACCGCCCCGGATGTGTCGGCGGCTCCAACTCCTGGGTGGCTGGAGCGATGCCGAGCAAGACGACGAACAGGTTTTCGCCAAAGGCGCGAGACGCGCTGTGCGAATGGTGCTGAATCATGAGGCCCAGCATCCCTCATCTTGGGCCACGATCCTGTCGATGACGGGCAAAATCGGCCGCACGGCGCAGACGCTGAACGAGTGGGTGAAACGGGGCGAGCGGGACACCGGCGGCAAGCCTGGCCCCGCGACTGAGATCCTTGCGCTGAAGCCCAGCCTGGAAGCCGCCGTATCCGCCCGCTCTGCGGTGGTGAGGGCGACGACGCTGTTCGGTGGGTGAGGCATTCTGCACGCATGGGGCGGATCGAGGAAAGCAGGCGCAGCATGGCCAGTTCATCGTCAGCGGCTTGATGCAGGGCGGCGTTGCTGGAGGCGGCCTCTTTGCCCCTTGCCACCCGCCCAAAACATCCGGACGGTGAATGGCATGGCGAAGCACGACACAGAACAATCCCACGACGATCGAATCACGCCCGGGCATGGCATCGTCTTTCCCCCGAGGCCGGCTGCCGTGGCGCGTCATCTGGGAGCGCTTCGGGCCTGCAGGGCGCGCGCTGCGCACCGCAGCGGCGTCAGGGGCTGACATGGCCGGTGCCGGCCTCGCTGTTCTGCCCGTCGCCATCATCGGCGGTGGCCTCGCCGGTCTTCAAGCTGCGCGGCTGTTGCACCAAGCGGGCGTGGGCTTTTGCATCTTTGAGGCACGCGACCGGCTCGGTGGACGCATCCTTTCAGCCGATACCGCAGGACGCCCCGCAGAGGACGCCTTCGACCTCGGTCCGTCCTGGTTCTGGCCGACCATGCACCCGGCCATGGCAGCCACGGTGGCGCAACTTGGCCTCACCATCTTCCCGCAGCATGACGAAGGCGATGTCCTGGTTGAACGCGCGCGCTCCAGCCCGCCGCAACGCTTCGCCGGCTTGCGGCAGGAACCACGCTCCATGCGGTTCGCGGGCGGGACTTCCGCGCTGGTGCGCGCGCTGGCCAGTGGCTTGCCGGAGGGCTCCATCCGGCTCAGCGCGCCGCTGACACAGATGACCATCGAGGGCGACCATGTCCGGCTGAAGTTCGGGCAGGCGGAGGGCGGACCCGACAGCATCCTCGCCGCACAGGTCATCGCGGCACTACCACCGCGGCTGCTGGAGGCGAACATTGCTTTCGCGCCGACCATCGATCCCGCCATTCGGCTGCGCTGGCGCGAGACGCCGACCTGGATGGCGCCGCACGCCAAATTCGTGGCCCTCTATGAACACCCCTTCTGGCGCTTGGCTGGCCTTTCCGGCATGGCGCAGAGCGCCGTAGGCCCCATGGGCGAGATCCATGACGCGACAACCGCTGCGGGCGCGGCGGCGCTGTTCGGCTTTATCGGTATCGACGCAGATCAGCGCGAGGCGGCGGGTACGGCACTGCTGTCCCGCGCATGCGTCGATCAACTCGTTCGGCTGTTCGGAGACGATGCCCGACGCCCTACGGCGACGTTGCTCATGGACTGGACCGCCGAGGTCTTCACCGCGACCGCGGACGATCGGCGCGGCGGGGCCCACCCGGTGCCGCAGCGCGGACCCTGGGTGAGCGGTGCATGGCGCGATCGCCTTTCGCTCGCCGGGAGCGAGACCAGCGAGAGCGACCCCGGCTATTTGGCCGGCGCGATTGACACGGGCTTGCGCGCCGCGGCGGAGGTGTTGCAGCGGATCGCCGTGCCTGGCCGTGCTGCATGATGAGGGAGACGAAGGCCCGCCCCATCATCACCGCAGCCGCCGCTTCGCCACCCCCACCGACAGCGTGACTGCCGCTCAATCAAACCTCGCCACCGAGATGTTGCGCGCCGTCACCGGCATGGTGTTGCTCGACAACACGGCTGCATCGAGCGCCATGAAGCGCGTCAATGACACCTGCGGCGCCTCCGCCAGATCCCCCGCCCGCGCGCCGTCCACCGCGACGTCGATCAGCACCGTCGCCCCTGGCGCCAGGTCCTGCAGTTCCCAAGACACCCCCGCTGCGAACTCTCGCCGCCCCGATCGCGGCAGCAGCGGCGTGCCGGTCAGAACAGCGGGCGCGGCCTCTGGCAGCCCGTCGAGCAGCAGCGCCTCGATCATGATCTGTGCGCCGAAATCGCGTCACTCGCCGGTCGGACGCTGCCCTTTCTCCACCCCAACCTGCAGCGCCCCGCCGGCAAGATCGACTGATCCCGCCGGCCCGTTCAGGATGCGGCCGCTGGCCGTGTCAGTCGCCGAAACCCATGCAGTCAGCGTGACGGCCTACAGATCGAGCAAGAGGCCAGCGCGCGCGAAGTCGCCGTGTGCAGCATCGGGGACGGCCATGGTCGTGCTGACGCCATTGCCGGCGGCGTCGGCACGATCGAGGACATGATTTGCCGGCACGCTCAGCCGCCCCAGACACCGGCGAAGAGACGCAGGAAATTGCCGCCAAGCAGTTTCAACACATCTTCGTCCGACCAGCCTCGGCGCAGCAGCGCCTCGGTCACGCGCGGCAGGCTGCTTGCATCGCCGACGGGATAGCGGATCGGCGGCGGCGGCAGCGTCTCTGGTGTGAAGATGCCATCCGCCAGCAATTGCGCATAGCGCGCGGCGGTCATCTGCTGGCCTGGCGGCTGCGAGAAATCCAGGCCCATGCCGACATGATCGGCTCCCGCAATCCCCAGGATATGGTCGAGCTGCGCCATCAGATCATCCATCGTCGGCATCGCCGTGCCGGCGCGCACGAAGGCCGGGTGGCCGTTGATGCCGATCACGCCGCCGGTCGCAATGCAGGCACGGACCTGATCGTCGCGAATGTTGCGCGGGTGGCCGAACACCGAAAAGGCGTTGGAATGGGTAAAGGCTACCGGCCTCGTCGAGGCCTCCATCGCCTCCATGCTCGACCGGTAGCCGGTATGCGAGAGGTCGAGCAGCATGCCGACGCGGTTCATCTCGGCGATCACCCGCCGTCCGAAATCGGTCAGCCCACCATCGCGTGGCTCGGTACAGCCATCGGCGGCGAGTTCCGCCTTGTTGTAGGCAAGGTTCATCGCCCGCACGCCGAGTTGATGGTAAATCTCGACCATCCCGACGTCGCCGCCTAACCCGCCGCTGCTCTGGAAGGCCAGCACGATGGCGAGCTTTCCATCCGCCTTGGCGCGCATGATTCCAGCAGCGTCGCGCACGATGGTCACGTCCTCGCGTGCCCGCACCTGGCGGTTCAGCCGAGCGATGTTGGCGACCGTGGAGGCACGGTCGTCATCGAACAGGCAAAGCGTGGCCAGGGCCGCGGTGGCGCCGCCGGCTATCCAGTGTTCGGCATGGGTGCAGTCGCGCAAGATCGGCGCGCAGGCGTCAATCACCACCGCCCTGGCATGCAACGCCAGCGCGTCGGCGCCTGGCCCTGTCGCCTCATCGATCGCTGTGGACATCGGCTTCTCCGCGGCAGTAGTGGAAGGCTGTCCCCGCAGGTGACGGCGTGTCAATTTTTGCGAGAACCCTAGAGGGGAGGACACCGATGCACCGTCGAACGCTGGCCGGCCTGGCCGTTCTGCCGCTTGTCGCCACCGCCCGGCACGCGGCGGCGCAGCTGGCCGCTTTTCCCTCGCGGTCGGTACGCCTCATCGTCCCCTACCCGCCGGGCGGCGGCGTCGATGTAGCGACGCGGATCATCGCAGAGCCGCTGACGCAGTTGCTTGGGCAGCAGGTTGTGGTTGAGAACCGCAGCGGCGCGGCCGGTGCGATCGGGATTGAGGCGATGGCGAATGCGCCGCCCGATGGCCACACGCTCTGCATGGTGGCGCCGGGGCCTATCACTGTGGGTCCGCATCTGAGGCCGCATCCCTATGACCCCTTCGCGCTGGCGCATGTCGCGCGGTTGGTCGGCGCACCGTTGATCTTGGTCGTGCGGCGCGACCTGCCGGCGGCGGACATCCCGGCGCTGGTCCAACTGGTGCGCGCGCAGGCGGAAGGCGTACGCTTCGCCTCGGGCGGTCCGGGCACCGGCACTCACATGACGGGCGAGTTGTTCGCGCTGCGCGCCGGGGGGAAGATGCTGCACGTGCCCTATCGCGGCGCGGCGCCGGCGCTGACCGACCTCGTGGCCGGCCAGGTGGACCTCTATTTCAGTGACAGCTCCGCGCTACCCTTCGTGCGCCAGGGCCAGTTGCGCGCGCTTGCTGTGACCACGCGCGAGCGCTGGGCTGGCCTGCCGGAGGTGCCCGCGCTGGCCGAGACGCTGGACGGCTTCGACATTGCCAACTGGAATGGCGTGAGCGCACCGCCGGGTACGCCCGCCTCGGTTGTCGCTCGGCTTGCCGAGGTGTTCCGGGCCGGCCTCGCCGATCCGACGGTCGCCCCGCGGCTGGAGGCGGCGGGTTTCGAAAATTCCTTCCTTGCCGGCGCCTCCCTTGCCGAGTTCATCAGGGCCGAAAGCGGCGTTTGGGCCGAGGTAATCCGCACCGCTGGCATCCGACTGGGTTGACCAGGCTCAGGACCTATTAATCGCTTGCCCCGACGCGGCGGCGTGTGATTCGTGCGATTGCAGAGGTACCGGCATGGCTGCTGTTTCTCTTCTCTCGCCCGCACAGATGGCGCGGATCGCGCCCTTCTTCCCGCTGTCTCACAGCGTTCCCCGCGTCGATGACCGCCGCATCGTCAGCGGCATCGTCTTCGTCCTCCGCAGCGGCCTACGCTGGCGCGATGCGCCGCCTGCCTACGGCCCGCACAAGACCCTGTACAACAGGTTCATCCGCTGCAGCCGCCTCGGCGTCTTCGACCGCATCTTCGCAGGGCTCGCAGGCCATGCGGGTAAGCCGGACCGGCTGATGATCGACAGCACCCACCTCAAGGCCCACCGCACCGCCGCGAGCCTGCTCAAAAAGGGGCTGTTCCCCGTCGCATCGGACGCACCAAGAGCGGCCTGAACTCCAAGCTGCACGCCGTTTGCGATGGCCAGGGACGGCCCATCATCATGCTTCTGTCGGAGAGGCAGATGAACGATCACAGGGGCGCGGGCCTGCTGATCGATGCCCTGCCGCCCGCGCGCGAACTATTCGGTGATTGCGGCTATGACTGCGATAGTTTCCGAGCGGCGCTGTCAGCAAAGGGCATCACGCCCTGCATCCCACCACACAGGAACCGCAAGATCGTCATCGCGTTTGACAAGACCCTGTATCGCCAGCGTCATCGCATCGAGAACGCATTCGGCCGACTGAACGACTGGCGCCGCATCGCAACCCGCTATGACCGATGCGCCCATACGTGCTTCTCGGCCCTCTGCATTGTAGCAACCGTCATCTTCTGGATCGGAGAATGAGTCCTGAGCCTGGCGCCAGGCTATTTTTTCAGAATGCCGGTCACGGCTGTTGCCGGTCCTGCTGCCCCTCGCTGCAGGGATCGGCATCGGCGCGGAAGCGGCACGCCGACCATCTCATGCGCCGCAACAGGTCAGTCGCGGGCAGACGTGTTCGCCGGCGGCGATGCTGTCTACGCCTCGCAAATGAAGGTCACTGTCCGGATCCGCCGATCATGCAGATTGCGTACCTGATTGCGGGCCATCGCCGGGAAATCCTCGCCAAGGAACGTCTGGAACGTAACAGCCGGCATTGCCTGCGCCATGCGGGCAGCCACCGTCTCGAACCACTGCTGAGCCTCGTCGGTGGAGTCCTTGACGGTCAGAATGCGAAATCCGGCATTTTCGAGTAGGGACTTCATGGCGGCAGGCGTGGCGAGGTGGCTGATGGACGGCTCGCGCGCCCAAGGCACGGGGAACAGCACGTCACCGCCTTCGCCTTGCAGTACGTCATAGACCGCAAAGCGGCCGCCGGGCTTCAATACACGCTTCGCCTCCGCGTACATCCTGTCTTTGGCTGCGATGTTCATTGCCACATGGATGGTCATCGCGGCAGCGAACTCGGCGTCCCTGAACGGCAGGTTCGTGGCGTCACCCTGGCGGAACGTGACGCGATCGCCGAGCCCGACCCAGGTGCTGAGCGTAGCAGCGGCATCGCAGAAGGCCTGCGTTAGGTCGATGCCTGTCACGCGGCACCCGTAGGCCTCAGCAACCGTGCGCGCCGGCCCGCCCAGGCCGCTCCCGATGTCGAGGACGTGAGCAGAGGCAACCAAATCCAGCGACTGGGCAAGTTCCAATGTCGCCTTGCGGCCACCGATATGAAACTCATCCACCGTCGCCAGGTCCGAAGTCGCGAGCTTGTCGATATTCTTTCCAGCGATGCGCAGGCTGTCCGCGATCGCGCTCGCCAGGTCGCCACCACCGGCGTAGTGACTCGCCACCCTGTCGACCATACCGCCACACTCCCGTCGTGAGTTCCACATCCAGAGTGTCACGATGGGCGGTTCGGCAGAAGCAAAAGACGCTCGCCGCCCGCCGCGATCACGCAGCCCCGCCCCGCCCCTTCAAGGAAGGTGCGCATGCCACAGGCCCCATGGCCCGCGAGCGCCGTCGAGGCGCGCGCGGTCGCCTCCCTGCTGCTTTACGCCGGTAATGCGCGCACGCATTCCGCCGAGCAGGTGGCGCAGATCGCGGCCAGCATTCTCGCATTCGGCTTCGTGGCGCCGGTTCTGGTCGACAAACATGGCGAGGTCATTGCCGGCCATGGTCGGCTGAAAGCGGCCAAATCCCTGGGCCTGGAGACGGTCCCGACCATCATCCGTGCCGGGCTGACGGACGCGCAGAAGGCCGCTTACCGCCTGGCGGACACCATTCTCGCCAACCAACGCGAAGCCGAGGTCGGTCTGACCCACGACGGCGTCGCGGTCCTCATTCCGCCGCGTCCTGGTTCCCACATGCGGCGCCGGCCTAGAGCATGCTGCGTTTACCCGGAAGCGTAGCCTGAGTTGACCAGGTAGTTGGCGCATTCAGCGGGGCTGACGAGGTCGAGGATGGCGCCAGCCTTGCGCCAGGTGGTTTCGATAGTTCGCTGCTCTGCTGCACGCATCAGGTGCTTGAGCTTCGCAAACAGCTGCTCGATCGGGTTCAGGTCCGGGCTGAAGGGCGGCAGGAACAGCAGATGTGCGCCGGCTTGGCGGATGGCACGGCGAACGCGCTGTCCCTTGTGGCTGCCGAGGTTGTCGAGGATGACGATGTCGCTTGGAGCCAGCGTCGGCGCCAGCACCTGCTCGACATAGGCGGTGAACAAGTCGCCGTTGATCGGTCCGTCGATCACGCAGGGTGCATCGACGCGGTCATGCCGCAGGGCTGCGATGAAGGTCAGCGTCTTCCAATGGCCGTGCGGCACGCGCGCATCCAGCCGTCGCCCGAGAAGCCCCCAGCCGCGCAGCGGCGCCATGTTGGTCTTGATCCAGGTCTCATCGATAAAGACCAGGCGGCGCGGGTCGACCTTTCCCTGATGGGCCTGCCAGCGGGTGCGCTTGAAGGCGATATCAGGACGCGATTGCTCGGCGGGCAGCACGGTTTTTTTTGAAGCTTAGCCCCTCGGCGTGCAGGAACACCCACACGGCACGCCGGTCTGTCTTGATGCCGCGCGCGGCCAACTCCGCTGTCAGGCCGCGCGTGGTGAACGCGCCTTCGGCTACCCGCGTCCGCAACCACTCGGCGTGCTCGCCCACCAGGGTGCGCGGCTTGTGTCCGCCCACTTGGTCGGGCGTCAGCGAGCCGGTCTCGCGCTGACGCTTACGCCACTTCGACACGCAGGACGGGCTGATCCGCAACACTGCCGCGATCTCGCGGATCGTCTCACCCGCCTCGGCGCGCTGCACCGCGCGCTCACGCAAATCCTCGGAGTAGGGGCGCATTCGGGCTGGCCTCCATCGCCCAGCCCAGAGCTTGAATCAGATTTCCGCGCGTTTCGGAATCCCGATTCCGGCCAAACGCAGCGTGCTCTAG
>JBBQHE010000068.1:0-18908 GCA_038323655.1 Acetobacterales bacterium | reverse complement strand
GCCGCCAGGGTGCCGCCGCCGCCACGCCGGGGGGTGGCGCATTCGGCCGCGTCCAGTGCGCCGAAGGCGGCGCGGGTCGCATCCAGCACCACGGGGGCGGCGCGGACGGCGCGGCCGAGGTCGAAGGCGACCCCGCGCCTGGTGCCGATCTCGCGGCAGCGGGCGGTCAGGAAACGCTCCATGTCGGCCAGCGTCGCGGCCCCGGCGCTGCGGATATCCAAGGCGAAACCGACCTGGCCGGGGATGCGGGTCGCGGTGGCTTCGTCGGCCTCGGTCGCCAGCACGCCGGCGGTCACGACCAGGTCCGCACCTTCCTGTTCCTGCCTGGCCCAGACTTCCTCCAGGTCCATCAGCAGGGCCGCGACCGCCATGGCCGGGTCGTGGCGCAGGTGGCGCGGCACCACGCCCGAATGCCCGGCCTGGCCGATGCAGCGCGCGGCCGGCAGGCGCAGATGCCCGCGCACGGCGCCGACGCTGGCGGCCGGCAGGTCCCGATGGATCAGCACCGGCCCCTGTTCGATGTGCAGCTCCCAGAAGCTTGTGACGCGCAGGATTTCGGGCAGGGGGGTGCCGCTGCCGGCCTGTGCAGGGTCGCCGCCGACGGCCGCGATGCACGCCGCCAGGGTGCCGCCGCCGCCACGCCGGGGGGTGGCGCATTCGGCCGCGTCCAGTGCGCCGAAGGCGGCGCGGGTGCCGACATAGGGGGCGCCGAACCAGGGGCTTTCCTCGCCCCGCAGCGCCACGGCGCGGAAGGGCAAGCCAGCCCTTGCCGCCCGAATGCCCAGCAGCAGCCCCGCCACGGTACCGGCCGCGCCGTCGAAGTTCCCGCCGCGGGGCACGCTGTCCAGATGCGACCCGCCGGCCGGGGCGGGCGCGGCCCCCAGGGACGGTGGGGCGAGCCACAGGTTGCCGACCGCATCGGCGTGCCCGACCAGGCCATGGGCGGCCCCCGCCTCGGCCAGGATCGCGTGGCAGGCGGTTTCGGCTTGCCCCCAGGCAGGCCTGGTCATGCCGCCGGCGGGGTCGGCGCCGGCCGCGGCGAAGGCATCGAACAGCCGGGCGGCCAGGGCGGCTTCGTCCAGCCGGGGCGGGATGGCGTTCATTCGGCGGCCAGGCGGGGGTAGTTCGGGAGAGCGATGCCTGTGAGGTCCGCCACGCGCGCATAGCCGCGCTTGGAGCAGAAATCAGCGATGCCCTCGGTCACCCGCAGCATCGCCTCCGGCTGCACGAAGGTCGCGGTGCCGACCTGCACGGCGGTGGCCCCGGCTGCCAGGAATTCCACCGCATCGGCCCCGGTCGTGATCCCGCCGCAGCCGATGATGGGGAGGCGCACGGCCTGGGCGCATTGCCAGACCAGGCGCAGCGCGATGGGCTTGAACCCCGGCCCGGAATAGCCGCCCATCCCGGCACCCAGGGCAGGGGCGAGGGTGTCCAGGTCGATGGCCAGGCCCAGGATGGTATTGGCGACGACCAGCGCCTCGGCGCCCGCGGCTTCGCAGGCGCGGGCGACGGCGGCGACATCGCCGGTATTGGGCGACAGCTTGGCCCAGATCGGCAGGTGGGTCGCGGCCACCATGGCGGCGATGGCGGCGGCCGCCGGGCCGGGGTCGGCGGCGAAGGCGCGGCCGTCTTCTTCCAGATTGGGGCAGGAGATATTGGCCTCGATCGCCGCCACCCCCGGCACGGTCAGCGCGCGGGCGGCTTCGGCGAAGGCTGTGGCGGTGGGGGCCGAGAGGCTGACGATGAGGGGCGCGGAAAAGCGCCGCCATACGGGCAGGTCGTAAGCCAGCCAGGCGGCCAGGCCCTTGCCGGGGATGCCGATGCTGTTCAGCAGCCCCTGCCCTGTTTCGGCGACGCGCGGCGTCGGGTTGCCGCGGCGCGGTTCGGGGGTGACGGATTTGGTCACCAGCGCGCCGAGGCGGTTCAGGTCAAACACCTCGGCCAGTTCCGCCCCGAAGGTGCCGGAGGCGGGCATGACCGGGCTTGCCAGGGCGAGGCGCCCGATGCGCGTTGCGAGGTCTACCATGCCTCGACGCCTTGCAGGTCGAAGACCGGGCCTTCGCGGCAGACGCGCAGGTCGCGCGGGCCGTCGGCGGTGGCGATGCGGCGCACGCAGGAAAAGCACAGGCCCAGCGCGCAGCCCATGCGCTGTTCGATGGCGGCCTCGCCGGGAATGTTTTCGCGCGCGGCGATGGTCTGCAACAGCCGCAGCAGCCGGTCGGAGCCACAGGTGAAGACTGCATCAGGCCGGGCGCGGGCGATGTCCTGCGCCAGCAGCGCCTCGACCGCCGGCACCGCGCTGCTGCCGTCGCTGTCGAAGACGGTGCGAAGGTCCATGGCTGCCCCGCCGGTGAACTCCGCCTGCATCAAATCGGCGGGGTCTCGGGCCGACAGGATGGCGGTCACCGCGATGCCGGAGGCCGCCGCCCGCAGCGCCAGCAGCGAGAGCGTGGCCAGCCCCACGCCGCGCGCCAGCACAAGAATGCGCTGCCAGCTGGGGTCCAGGCTGAAGGGCCGCCCCACCGGCCCCATCGCGTCCAGCACATCGCCAGCGCGCAAGCCCGCCAGCGCCGCCGTGCCCGGTCCCGCGATGCGGAACAGGAAGCCCAGCGGTTGGCCTGGTCCGGCCCGCCAGACGCTCATCGGCCGGCGCAGGTACAGGCCTGGGCAGAGCAGGTGGCAGAACTGCCCCGGCACCACGGCGGCCGAGAGCGCGGGGGCATCGATGAGCAGGCGGTGGTAGCGCGCGCCTACCGGTTCGCTGGCCAAAACCTGGCCGAGGTGTGCCGCAACAGGAAAGGCGCCGTCCATGGCATCCGATCAAATGTGAGGCGGCACGCTGCGGCAGGGCATGTGCATAAGTCAACGCATGTGAGGCGGCGCGCGGCAGCGGGGCATGTGCATAGGTCAACGCATGGCTTGATCGGGCACGGTTTCGCCCGCACATTCGAAGGCGACAAACGGAGCCGCCGCCATGACCAAAATGCGCCTTGAGGGGTCCTTCGTCGCCCTCATCACCCCCTTCAATGCCGATGGCCGGGTCGATTACGGCGCCTTCCGCACGCTGCTCGACTGGCACGCCAGCCATGGCACCTCGGCGGTGCTGATCATGGGCTCGACCGGCGAAGTCTCCATGCTGTCGCCGGAAGAACGGCGTGAGGTCGTGGAAAAGACCGCGGCCATGAAGGATGGCCGGATGAAGCTGTTCTATGGCTGCACCGGCACCTCCACCGATGCGACCATCGCCTATCTGCGCCATGCAAGGGCGAGTGGCGCCGATGGCGCGATCCTGGCGGCGCCCGCGTATATCTGCGCGCCGGAAGACGACATCGAGGCCTATTTCCGCGAATGCGCGGATGCGACCGATCTGCCGCTCGGCATCTACAACAATCCGCCGCGGGTCAAAACCGACCTGCATTGGGACCATCTGCTGCGCCTGATGAAGCACCCGAACATCGTGGTGCTGAAGGAAAGCACGACCCGCGTCGGCCAGGTGGCCCAGGTGCTGGCGGCGGCGCCGGATGGCGCGGTGATGTGCTGCGACAGCCCGAACCTCGGCCTGGTGGTGCCGACCATGAGCCTCGGCGGCCATGGCACGGCGAACATGACCGGGAACCTCGACCCCGCGGGCATGGCGCTTCTGTCCAAGCCCTGGGCCGATCCGGCGCAGAGCGTGGTGTTTCGGCAAAACTATCTGCGGATGCTGCCGCTGCTGCATTTCACCTACTCCGCCATCAACCCGGTCGCCGTGAAGTCGCTGATGAAGGCGGTGGGGTTGCCGGCCGGCGATCTGCGCCGGCCGCTGACGGCGCTGAAGCCGGACCACATGGCCCGGGGCCTGGCCATCGTGCAGGCGCTGGGGCTGGACCGGCAGTATGGCTGGGGCGCCCCGGTCCAGGCGCTCGCGGCCGAGTGAAAAAACCGGGGGTGATACCCCTTGTCCACGAACGCCCCGGCCATCTGATCCGCCGCTGCCAGCAGATCGCGGTCGGGCTGTTCCTGGAACATTGCGCGCCCTTTGACCTGACGCCCATGCAATACGCCGTGCTGCGCGCGGCCGAGGCGAAGCCGGGGCTGGACCAGATCACCATGGCCGGGCTGATCGGGCTGGACCGGTCCAACGCCGCCAGGCTGGGGGCGGCGCTGGAAGCCCGCGGCTTGCTGCATCGGGCGACCGACCCCGCCGACCGCCGCGTGCGCCTGCTGATCCTGACGCCTGCCGGGGCCGCGCTGCTGCGGGCTGCCGAACCCGCGGTGGAGCGCGTGCAGGCCGAACTGCTGGCCCCGGTCGCGCCCGCGCTGCGGCCGGTGCTGCTGGAGGCGCTGCGCGCCATCGCGACTGCCCAGAATGCGTCCTCCCGCGCACCGCAGCGGGTGAAAGCGGCCTGACCGGGGTCTTGCCGGGGCGGGCCGGCTGTTCCAGCCTTTACAGGACAAGCTTCCCGGAGAGACCCATGACCGACCGCCGCTCCCTCCTTGCCCTGGCCCTTGCCGGGATCGCGACCGGGGCCTCGGCCCGGCCGCTGGACCAGATTCTCTCCACCCGCCGCCTGCGCGCCGGCATCAACCCGACGCTGGTGCCCTTCGGCACCTTCAACGAACGCAACCAGATCGACGGCTTTGATGCCGATATCGCGCGCGAGATCGCCCGGCGCATGAACATCGAGTTGGAGATCGTGCAGGTCGGCAGCCCCGACCGTATCCCCTTCCTGCAGGCCGACCGCATCGACATCGTGCTGGGTGCGATCACCCGCACGGTCGAACGCGCGCTGGTGATCGACTACACCCAGCCGCTGCACACGCAATCGGTGATCGTGCTGACCAAGGAGACGGGGACCGCACGCCCCATCACCCGCCTGGCGGATCTGAACGACCCCGCCGTGCGCCTGGTGCAGGTGCGCGGCACGGTCGGCATTCCCTGGATCGCGGCCAATGCGCCGCGGGCGACGGTGACGCTGCTCGACAACTACCCCGACACCTTCCGCGCCATGCAGCAGGGCCGGGCCGATGCCATGGTCGATGTGCTGGAAAGCGTCGTCGTCCCGATGCGGAATGTCGCCGGCGTGCCCTGGAAGATCCTGGACGAGGTGATCGCCAGCACCTGGGTCGGCATCGGCGTGCAGAAGGGCAACACCGGGCTGCGCGACGTGCTGAACGTGATCCTGTTCGAAATGCACCGCGCGGGCTTCGTGAACACGACCTGGGAGAAGTGGTTCGGTGCGCCGATGAAGACGCAGGTGCCGTTCAATCCGATGTTCTGACCCGCCCCGATGGTCGGAGCGCCGAAGGCGCGGAGATCTGAAGCGGTGGCGGAGCCGAGCCAATGATCCTTCAATACGGGCAGGTCCTGCACTACCTGCCCGACTTCCTTTGGGGTGCGGGGCTGTCGCTGTGGATCGCGGCCGTCGCCTTCGCCGGCGGGCTGCTGATCGGGCTGGTGGGCGCGGCCATCCTGACCAGCGGGCCGTGGTGGGCGCGGCTGCCGGTGATCGGCTATGTGCGGTTCTTCACCTATACGCCGCAGCTCGTACAAATCTTCTTCCTGTTTTTTGCCCTGCCGGAATTCGGCGTGATCCTGCCGCCCATAGCCGCGGTGCTGATCGGCATGACGCTGAATGCCGGGGCGTATCTGACCGAAATCGAACGCGCCGGCTTCGACAGCGTGCCGCGCGCTGAACTGGATGCCGCCGAAACGCTCGGCTTTTCCCGCATCCAGACGGTGTGGCACGTCATCGCACCGCATGTCGTGCGGACGCTGTATCCGTCGCTGTCCAACCACTACATCATCATGACGCTCGGCACGTCGATGGCGGCGATTTTTGGCGTCGAGGAACTGACGGCCCGCGCGTTGAACGCCAATGCCATCTCCTTCCGCTCGGTGGAGATTTTTTCGCTAACGGCGCTGATCTACATCGGCTTGACTATCATCGCCTCCTTCCTGCTCTGGGGCCTCGGGCGCTGGCTGTTCCGCATCCGCGCGCGGGTGTTCTGATGTCGGCCTGGGCGATCGTGGTGGCCGAGGCGCCGCGCTTCTTCACCTATTGGAACATGCTTTTTCTCTCGCAGGCGGTGCTGAACACGCTGATCGCCTCGGTCGCCGGCTGCGGGCTTGGCTATGCTTTCGGCTTCGTGCTGGCGGTGTTGCGCCGGGCGGAGGTGATGCCGCTGTCGGTGGTGCGGGCGGCGGCGATCCTCTGGGTCGAGGCGTTTCGCCGCATCCCCTTCCTCGTGCTGCTGCTGCTGGTGTTTTTCGTGACGCAGGCGTGGCGTCTTGAAGCCCCGCTCTGGGCCGTGGCGGTCGCGGCCGTCGCCATCCGCATGAGCGCGCTGGCGGCGGAAAACATCCGCGCGGGGCTGGACAGCGTGCGCCCACAGCAATGGGAAGCGGCGCTGACGATGAACCTGGCCCCCTTGTCGGCGCTGTTTCGCGTGGTGCTGCCGCAATCCTGGCGGGTGATCCTGCCGCCGTCGATCGTGCATGTGCTGAGCATGGTGAAGGAAACCTCGCTCGTCTCCCAGATCGGCTTCATCGAACTGACCTTTGCTGCAAAGATGCTGACGCAGCGCGGCTTCTCGGCGATCCTGACCTATGGCACCGCACTGGTGCTGTATTTTTTGGTGTCCTGGGCGCTGGCCTCGCTGGCACGTGCGGCGGGTCGAAAATTGACCGCGCGGCCTATAGCCCTGACGCCGTAAGTGCGGCACGCAGCGCCGCGGCATCGGTGGGATCGACTGGTGGCTGCGGCGGCCGCACCGTGGCCTCGGGGATGATGCCCAATTCGCGCAGGCACCATTTGATCCGCGCCGTCGCCCGCCCACCGGGCGGCGCGCCATAAATCGCCTCGGCCAGGGGTTCGAGTTTTTCATGCAGGGCGCGTGCGGCGACCAGATCGTTCGCGCGCACCGCGGCGTCCAGGGCGACGATCTCATCGGGCATGATATCGGCCAGCGAGACCAGGCTGCCGTCGCTGCCGTGCACCATGCAGGCCAGCAGATGTTCATCGCCGCTGGCACAGACCGCGACATCGGGGCGCAGGCGGCGGGTCATGCGGCGCAAGGCGTCATAGCCATCGACCTCCCACCCGCCTTCCTTGATGCCGACGACGGCGGGGATCTCCAGCAGGGCCGCCAGGGTCTCAGGCGTAAACCCCATGCGGCCTGCCGCGTGATGCGCCTGGAACAGAAACATCGGCATGCCGGGCACGGCATCGGCAATCGCCTGGTGATGCAGCAGCGACATCGCCGTCGTATGCGCCAGGGCAAAACTGTTGGGCAAAAAAACCATCACCGCATGGGCACCGGTGGCCCGCGCTTCGCGTGCTTCTTCGGCGGCCTCCGCACTGCTTTCCGCATTCACGCCGGCGACGATCAGCCGGGTCGCGCCGATGGTCGCGGCCGTCACCTCCACCGCGCGGCGTTTCTCCGCGCGGGTGATGACGTAGTTCTCGCCCGCATGGCCGTTGATCAGCGCACCCGCCATGCCGGGCCGCAGCACGCAATGCGCGGTATGGGCGGCATAGGCGTCCCAATCGGGCGAAAAATCCGCCCGCATCGGCAGCACGGTGGAAGGGTAGATGCCGCCGAATGTCATTGCAGGCGCTCCATCGGAAACAGCGGCATCTCGGGCGCCTGGCCCAGGATCGCCTGGGCCAGGATTTTTCCCATATAGGGCCCGCTGGTATAGCCCGAATGGACCGAGCCGATGGTCCAGGCATCGGCCACACCCAGCAGCGGGCCAATCACCGGCAGGGCATCGGCGGTCTCGGCCTCCAGCCCCGTCCAGGCGCGCAGCACGCGCGCGTCGCGCAGGGCGGGCACCGTATGCGCGGCCAGGCGAATATTACCCATGAACGCCTCGGGCCGGATCGCGATGCCGCCGCGCACGCGGTCGCCGATGCCCTGCCAGCCGCCACCGATCAGCACGCTGCCATTGGCATATTGCTTGAGGCTCAGCAGGCCGGAGGCGACGCCGAGCACGCTGCGCATCACCGGGTCCATGCGTTCGGTCACGACCAGTTGGTTGATCAGCACCTTGATGGGCAGCGACACGCCCAGCCATGCGGCCATGTCCTGCAACCACACGCCACCGGCCAGCACCAGCCGCGTGGCCGCGACCGGCCCGGCCGCCGTGTCCAGCACGAAGCGCCCAGCGATGCCGCGCACGGCTGTGTTTTCCATCAGCGTCACGCCGGCATTCAGCAGGGCCGGGCGGAAAGCGCGGCCAGTCAGGTACGCGCTGGTGAACCCGTCGATCGGGCAATGCCCGGCCAGCAACACGCCATCGGCCAGCCCCGGTTCGATCGCCTGCGCGGCATTGCCCGAAATCAACTCGATCGGCGCCCCCGCCGCGCGCCGCGCGATGGCGCGTTCTTCCAGCATCGCCGCTTCCTGCGGCGTGAAGGCAACCGACAAGCCCGGGCAGGCGGTGGCCAGCACCGTGCCGCCGTCGCACCACTCGGGCATGCGCATCCACATCTCATGCGCCCGCAGCGCGTAGGGCACGAGGGCAGCGCGCGTCATCTGCATGGTCAGGGTGCCGGCGTTGACGCCCGAGGCCTCGCGGCAGATTTCTGCGCGGTCCAGCAGCACAACCTTCATACCCCCGCGCGCCAAAAACAGCGCCGTGGCACAGCCCATGACCCCGGCACCGATGACCGCGCAATCGTAGGTCACAGCGGCGCCGGCGCGGGCACGGGAATATCGGCGTAATCGAAATCGCCCAGGATCGCTGCCATCGGCACCGGGCGCAGCGGCGTGCGGCCGGTCGCGAAACCGACCGCGGCCACCGGCACGCCACGCCGCGCGGCCAGCAAGGCAGACGCGGCTTCGCCACACATCCGCCCCTGGCACGGCCCCATGCCGCAGCGGGTAAAATGCTTGAGCTGGTTCATCGTGCCGGCGCCCGCATCGGCCGCGGCCTCGATGGCCGCGCGGGTGACGTTTTCGCAAGCGCAGACCTCGGTATCGGGCGGGATGCGCGCGACCAGTTCGGGGCGCAGCGCCATCAGCCCCGCCATGGCCGCCCCCGCCCGGGCCGCGCGGGCATAGGCGCCCCAGGCCGACGCAGGGGCGGCAAAGCCCAGGTCGCGCAGCGCAGCCCGCGCGGCGATGCGGCCCGAGGCGGGTGCGGCCGCCGCCCCGCGCAGCCCCGACCCGTCACCGGCCGCATAAAGCCCCGGGACGCTCGTGCGCCGGTCCGCATCCAGCACCGGCACCCAGCCGCCGAGCAGTGGGTCATGCACATGCGCGGCGCGATAGGCGCGAGAGGCCTCGGTCGCCGGCACCAGGCCATGGCCGATGCACAGCGCATCGGCCTCCATCAGGCGCCCGTCGATCCGCACCCCTGCCAGCCGGTCCTCGCCCACCGCCTGCGTCACCGCAGCACCCATCAGCACGGGCACGCGGGCCACCATGATTTGCGCGCGCCACGCCAGGCCGCGGGCCAGAACATCGGGCCGCGCGAACAGCGCCGGCAACGCCCGCGCCCATTCGCCCGTCGTCGCCGCATCGGCGATGGCCACGACCCGGCCGCCGCCGGCGATGATCTTGGCCGCCACCGCATAGAGCAGCGGCCCCTGCCCCGCGACCACGACCCGCCGCCCCGGCAAGACCCCCTGCGCCTTCAGCAATATCGTCGCCGCCGCCAGGCCCATGACGCCCGGCAGCGTCCAGCCCAGAAAGGGGATGATGCGTTCATGCGTGCCGGTCGCCAGGATCAGCGTCCGTGCCGTGACCTCGGCCCCCAGCGCCGAGACGACGAAGGGCGCGAAGCCTTCCGCCACCAGCGGCCCACCGCCGAGGCCCCAGACGCGGGCGCCGGTGATGACCTCGGCCCCGCTTGCGCTCAGTGCTGCGCGCAGCGCATCGCCCGCGCGTTGGTCGGCGTCGCGCGGGCCGTCGAAGGCTGGCTTGCGATAGACCTGCCCGCCCGGATCGCGGCTTTCTTCCAGCAGCACAGTGCGGGCACCGGCGCGCGCCGCCTCGGTCGCCGCCGCCATGCCGGCGGGCCCGCCACCCAGGATCGCGATGTCGTGGATCACGCGACCACCATGCCTGCCACGACCGGCGTCAGGCAGGCCTGGACAAGCTTGCCATCGACCCGCACCAAGCATTGCTGGCAGACGCCCATGTGGCAGACGGCGATAAAGTTCGCGGCTTCGGCCGCGACCAGCACCGCTGCCAGGGATTCGCCCGGGTGGGCGGCAACCTCTCGGCCGAAGGCTGTGATGCTGACAGCGGGCGGGCGCGAAAAACCGGGCATGCGAAGCGACATGCGGAGGAACATAGCAACGGCGCGTCAGACCGCCACTCCCCGCTTGACGCGCCGCGGTGGCCCAGGAAGCATCGCGCCGCACCACGGAAGGCGATGCCTTGGATTTCTTGACGATCGAGGGACTCACCGCCTCCTACGGCGGCGCCACGGATGTGTTGAGCGACGTGTCGCTGTCGGTGCCGCGCGGCGCCGTGGTCGGGCTGATCGGGCCGTCGGGATCGGGCAAGTCCACCGTGTTGCGGACGCTGGTCGGGTTGCTGAAGCCGCGCGCGGGCACAGTCACGCTGGGGGGGCAGCGCGTGGATTACGGCAGCCGGGCCTCGCTGCGCGCCGCGCGCGACCGCTTCGCCATCGTCTTCCAGCAGTACAACCTATTCCAGAACATGACCGCGCTGCGCAACGTCACCGTCGCGCCAAGGCTGGTGAAGAAACGCCCGGCCGCGGAGGTGGAGGCGGAGGGCCGCGCGCTGCTCGCGCGCGTGGGCCTGGCCGGCAAGGTCGATGCCTATCCGGATGAACTCTCTGGCGGGCAGCAGCAACGCGTCGCCATCGCGCGTGCGCTGGCGCTGAAGCCCGAAATCCTGCTGCTGGACGAGGTCACCGCCGCACTCGACCCCGAATTGGTGGGCGAGGTCCTGAACACCATCCGCGGCCTGCAGGCCGATGGCATGACCATGCTGATCGTCAGCCACGAAATGGGCTTCATCCGCGAAGTCGCCGACCTCGTGGTCTTCATGGACCAGGGCCGCGTGGTCGAGACCGGCACGCCCGCCGAGGTGCTGGACAGCCCCAAATCCGACCGGCTGCGCGACTTCACCGCGCGCATCCTGCGCCACTGAAAGAAAGACCGACCATGCCGCATGAAGCCCCCGGAATGTCGCTGCTGAAGGGCGCCATCGACTGCCATGTGCATTGCGCGCCGCATCTGTCCGGCCGCAGCGTCAACGTCTTCGATGCCGTGCGCCAGGCAGCGGCGGCGGGGATGCGCGCCATCGGCATCATGTGCAACTTCCAGAACACATCGGGCTTCGCAGCACTCGCCAACGAAGAACTGGGCGACCTCGGCTGCGAAGCCTTCGGTGGCGTCATCATGCAGCCGACCGCGGGCGGGGTGACGCTGGAAGTCGCCCGCGCCGCACTCGGCTATGGCTACGGCCCCGGCACGGGCGCGAAGTTCGTGTCCCTGCCGACGCACCACACGAAGTTCATCGCCGAACGCGAAGGCCGCTCGCCCGCCTTCATCGAGACCACCTTCTCTGTGCCCCACAACGGCCATGTGCCCGAGCCCGTGCCGGCGATCATGGAGCTGTGCGCGGCCAAGGACGCGGTCTTCGACTGCGGCCATGTCAGCGCGCCCGAGGCCGTGGCGCTCGCGCAGGAAGCCAAGCGGCGCGGCGTCACCCGGCTGCGCACCCATGGCAGCCGCTATCCGCTGGATGCGATCACGGAGATCACCGCCCTCGGCGGCTATGTCGAACTGTCCTTCTTCATCCTGACCCACGCGACCCAGGTCGGGCTGACGCATGTCGATGAGGAGAAGCACAAGATCTCGGGCGGCAGCACCATCCAGGAATTCGCCCCCCGCATGCGGGCCGCGGGCGAACGCTGCATCCTGTCCTCCGACAGCGGCGTCTACCTGCTGCCGCCGCCCGTCGAAGCCTTCCGCCAATACATCATGCTGACCCAGTCCGAAGGCTTCTCGGACGCCGACATCCGCCGCATGACGCGCGACAACCCGGCTGCCCTGTTCGGCATCGCACTGTAGCCGGCGGCTGGGAAAGGCGCTGTCTTCGGAGGGTGGCCCTTTGAGGGAGGCTTCGCCCCGCCTCAAACTCCCCCCACCAAGGGCCAGTGGGCCCTTGGAACCCACGACATTCGGGACAAGAAAGGGAGGGGCCACGACCGACCTTGATCAAGGGCACGCCCTATGACGCCCCTCCCTCTCTTTTCCCGAAAACCACGGCGGGTGCAGGGGACACGGTCCCCTGCTGGGTTTGCTCCTGGGTAGGGAACCGCCTTCCCAAGGAGCACCCCCAGAACCAGGCCTTGCCCTACCCCGCGTACCCCGCCTGGCGTGGCAGCCACAGTGCGATCTCGGGGAAGGCGATCAGCAGTCCGGTGCCGATGGCCAGCATGATCATGTAGGGCAGGATGGACCGGTTTACTTCCGCGAGTGGTGCGCCGGTGATCGCCTTGATGACCACGAGGTTCATCGCGACGGGCGGGGAGATCAGCGCCATTTCCAGCGACAGCGTCAGCAGTACCCCGTACCAGACCTTGTCGATGCCAAGCACCGCCATGGCGGGCAGAATGGCCGGCATGGTCAGCAGGATGATGCTGAAGGATTCCAGCACCAGCCCCAGCAGGAACAGCAGCACCATCATCGCAATCAGGAAGCCGGTGCGGTCGAGGCCGAGGGCCGCGATCTCCGCCGTCAGTTTTTGCGGCACGCCGAGCTTGGTCAGCATGTAGCCGTAGATGGCAGCCCCCGCGATGATCAGCAGCAGCATGGATGATGTGCGCGTTGCCTCCTGCATCCCGGCGATCAGATCCCGCCAGGTCAGGGTGCGGTAGATCACGGCCGCGATGAACAGGGCGTAGAGCGTGCCGGTCCCTGCGGCCTCGGTCGCCGTGAAGACGCCCATGTAGATGCCGCCCAGCACAAACACCGGCAGCGTCAGCGACCAGCCCGCGCGGGCCATGACGGGCAGGATCGCCTCGGGCGGCGGGTCGCCCGCCGGCACGCGGGCGCGGCCTTCGGTGATCATGACATAGCCCGCGAACATCGCCGCCATCATCAGCCCCGGCAGCAGCCCCGCCAGGAACAGCGCGCCGACACTGGTCTCGGTGACATAGGCATAGAGCACCATCGGCGCCGAAGGCGGGATCAGTATCCCCAGCGTCCCGCCGCCGGCGACCACGCCAAAGGCGCCGCGCCGCGACATGCCATAGCGCAGCATCTGCGGGATCGCGATCTTGCCGACCGTCAGCGCGGTCGCGACCGAAGACCCGCTGATCGCGGCGAAGATGGTGCAGGCCAGCACCGTCGCGATGCCGACGCCGCCCCGCACGCGGCGGAACATCGCGAAGGCGGCGCCGTAGAGGTCATCCACCACCCGCCCGCGCACCATCACATGCGCCATCAGCATGAACAGTGGGATCGCCACCAGCAGATAACCATCGAGCTTGCCGACGACCATTTCGCCAAGCGCCGGCAGCCCGCCCTCGACCGCCAGCAGCACCCCGATCGGCAGCAGGAAAAGGGCCGCGAACATCGGCAGGCCGAGGTAGAGCAGCCCGATCAGCACGGCCATCAGCCCCAGGAACAGCACGCCGCTATTCCCCGCGCGCCAGCGTGTCGCGCGGCAATTCCTCATTCCCCGTCGGCAGGTAGTCGGGCGTCCCGCCCATGGCCAGCACCAGCGCCTGGACCGCCGCCACCAGAAACAGCACCGCGGCCCCGACCGGCAGGATCGCCTGGATCCACCATTCCGGCACGCCCTCGATATCGGTCATCAGCCCAACCATGCGCGAGAATGCGACGGCCTCCAGCCCCGCGAAGACCAGGATGGCGGCGACCGCGCAGACCGACAGCGCGCCCAGTATCCGCGCCGCCCGCGCCCAGGCCGGGCCGATGCGGGCGACGGCGATGTCCACGCCGATATGTTCGAACCGCCGCTGCGCCTCGGGGGCTGCCAGCAGCACCAGCATCACCACCAGCCAGCCCGCGACCTTGTCGATCCAGCCCTGGGGTGCGCCGAACACATAGCGTGCGACCACCGACCAGCCGATCAGCACCAGGCAGGTGACAGTGGCGACGCTGCCGACCGCGCCCGCGATGCGGGACAGCCAAGCCACCGCACCGGCCAGGATTTTCAAAGCGCGCGCAAAAGTTCGAGAATCCGCGGCCCACCCTCCGGCGCCTGCCGGGCAAAATTGGCCAGCACCGGCGGCTGCATCACCTCGCGCCAGGCCGCCGTCTCGGCCGGGGTCTGCTCATGGATGGTCATGCCGCGGGCGCGCAGCTCCACCAGGGCCGCGGCGGCGGTCGCCTCGGTCACGCCGATGGCATCCGTCTCGGCGCGGGCCATCGCGGCCTCGATCGCCGCGCGCTGCTCGGGGCGCAGCGCCTCGTACCAGCGCGGGTTCACATAGACCTGGGTGAAGACCGCGAAGAAGGGCGCGACCGTGCCGAAGCGCTGCACTTCGTAAAAGCGGCGCGACACGGCGGCCGAAACATCCGTGAGCCCGGCATCCAGCACGCCCGACTGCAGGGCTGCGGTCACCTCCGGCGCGGGGGTGGCGGCGGGTGCCGCACCGGCCGCCGTCAGCCCCGAATCGATCAGCGTATTGATCCCGCGGATCTTCAGGCCCCGGAAATCCGCCAACTCCACGATCGGCCGCCGCTGGCTCGTAAAGATGCTGGACCTTGTGGTGAACAGCCAGCCCAGGCTGCGCACCGCGCGGCGCGACGTCGCGGCATCGAGGAACCGCCGCGCCTCGCTGCCGGAAAACTTCTCGATCGGGCCGAGGGCGGTGAACAGATAGGGGATGGTCGGCGCCGACATCTCGGGGATGGTGTTGCCCCAGGTGAAATTGGTGGCGACCGCGGCTTCGAAGGCGCCACGCGCCACGCCCGGAAAGTTCTCACTGACGCGGGCGAGTTGTTCGGCCGGGAAGATCTGCACCACCACGCTGCCATTGCTGCGGGCCGTCACATCCGCGGCAAACCCCTCCAGCACGCGGGAGATGTGGTGCGAGGGCGGATATTGGTGCGACAGGCGCATGGTGGCCACGCCCTGCGCCACGGCGGCGCGGGCCCCAACCGTAAGGGCGAGGGGCAAGGCGGGGACGGCGGCCAGAAGACTGCGACGGCGCATTTTCGGTGGCTCCCTCTATCATGGACGTTTTCCGGCCCGTTCCATGCGGCGGGGGCCGCCCCCGGTCAACCGCCAAGGTTGACGCGCCGGGGGGGCGAAAGCAGGGTCAGGCGCACATGACCCGGACGATGAGATCGATGACCCGCCAGCCCGAAGCAGCCACAGGCCAGCCCGCGTGAGCAAGGGGCCCATCTCGCGCTTCCTCGGCCGCGGCGATGGCCTGGCGCTGCTGGTTCCGGCCACGGCTGCGGCCGCGGCGCCCGACACCGCGCTGATGCCGCTGCTGTCGCTGGAAATGCTCCGCGCCCCGCCCGATCGCACCTGGCTGGAGGCCGCGATCCGCGCCCGCTGCCAGGCCGTGCCGCTCGGCAGCGATCTGCTGCTCTGCCGCATCCTCGGCCGTTACAAATTTCACGTGGACCCGCGGGACGAAGGCTTTTCGCCGCATCTGCTGTTGGACGGATATTGGGAATACTGGGTCACGGAGCACATCTGCCAGCATTGCCTGCCCGGCATGGTCGCGGTCGATGTCGGGGCCAATGCCGGCTACTATGCCGTGCTGATGGCCGACCTGGTTGGCGAGGCGGGGTATCTGCACGCGATCGAACCGGGGGCCGGCACGCTGCGGCTGCTCAACCGCAACCTGGCCGTCAACGGCTTCACCACGCGCAGCCTCGTGCATGCTGTGGCGGCGGGTGCCGCGATCGGCACCGCCGTGCTGCGCAGCACCGTGACCGAACCGAAGAACAGCTATGTCGTGCCGGAAGGCTTCCCCGCGCCGCAGGGCGTCGATGAACAGCCCGTCGCCATCCTGCCGCTGGACGACATGGTGGACCGCGCCGATATCCTGAAGATCGATGTCGAGGGCGCGGAAGAACAGGTCTGGGCCGGCATGCAGCGAATGCTCGACCGGTCGCCGCAGGCGCGCATCCTGCTCGAATTCAACGCCGGGCGGTGCCATGACGCGGCCGGCCTGCTGCGCGATATCGCCGGACGCTTCCCGCTGCGCTTCCTCGACTTCGATGCGGTGGTCAAGCCGGCCGATCCGGCGGTGCTGTTGGACAACCCGCAGGATACGATGCTGCTGCTGGCGCCGGAGGATTAGCGGGGGTAGGCGGGCGGCATCTGGCAGTCGCCGTGGCTGACCACCACGCGCCGGAACAGCACCGGCGGTCCCCCAAGCCCCACCGCCCAGGCCAGTTGGCCGGCCCAGGCTGCAAGGCGCCCCTGCCCTGCGGCGCCGTCGTCGTCGGCCAGCACCGCCCGATCTCCCCAGGCCTCGCGCACCACGGCCAGGTAGTCGGGGCCAGGCGGCAGCAGCACGACATCGACCCGGCAGCCGCCACGACTGAAGCCGTGCGCGGCCAGAGACCCATCGCTCAGCAGCGGCCGATCGCCCAAGGCCTGCCAGCCCGCTGCCTGCATCTCCTCCGCCAGGCGCCCGGCCGCGGCCGCTTCCGGCCCCAGCGGCTGTGCGCCGTAACGCTCCAGCTTCAGACCCAGGCCGAGCAGGAGCAGCAGCCCGATCGCCCAGACGCCGTGCCTAGGCATCGGGGCGGCCCCAGTCGGCCGCGGCATGGACCAGCCCGGCGCAGATCAGCCCGAACAGATTGGCGCCCAGAACGCCATGCCCCCAGGCATAGGCGCCGGGCGACACCTGCAGCAGCAGCAGCCGCGCCAGGTTCAGCCCGACCAGCGCCAGCCCCAGCATCACCAACGGTGCAGCCAGGGTCGGCCGCGTCTCGCCCAGCCGCAAGACACCGCGGCGCATCACCATCAGGGCGAGCAGCGCCGGTGGCAGGAACTGCAGCACCGAACAGCCAGCCATGACGGCGATGCCATGGCCATCAGGCAGGCGCAGCACCGGCCCGGCCAGGACGACCTGCGGCACGAACCACGACATCACCGCATGGGTCGCCATGGCTTCCCAGCCGATCACCGCGCCGCGCAGCTCCCGGCCAAGGGTCAGTGCCAGATGGATGGCCCCTAGCCCAGCCAGCCCGATCGCGCCCCAGCGTGCCGCGCCACGGCTCTGCCACGCCACGACCGCGCCATAGGCCGCAAGCCCGGCCGCCGCGACCAGGCCCGAAGGCACCAGCAGCAGCAAGGCAAAGCCGACCCCCGCCCAGGCCGGGGCACGCAGGTCCCCTTCGCGCGCGCCGCGCCACAATGCCTCGACCGCGACGCAAAGGGCGATGAGGTCGAGCGGACCGAGCCCCGCCAGGCCCAGCAGAGCGACCGGCCCCGAGTCCCGCAGCGCCAGCAACAGCGGGCCGAGCAGCAGGCTGGCCCAGCCGGTCAGCAGCAGCATCAGCGGCAGGACCCCGTCTCGGCCCAGCACAGGCAAAGCCACAGCCGCAGGCACTCGCAACGGGCGATGCAACGGGCGACAGGCGGCCGACATCAGCCACGGGCCTGCCGCCGCCGCCGCCGCCACCAGCCGAGCAGCCCCAACATCAACGGCGAGGCCGCGACCGGCGCCGCATTGACCGGGACCGAGACGCTTTGCGGCATGCCGGCCGGCCCCTGTTCCTTGACCTGCGTCGGGGTGATCGCCTGGGTCTGCGTGGAATAAGAAATCATGTTGAACTCAAAGGCTGGCGAGGAACTGGTCGCCACCACGCGGTCAAAGCCCGTGCTGCCGCCGAAGTTCAGGTTGACGAAATAAGTGCCACCCCCGACCTGATTGCCATTCGGCGCAGTGCTGACGGCCTTGCCTGACAGTTGCTCCACCAAGTTGCCGTTCTGGTAAAAGCTCAGGCTGTTGTAGGCATCGACGGAACCCCACATGATACCGAAATATTGCTGCTGCTGGGCGTAGTTGATGCTGATCGAACCATTTGGCTGCACCGCGAAGTAATTGCCGGTCTCGCGGCCAGTCGGGGTCCAGGGCGCCGCGGTCACACCCGCAACATTGCCCAAGTAGATGCCGGAGGTACCGGCATAGGAGAGACTGCCGGCATTGGCATCGGTGCCGAAGCGGACCGTCTCCTGGCTGACGAGGCCGGCGCGGTCGCCGGTCCCGAGGTCCAGCAAGTTGACCGTGCTGGACTGCGCGATGCTGGACAGGCTGGTCGAAACCTCGACATTCGGGTTGTAGACCTGGGCGAATGCGGAAGGGATCGCCAGGGTCCAGGGGGTCAGGGCCATGGCCCAAGTCAGTCGTCTGCGCATGTCTGTCGCCTTTTCGCTGCCTGCACCCGCCAACCGGGGCCGCGCCGCGTTTGCGCAAGCCCCGTGCCGCCGGCGGCGCCCTGGCGGCGCCCTGGCGGCGCCCTGGCGGCGAAAGTCAGCGCAGGCTGCGCAGTGAACGTTCCGCCTGGCGGCGCAGCGCCACCAGCACCGGTTGCACCACTGAGGCCGCGGTAAAGGCGCTGCCGAGTTGCGCCACATCGACGCCCAGCGCCAGCAGATGCGGGCGAAGCTGCATCAGGCAGGCAGCCGGCTGCGCCGCCGTCGCGGCAGGTGGCGGTTCCGGGGCGGCAGCGGCCGGGCCGCTTGCGGAGGGGGGCCGCGGCTGGCAGGCTGGAAGCCCTTGCAGCAACTGCCAAGCCTGGTCGGCCGCGGCCAGCGCCCGGGTCATCTCATCCAGTTCATAGACACCCGAGGCAGCGCCAAGGCGCATCACCCGCACCTCGGCGCCAATCTCGATCCGCAGGCCTCGCAGATCGGCGCGCGTCAGCCCGGCATCCAGCGTTTCGATCAACCGCGCGATCGACAGCCGCAATTCGGCCTGGCCGGCCTGGACCGGGGCG
>JBBQHE010000067.1:0-19480 GCA_038323655.1 Acetobacterales bacterium | reverse complement strand
GCGGCGGGAACGGCCAGGCTGGCTGCGAGAAGCGTGCGGCGGCGTGTCATGCGGGGGGCCCTTGTGCTGGTCGCGGCCCGGGCGGGCACGCGGTTTCCTCGGTCACCGGCTGGATGCCCGTGTTGATGAAATGATAACGCGGCTCGGCCAACATCGGCAAACCCCGCCCCGCGCGAGCGTCACGGGCCGATGCTTGCATCGCGCCGCTGGCGCGCCACACACTCCGCTTGCTTGGAGACGCCACATGCTGCCCCTGTTTCGCCTGGTCCTGCCGGCTGTTCTTGGCATCTGGGCCGCCACCGCCGCCGCCCAGGCGCCGCCACGCGGCCCTGGCGAGCGGACGGCGACGATCGTGAACGAAACCGGGCTCACCTTGCGCGAACTCTACGCCGGGCCGGCGGGTGCCCCGGCCGATGTGAACGACCGCCTGGCGGCCGACACCATTCCCTCGGGCGGCACCTGGCGGCTGCGGCTGGGCCGCCAGCAGGGCTGCCTGTTCGACCTGCGCGCCGTGCTGGCCGACGACAGCACCATGGACCGGCTGCGGGTCGATCTCTGCGCCAATACCCGCGTCACCTTCGGTGACCCCGGCGCCCCCTTGCGCGAGATGAACGTCGTCAATGACACCGACATGATCCTGCGCAGCCTGTATGCAGCCCCCCCCGGGGCGCGTGACCGCGGGGCCGACCGGCTGGCGGCCAATGTCGTCGCCCCCGGCGCCACATATCGCCTGCGCTTCGGCCGCACGCGGGAATGCCTTTTCGACGTCGTGGGCGTGTTCGAGGACGACAGCGAGGAGCGGCGCGACCGGGTGGACATCTGCCGCGGCCAGCGCATCGGCTTCGGCGACCCGACCGTGCCGTTCCGCGAAGCCGTGGTGGTGAACGAAGCCGCCACGACCATGGTGCGGCTATTCGTCTACCCCCCGGGTGCTGCCAGCCAGGGGCCGGACCGGCTGGGCACCGGCGTGCTGGAACCCGGCGAGAGCCTGCCGCTGCGCTTCCGCGCGCGGGGGTGCGTGATGGCGTTGCGGGCCGAATACGACGCCGGCGCCGAAACCCTGGACGGGGTCGACATCTGCGCCCGCCGCCGCATCGCCTTCGACGGCAGCCGCATCCCGCGCCCGCCGGAGCGCAGCGTGACCCTGGTCAACCGCCATGGCGCGATCCTGCAGGAAGCCTACGCCTCGGCTGCGGACAGTGACGACTGGGGCCCGGACCGGCTGGGCGCCGGGGTGCTGGAAATCGGCGACCGCCAGTTGATCACCCTGCCCAGCCAGGGCTGCGAGATCGACCTGCGGGTGGTCTTTCCGAACGGCGGGGCGGAGGAACGCCGCGGCGTGGATGTCTGCGCGATCCCCGTCGTGGTGGTGCGGCCTGGCTGGACCATCGCGGTTGACCTGGGCGGTGGCGGGGGGGGCCTGGCGGCGTCCACCGCCCCGCCCGCGGCCGGTAGCAGCCGGCTGCGCAACGGCGGCACTGCGCCCATCGTGGCCCTGCATGCCGACGCCCCCGGCGCGCCGCGCGGTCCCGACCGGCTGGGCAGCGCCGTGCTCGGCCTGGGCGAAGTGCTGGACCTGCGCCCCCTGGCGGGGCAAGGCTGCGTGGTCGATCTGGTCGCCGTGTTCCGCGATGGGCAGGAGGCGGTGCGGCCGGGGCTCGACCTTTGCGCCGGACAGGAGGTGTTGCTGCCATGACCCGGTTTCTGTTGGCGGCCCTGCTGCTGGCCGGCGCCCCGGCGATGGCCCAGGGCGTGCCGGAGCCGCTGCGCGGGGCCTGGTTCGGCCCGGGCTGCGCGGCGCCGGAGGCCATGCTGTTCGTCACCCCGCGCGCTGCCGCGCGCCTGCCGCTGGAAGGCTCGGCGCGGCTGTGGCGCTTCATCCAGGTCAGCGAGGCCGCGGGCTGGACCTTGGCGACCGGTCGCGGCGCCGAGGCCCCGCGCCTGGGGTTGCGGCTGGAGGCCGGGACGCTGGCGAGCCTGGAGCCCAACGCGAAGACCCGCGACGACCGCCTGCCGGGCGACACGCCCACCGAGACATGGCGCCGCTGCCCCGAACCTCCGGCCACCTTCGCAGCACTGCATGGCGAGGGCCTGGCTTTCCTGGGCGCGCTGGAACGGCTGGAAGCCAGCTGCACCGGCGCGGCCGAGCCCTGCATCGCCGCCCTTTTCGCGACCGCCGATGTGTCCGGCGACGGCAGCCTGAGTGCTGCCGAAATCGCCCGGCTGTTGCGCGGCGCCGCCTGGGTGCTGGCGGCGCAGGATGGGGCGGCGATGGAAACCATCGGCGTCGCCAATGCCGCCGGTGCGGTGGCTGGCCTGCTGGCGGCGCGGCTGATCGTCGACAGCCTGGACTACGACGCCGATGGCAGGCTGTCGGTGGCCGAACTGCGCCAGGACCGCGCCCCGCTGGCCAGCGGCACCGGCGACCCCGCGGGTCGCCCCTTCCGCACCGAAAACGTCAACGATGGCGCCGGGTTTCTGCGCGGGCTGATCGAGGGCGTGATCGGGGCGCGTTAGCGCGCGCCTGCGCGGTGGCCGCCGATCCGGGCAACCCTGCGCCATGCCTGGCGTTCTGGCGAAAACCTCTTTTGCCAGGAGCAGCGCCATGAGCAGCCGCATGACCCCAACCCCTGTGACCGATAGCAACCCGACCGAAGCCACGCACGGCCATCTGATCGCCGCGACCAAGGTCAGCGGCACAGCTGTCTACGACCTGAAGGATGAGAGAATCGGCCGGATCGAGGACACGATGCTGGAGAAGTCGTCGGGCCGCGTCGCCTATGCCGTGTTGTCCTTCGGCGGGTTCCTGGGGGTCGGCCAGAAGTTCTACCCGATGCCCTGGGCCTCGCTGCGCTACGACACGCGGCTGGATGGCTATATCGTCGCCATGGACAGGAATACGCTCGAGTCGGCGCCGTCCTTTGCGGCCGGTGAGGCGGTGAATTGGGCCGACGAGGGTTTTGGGCGCCGGGTGGCCGATCACTGGAAGATCGCGCCCTACGGTTGAAGGCCTGCCCTGCGGGCGTCGCCCGCCCCTTGAGCTCTGCGGGCGTCGCCCGCCTCTTTCGCTCCATCGGGCGTCGCCCGCCTCTTCGGCTCCATCGGGCGCGGCCCGCCCGTGCTTGACGGGCCGGCGGGCTTCGCCGAAGCCTGCCCGCGGAACAGCATAAGGCAGGCGCTCATGCGCATCGGTATTGCCGGCATCGCCGGCCGCATGGGGGTGCTGCTGGCCGAGGAGGTCCTGGCCGCCGGCGCCGGGCTGGCGGGCGGCACCCTGCGCGGGGCCCGTCCCGTCCCGCCGGGCGTGGCGGTCTTGCCTGATGCGGCGGCGCTGTTCGCGGCCAGCGACGTGGTGATCGACTTCACCCATGCCGATGCGGCGGCGGGCCATGCGGCCACCGCTGCAGCCGCCAGCAAGGGGCTGGTTCTCGGCACGTCGGGCCTGTCGCCCGCGGCCGAGGCTGCGGTGCGTGAGGCCGCCCGCAGCGTGCCCATCGTCTACGCCGCCAATTTTGCGCCGGGGGTGAACCTGTTGTTCGCCCTGGCCGAGCGCATGGCCGCGGCCTTGCCGGCCGACGCCTATGACGCTGAGATCGTGGAAATGCATCACCGCCAGAAGGTGGACGCCCCCTCGGGCACCGCGGTGGCGCTGGGCCGCGCGGTGGCGGCGGGGCGCGGGACGACGCTGGAGGAAGCCGGTGTCGAAAGCGGTCGCGACGGCCATGTCGGCGCGCGGAAAACCGGCGCCATCGGCTTCGCTGCGCTACGCGGCGGCCAGGTGGTGGGCGAGCATACACTGCTGTTCGCGGCGGGCAGCGAGCACATCGCGCTGACCCATCGGTCTTTTGATCGGCGCGTCTATGCCACGGGTGCGGTGCGTGCCGCACTCTGGCTGCCTGGCCGGGCGCCTGGGCTGTATTCCATGAAGGATGTGCTGGGCATCGGGTGACCACGGGCTTCCTGGCAAGACATCCCTGGCTGCATCACGCGACGCGCGCGGCGGCCTGGCCCGGCATCGCGCGGGACGGGCTGTGGCCCGCCGCCGATCTGCTGCGCCGGGCGGGGGCCGAGGCCGCGCTTGCGCTGAACCGCACGGCCTGGCTCGATCTCGGCCAGGGTGTCGCGCTGCGCCGACAGGGCATGCCCGACGGCCCGCTGCGCGCCAGGCTCGCCCCGGGGATCGACGCCGCGGCCTGGCGCCGCTTCATCAACGAACATGTGTTCCTGGCACCGGATGTCCGGCGCTACCTGGCCGCCGACCCCGGCATCCCGATGCTGCGCCTGTCGGTGCGGACGGAGGCGTTGCTGGCGGCGGGGCTGCAACCGCTATGGTGCCGCTTCAACAACGGGTTTCTGGACCGCAGCCCACCGGTACGGCGACGGCGGCGGGAGTTTGCCGACTGGCGCCCGCTGGCGGATTGGGCCGGCGAACCGGTCGCCGAGGTGATCCTGCGCGGCCGCATCCCGCCCGCGCTGCTCCACCCCCCGACTTGACCCCCCCGCCCCACCTTGCGATACGCCCACCGCCCGGTGTCCATCTGATGGCCGCACCCGTGGCCATCCCCAAAGAGGACAACCATTCCATGCGCGACCAGGGCGATTATCTGTTCACGTCCGAATCCGTCTCCGAAGGCCATCCCGACAAGGTCGCCGATCGCATCAGCGATACGGTGCTCGACGCCTTCCTGACGGCCGACCCCTATGCCCGCGTCGGCTGCGAGACCCTGGTCACGACCAACCGCATCGTGCTGGCCGGCGAAGTGCGCGGGCCGGATTCGGTGCTGTTCAGCCTGGAGGAGAAGGTCCGCGCCGCGGTGCGCGACATCGGCTACGACCAGGAAGGCTTTTCCTGGCGCCATGCCTCCTTTGAAAACCACCTGCATCCGCAGTCGGCCGATATCGCGGTCGGCGTCGATGCTTCTGGCAACAAGGACGAAGGTGCCGGCGACCAGGGCATCATGTTCGGCTATGCCACGAACGAAACCCCCGAACTGATGCCGGCGCCGCTGCAATACGCGCACGGCATCCTGCGCCGCATGGCCGAGCTTCGCCACGCGCAGGACCCGCGTGCAAAGGGCCTGCTGCCCGATGTGAAGAGCCAGGTCACCTTGCGCTATGTTGACGGCAAGCCGGCCGGCGTGACCTGCGTCGTCGTCTCTACCCAGCACGAAGAGGGCATGGAACAGGCCGAGATCAAGGAGATGATCCGCCCGATCGTGGCCGAAATCCTGCCCGCCGGATGGGCGCCGCCCGAAGCCGAGTTCTACGTGAACCCGACCGGCAAGTTCGTGATCGGCGGGCCGGACGGTGACGCCGGGCTGACGGGCCGCAAGATCATCGTCGATACCTACGGCGGGGCGGCCCCGCATGGCGGCGGCGCGTTTTCGGGCAAGGACCCGACCCCGGTGGACCGTTCGGCCGCCTATGCCGCGCGCTACATCGCCAAGAATGTGGTGGCCGCCGGGCTGGCCGATCGCTGCACGATGCAGCTCGCCTATGCCATCGGCGTGTCCAAGCCACTGGCGATCTATTTTGACCTGCACAACACCGACAAGGACATCGACGAGGCGAAGCTGGCCAAGGTGGTCAGTGGCCTGGTGGACCTGTCGCCGCGCGGCATCCGCACGCATCTGCGCATGAACCGCCCGATCTATGTGCCGACCGCCGCCTATGGCCATTTCGGCCGCACGCCGGATGCCGATCTCGACACCTTCACCTGGGAAAAGACCGACCTGGTGGACGCGTTGAAGGCCGCTTTCGGGCGGTGACGGACACGGCGGCCCTGTTGCGGCCGCCGCCGCCGGTCGAGGGCATCCCCGACCGGCTCTACGGCCGCACGCGCGGGCATGTGCTGCGCCCGCGTCAGGAACGGCTGCTGGCCGAAACCCTGCCGCGGATGCGCGTTTCCGACCCGACCGCCTTGCGTTTCGATGCGCCTGTCCGGGAAACCTGGCTGGAGGTCGGTTTTGGTGGCGGCGAACACGCCCTCGCTTTGGCTGCCGCGAACCCCGACGTCGGGCTGATCGCCTCCGAGGTTTTTGAGAACGGGCTGTGTTCCCTGCTGACCCGGCTGGTGCCCGAGGGCGCCGAGGCGACCGGGCCTTTGCCTGGCAACCTGCGCCTCTGGCCCGCCGATGCGCGGCACTTGCTGGCCGCCCTGCCGGATGGCGCGCTGGACCGGCTGTACCTGATGTTCCCCGACCCCTGGCCCAAGGCGCGGCACAGCAAGCGGCGCTTCGTTCACCCGGCGGCGCTGGCGCTGGTCGCGCGGGTGCTGAAGCCGGGTGCGGAATGGCGCATCGCCTCGGACCACCCGATCTACCAGGCCTGGGTCGCCGAGGTGTTTGCGGCCCATGACCTGTTCGCCCCCGTCTCGGTCGCCGATGAACGCCCCCCCGGCTGGCACCCCACCCGGTATGAGGCCAAGGCGCATCGCGAAGGCCGCACCCCGCGCTACTGGGTGTTTGTGCGCCGATGACCCTGGCCGGTTCTTCCGCGCTGGTGACGGGTGGCGCCTCGGGCCTCGGGCTGGCCACGGCCGAGGCGCTGGCCGCGGGCGGTGCGCAGGTGGTGGTGCTGGACCTCAAGCCCGGGCCGGTCGGCCAGTCAGTGGTGGGCGATGTCGCCGATGGGGCGGCGATGGAGGCCGCGATCGCCGCCGCGACCGCCCTGGCCCCGCTGCGGGTCGCGGTGGCCTGCGCCGGGATCGCCCCCGCCGCGCGGCTGGTCGGCAAGTCCGGCGCGCATGACCTGGCGCTGTTCGAGAAGGTGATCCGGGTGAACCTGGTCGGCACCTTCAACCTGCTTCGCCTGGCCGCCGCCGCCATGGCCGCCAACGAGCCGGTGGACGGCGAACGCGGCGCCATCATCCTGACCAGCAGCATCGCGGGGACCGAGGGCCAGACGGGCCAGACCGCCTATGCCGCCAGCAAGGCGGCGGTGCAGGGGCTGACCCTGCCGGCCGCGCGCGACATGGCCCGCCACGGGGTGCGGGTCGTCACCATCGCCCCGGGCATGATGGAAACCCCGCTGCTGGAGGTGCTGCCGCCCGCGGCGCTGGACGCGCTGCGCGCCATGCCGCTGTTCCCGGCGGGGCGGCTGGGGCGGCCGGCGGAGTTTGCGGCCCTGGTCATGGCGGTGCTGGCCAACCCGTTACTGAACGGGTCGGTGCTGCGGCTGGATGCCGGGCTGCGGCTGCCGCCGTGAAGACGGGCGTCGAGATCGTCTATCGCTACCTGGCCGATGCCGGTTCGGTGCGCGACCCGCCGGTCGATGGCGCCGCGGCCCAGGCGCGGCTGGAGGAAGGCAACCGCGCCTTTGCCGCCCTGCTGGCCGCGCTGGAAACCCCCGAAGGCCAGGCGCGGCTGGAGATCAACGTCGATGCCCGCGCGGTCGGCCTGCTGGCCGATGGCGCAGCACCCGCCCAGAAACCCTATGCCGCGTTGCTGGGTTGCGCCGATGCCCGGGTGCCGGCCGAGTTGATCTTCGGCGAAGGCCCGAACGACCTGTTCGTCGTGCGGATCGCCGGCAATGTGCTGGGGCAGGATGTGCTGGGCAGCCTGCGCTACGCCGCGCAGAACCTGCCGTTGCGTGCGGCCGTGGTGCTGGGCCACAGCGGCTGCGGCGCGGTATCGGCCGCGGCCGCGTTGTACCAGCGCCCGGGCGGGCTGCTGGATGTCGCCAATGACCACGCGCTGCGCGGCCTGCTGAACCGACTGGGGCTGATGGTGCAGGCGGCGACGCGGGTGCTGCGCGAGGCGCATGGCGAGGTCGCGTCCCATCACCCCGGCTGGCCGCTGGCGCTGGTGGAAATGACTGTCGCGCTGAACGCGGCCTCCGGCGCCTACATGCTCGACAAGGACCTGGCCGGGCTGGGCGCGGCGCCGATCCGCGTGCTGCACGGCGTTTATGTCCTGGGCAGCCGCAGCGTGCGCTCGGCCTGCGCCGAAGCCGGGGAGCGTGACGGCCTGGCCCCGCCACCCGCGGATGAGGCCGGATTCAAGGCCGCCTTCGGCGCCCTGGCGCGCAGCCCGCGGATCGCCGACCTGCTGGCCAGTTGACGCAACGCAATGCCCCATGCGGCAATGCGGGATAAACGGGTGCCGGGCTGACATGGACCCAGGGGGAAACACAATATGGCCGACAACCTGCTGATCGCGATCAAGCCCGACATTGCCGCCCATGCCCATGTCAACGCCGCCCAGCATGCCGCCATGACCGCCGAAGCCCTGGCCGACCCCACCGCCTTCTGGGCGAAGGAAGCCCAGCGCATCGCCTGGATGACTCCACCGACCCAGATCAAGGATGTGTCCTTCACCGGCGATGTGCATATTCGCTGGTATGCCGATGGCGTGCTGAATGCCTCGGTCTCCTGCCTCGACCGGCACCTCGCGACCAAGGGCGATGATGTCGCGATCATCTGGGAAGGCGATGACCCGACGGTGTCGGAAAAGGTCACCTATCGTCAGCTGCATGCCCGCGTTTGCCAACTGGCCAATGCGCTGCGCGAAAAGGGCGTGAAGAAGGGCGATCGCGTCACGATCTACCTGCCCATGATCGTCGAGGCCGCGGTGGCTATGTTGGCCTGCGCCCGCGTCGGCGCAATCCATTCCATCGTCTTCGGCGGGTTTTCGCCCGACAGCGTGGCCACCCGCGTGCAGGAAAGCGAAAGCACCGTGCTGATCACCGCCGACGAGGGCCGGCGCGGCGGGCGGCGCGTGCCGCTGAAGGCGAATGTGGACGAGGCGCTGAAGACCTGCCCCACGCTGACCACCGTGATCGTCGCGAAGAACACCGGCGGCGCCGTGCACATGGAACCGGGACGGGATTTCTGGTGGACCGATGCCTGCGGCCACCAGCCGACCGAGGCCGACCCCGAGCCAATGGGCGCCGAGGATCCGCTGTTCATCCTCTACACCAGCGGTTCCACCGGCAAGCCGAAGGGCGTGCTGCACACCACCGGCGGCTACATGGTTTGGGCGTCCTACACGCACCAGCTCGTCTTCGACTACAAGCCCGGTGAGATCTACTGGTGCACCGCCGACGTCGGCTGGGTCACCGGGCATACGTACATCGTGTATGGCCCGCTCGCGAATGGGGCGACGACGCTGATGTTCGAAGGCGTGCCGTCCTGGCCCGACAATGGCCGCTTCTGGGAAGTCGTCGCCAAGCATCGCGTCAACATTTTCTACACCGCGCCGACCGCGATCCGCGCGCTGATGCGCGATGGCGAGGCGCCGGTGAAGAAGCATGATCGCAGTTCGCTGCGCATTCTGGGCTCCGTGGGTGAGCCGATCAATCCGGAAGCCTGGCTCTGGTATTATCGCGTGGTCGGCGACGAACGCTGCCCGATCGTGGATACCTGGTGGCAGACGGAAACCGGCGGGATCCTGATCTCGCCCCTGCCCGGCGCCATCGCGCAAAAGCCCGGATCGGCGACGCTGCCGCTGCCGGGTGTGCAGCCGGCGCTGGTGGATGGCGAGGGCAAGCTGGTGACCGGCGCGGCTGAAGGCAACCTCGTGCTGCTCGACGCCTGGCCGGGCATGATGCGCTCGATCTACGGCGATCATGCGCGCTTCGCGCAGACCTATTTCTCCACCTTCCCGGGCATGTACTTTACGGGTGACGGCGCACGGCGCGATGCCGATGGATATTTCTGGATCACCGGGCGCGTGGATGACGTCATCAACGTCGCCGGGCACCGCATGGGCACCGCCGAAATCGAAAGCGCGCTGGTGGCGCATACGATGGTGGCGGAGGCCGCGGTCGTCGGCATGCCGCATGAGATCAAGGGCCAGGGCATCTACGCCTACGTCACGCTGAAGACCGGCATCGAGCCGACGGATGCGCTGAAGAAGGAACTCGTCGCCTGGGTGCGCAAGGAAATCGGCCCGATCGCGACGCCGGATGCGATCCAATGGGCGCCAGGCCTGCCGAAGACACGTTCGGGCAAGATCATGCGCCGCATCCTGCGCAAGATCGCGGCGAATGAGGTGGATGGGCTGGGCGATACCAGCACGCTGGCTGACCCGACGGTGGTGGACGACCTGGTGGGGAACCGCGCCGGCGCCTGAAACAGGCGCCATGCAACCACCCGTCTTGAGCAATGGCCGCGCCGCCCCTAGGTTGCGCGGCCTGCACAGGACCAGCCCCGCATGACCGCAAGCCGCCGCAAAATCTTCCCCGACGCCGCCAGCGCCCTGGCCGGCGTGCTGCATGACGGAATGCTGATGCATTCCGGCGGCTTCGGCCTGTGCGGCGTGCCGATGCTGCTGATCGAAGCCATACGCGATGCGGGGGTGAAGGATATCACCGCCGTATCCAACAACGCCGGCGTCGATGACGGCGGCCTTGGCCTGCTGCTGAAGACGCGGCAGATCCGCAAGATGATCTCCTCCTACGTGGGCGAAAATGCCGAATTCGCGCGGCAGTTCCTGGCCGGGGAGTTGGAGATCGAGTTCAACCCGCAGGGCACGTTGGCCGAGCGCATCCGCGCCGGTGGCGCCGGCATCCCGGCCTTCTACACCAAGACCGGCGTCGGCACCGCCGTCGCCGACGGCAAGCCGACCGCCGAGTTCGACGGCCAGACCTATGTGCAGGAACGCGGCATCTTTGCCGACCTGGCCATCATCCACGCCTGGAAGGCCGATACCGAAGGCAACCTCGTGTTCCGCCGCACCGCGCGCAACTTCAACCCGATGATGGCGACCGCCGCCCGCGTCACGGTGGTGCAGGTGGAACACCTGGTCGAGGTGGGTGAGATCGACCCCGACCACATCCACACGCCGGGCATCTTCGTCAAACGCATCGTGGTGCTGCCGCCCGATTACCAGAAGCGCATCGAACAGCGCACCACCCGCCCGCGCGCAGCGGCCTGAGAGGACAAAGCACATGGCCTGGACGCGCGACGAAATGGCGGCACGCGCCGCCCGCGAATTGGAAGACGGGTTCTATGTGAACCTTGGCATCGGCATCCCGACGCTGGTCGCCAACCACGTGCCCGCAGGCATGGTGGTGCAGTTGCAGTCGGAAAACGGGATGCTCGGCATCGGGCCTTTCCCTTTCGAGGGCGAGGAAGACGCCGACCTGATCAACGCCGGCAAGCAGACCGTGACGGCGCTGCCGGACAGTTCGTATTTCGACAGCGCGACCAGCTTCGGCATGATCCGCGGCGGGCATATCGACCTGTCGATCCTGGGCGCCTTGCAGGTCGCGCAGAACGGCGATCTGGCGAACTGGATGATCCCGGGCAAGATGGTGAAGGGCATGGGCGGGGCCATGGACCTGGTCGCGGGCGTGAAGCGCGTGATCGTGCTGATGGAACATACCGCCGGCGGCAAGCCCAAGCTGTTGAAGTCCTGCACCCTGCCGCTGACCGGCCAGCGCGTGGTGGATACCGTGGTCACCGAACTCGGCGTCTTCACCATCGACAAGGTCACGGGCGGCATGGCGCTGGTGGAAATCGCTCCGGGCGTCACGGCGGAAGAGATCGCGTCCAAGACCGAGGCCGCGTATACCGTCGCGGTGTGACCGACCCCCTCGCCCTCTACATCCACTGGCCCTTCTGCGCGGCCAAGTGCCCGTACTGCGACTTCAACAGCCATGTGCGGGACCGCGTGGACGGGGCCCGCTTCATCGCCGGCCTGCGGGCGGAACTGGCGCATGAGGCGGCGCGCGCCGGGCGGCGGCCACTGGCCAGCATCTTCTTCGGCGGCGGTACGCCGAGCCTGATGCCGCCTGAGGGCACGGCGGCGCTGATTGCCGATGCGCAGGCGCTGTTCGACCCGCTGCCGGATATCGAGATCACGCTGGAAGCCAACCCGACCAGCGTCGAGGCCGGGCGCCTGGCCGCCTTCCGCGACGCGGGCGTGAACCGCATCAGCCTGGGCGTGCAGTCGCTGGAACCGGAGGCGCTGGCTTTTCTCGGCCGCCGGCACGATGCGGGTGAGGCGATTGCCGCGCTGGAACTGGCCCGCGGCATTTTCCCCCGCGTGTCCTTCGACCTGATCTACGCCCGTCCCGGCCAGTCGCTCGATGCCTGGCGGGCTGAACTGCGCCGGGCGCTGGCGCTCGCGGCCGATCACCTCAGCCTGTACCAATTGACCATCGAGCCGGGCACGCAATTCGCGACCCTTTTCGGACGGGGCGCCTTCGCCTTGCCTGAGGGCGATCACGCGGCGGCGCTATACTTGGCGACGGCCGAGGAAGCCGCCCGCTTCGGGCTCGCGCCCTATGAGGTCTCGAACTACGCCAGGCCCGGCGCCGAAAGCCGGCATAACCTCGCCTACTGGCGGCATCGCGACTATCTCGCCATCGGCGCGGGCGCGCACCAGCGCCTGACGCTGGCGGGCCAGGTGATCGCCGCCCGCCGCCACCGCGCGCCCGAAGAATGGCTCGCGCGGGTCGAACGCGACGGGCATGCGCGGACCGAGGAAGAAACCCTGTCGCCACAGGACCTTGCCCGCGAAGTGCTGCTCATGGGGCTGCGCCTGGTGGAAGGCGTGCACCCCCAGGCGCTGGCCGCCCGCAGCGGGCTGACGCTGGCCGAGGCGATCGACCCCGCGATGCTGACGGCCTGCCTGGACGCGGAGTATCTGC
This sequence comes from Acetobacterales bacterium, assembly GCA_038323655.1. Taxonomy (GTDB): domain Bacteria; phylum Pseudomonadota; class Alphaproteobacteria; order Acetobacterales; family Acetobacteraceae; genus Humitalea. The sequence continues at coordinate 6,883 of JBBQHE010000067.1, read as the reverse complement.
ACTGGACCCCGGCGGGCAGCCTCGCCACCACCACCGAGGGCCTGCTGCGGCTGGATGCGATCCTGCCCGTGCTGCTACGCTAGGCCGATGCGCACCGCCTTCCTCGGCTCCTACGGCTTCGGCAACCTGGGCGACGAATTGTGCCTGATCGAGGCCATGCAGAGCTTTCCCTCCACCGAGGCACGCGCCTTCAGCACCGGCCCCGACTGGACGATGCGCTGCGTGCCGGGGCTGTCGGGATGCTTCGGCACCGAAGCCGCGATGATGGACTTCGCCCCTGAACGGGTCGTGCTCGGCGGCGGGCATGTCGGCACGGTTGAGGCCTTTGCCGACTTCCTGCCCTGGATGACCACGGCCGCGGGTGCGGGCGCCAGCCTGCACATCCACAACATCGGCGTGTCCACCACGCATCTGGACGACCGCATCGATGCGCGCGGCCATGTCGCTTTGCGCGCGCTGTCGAGCTTCACGGTGCGCGACCCGACCTCGGCCGTCATGGTCGCGGCCTGGGGGCTGCCGCTGCGGCCGGGCTTGAGCTACTTCCCCGAACGCGCGCTGATCCCGGACAATGGCATCGCCGATGCGTTGTTGCCGCGCGGCAAGCCGCTGCTGGGGATTTCGATCATTCCCTATGCGCTGATGAACCGCTGCCTGATGCGCGATGCGGCGCGGGTGCGGCGGCTGCTGGCGCCCTTCGCCGGGCACGTCATCGTCCCGATCGTCAGCACGATCCATCGCGATGCGGGCGATGAGGATGACGCGACGGGATTTCGGCGCTTCGCCGCGGCTTTCCTGGAGGGCTGGGACATCGCCCTGCCGCAGATGCTGGACCCTGTCTGGTGGCAAGCGAACATGACACCCGCCAGTCTGCGTGGCGTGATCGCGCGCCTGGACACGCTGATCAGCCAGCGCAAGCACAACATCATTCACGGTATCGGGGCCGGCATACGCACCATCGGGCTGCACCCGGCCGAGGATGACAGCGTGCCGCGCACCATGGTCGCCGTCTCGGCGCATCTGGTGCGGGGCAGCGGCTGCATCGGGCTGCGCGACCGGTGACCACGCTCTTCATCGGCGATTTCGGCCATGGGCTGATGCCGGCCGAAGCCGCCTTGCAGGAGGCCGTGCAGGCCTTTGCCGATCCCGACCCCATCGCCGCCAGCGCGACGCCTGCCTTCACCGCGCGCTGCGTGCCGGGGGTGGCCTGCATCGCCACCGGGGCCGACGTGCCGCGACCCCCGCGCCGGGTCGTGCTGGTGGGGCCGGTGGGCTACCTGCGGCGGGTGCCGCCGCTGGTCGCGGCCTTTGGCGCCGCCGTCGCCGCCGGGGCCGCGCCGCATGTGCACAACCTGACCCTGCCGCCGGGACTGCTGCCCGAAGCCTATGCACAGGTCGCCGAGGCGCTGGCTGAGGCGACCGGCAGCATCCGCGACCACATCACCCTGCTGAACCTGATGCAGGCCGGGCTGCCCTGGTTCCCGCGGCTGGCGACCTACCCGGAGCGCGGGCTGCGGCCGGACGACAGCCTGGCGGCGCTGCTGCCTGACGGGCCGGCGCCCGTGGGGCTGATGCTGGATGGCTACCCGCAGATGCTGACCGCGCTGGACCGCCACCCCGAAGCCTTCGCGCGCCTGCTGGCGCACCATCCGGACCTGCCCGTGCTGGCCATTCCTATCGCCGCCAGGGGCCTGACCGATGCCTCGATGCCCAACCCCATCGTGGCGCTGCGCCAGGCATTGCTGCGCTTTCGCGGCGGCCAGGCGCCGCTGCTGCCGGCGCTGCTGGACGAGGCCTGGTGGCTGGCCCATGCCACGCCCGCCGGCATCGCCGGGCTGGTGCGTCGCTGCGCCGGCGTGTTGACCACCACCGACCTGGGCGTGGCCTTCGCCGCGGGGGCTGGCCTGCCCTGCCAGGTCATCGGCATCACCCCGGACGATCCGGCCACGCGCGCGGCCGGCACGCTGGCGGAGGCCCTGGCGCCTGGCAGCAGTTTTGCGGTTCTGAGGTAGGCGCGCGGTCTCAAGCCCCGGGCCTGGGCGCCAGCAGCAGCCGGTTCATGCGCTCCATCTGCCGTGCCAGCTCGGCAAAATCCTGCGCGAAAGTCTCCCGCGGCGTGCCGGCGGCGGCCATGTCGTCGGCGATCTCGCCGATGCAGCGCTGGCCGTCGATCCTGGCAAATATGGCCCGTGCCAGGCGCGGCAGCGGCAGCGGCACGCGCAAGCCGTCGAAGGTCACCGGCAGCACGTTGTCGGCCGGCAGGCCGCGGACCAGGGCCTCGCTCTCCATCTCACGCAGGCGCGGGATGCTTTGGGGGTCGGCCCAATCGGGTTCGACCGTGGGGTCGTCGGCGCGGATGCAGTAGGCGACATGGATGCCCATGTTGGCGGTCAGGGCCTCGGCCAGCGCGGCGCGGGCGATCGGGTCCATGCCCTCGGTGCGGGCGCGCAGCCGTGGGTCGGGCAGCCAGGTGTCTGGGTCGTAGCGTATGGGCTCCACCAGGCAGCGCAGGCGAAGCCCGGCGCCGGCGATCAGCTCGGCCAGTTGCGGGATGGTGAAGGCGCGGTCGCGCGGGTTCAGCAGCAGGTCATACAGCCCGGCATCGCCGCCCTTGATGTGGTCGGTGATGAAGGGGTTCTGCCGCAGCCAGGCCGTGGCCGGCAGGTGCTTCCAGACGCGGCGGGCGATGTCCACGCGCGCTGCGGGGGCCTGGTCGGGCGGGGCCAGCATGTGCAGCGCGTCCTGCAGCATGTAGACGCCCGTGCGCCCGTGCGGTGCATAGACCATCAGCCCGATGCCGCCTCCAGGCGCCAGCGACCCGGCCAGCGCTGCCAGCCCCGCCGCGGGGTCGGGCAGGTGGTGCAGCACGCCGCAGCAGTCGATGTAGTCGAAGGCACCGAGGCCCAGGCCCGGCAGGTCGAGGAGCGAACCCTCGACGAAGCGGATGTTGTCCAGCTTGCGGATCTCGGCCCGCGCCATGGCGATCTTGCGGGCGGCGGCCGACCGATCCAGCCAGGTGACATCGCCGGGGCGCCCGCGGGTGGCCATCTGCTGGGCCAGCATCATGGTGCCGTCGCCCGAGCCGCCGCCCGCGACCAGGGCACGGATGGGGTGAGAAGCGGGGCGGCGCGCGCCGAAAATCCAGTGATCGACTTCGGCCAGGTGGGACGGGCTGCCGACCACCAGCCGCTTGCGTTCGTCCCGCGGGTCGCGCAGCGGGTAGGGATAGGCCTCGTACTGGTTCGCGAGGGCGATATCGGCGGTGTCGGTCATGGCCGCGTGGTGCCGCAGCCGTGACCTCCCGTCGAGGGGGGATCTCAGCGCAGGCCGAGGAAGCCCAGGATGGCGATGACGATGACCACCAGGCCGACGATATAGACGATGCTGTTCATGACGTGGGTTCCCAAAGTATGAACCGTTGCAACGCGGCGTTACGCGCCCGGTTGCATCGCTATCTGCGGCGCCAGCCCTGGGTGGTTCGGTCGATGACCGCCGAGACCGCGACCTGGGCGATCTTCACGCAAAGCGCGACGCTAAGGATCACGCAGGCCATGCCGGCGGCGGCGCTGGACTGGCCGGCTTCCTCCATCTGCACCGCGGCGACGGCGGCCGGCTTGAAGTCGGCGCCGTAGAGGAAGATCACCGCGCTGACGGTGGTCATGGCGTTGACGAAGATATAGGCGGAAACCTCCAGCACCGCCGGCAGGCACATCGGCACGGTGACGCGGCCGAAGGTGGTCCAGACCGGGACCTTCAGGCTGGCGGAGGCTGCTTCGAACTCGGGGTCGAGCTGGCGCAGCGCGGTGGTTGCGGTCAGGTGCCCCACGGTCCAGAAATGCACGACGCTGTTCAGCGCCAGGATGGCCAGCGTGCCGTAGAGCACACCCAGCGGGTTGTCCGGGTGGTTGAAGAACAGGATATAGGCGAGGCCCAGCACCAACCCCGGGATGGCGAGTGGTGCCGTCGCCAGGAAACCAGTGGCGCCGCGCAAAAAACCCGCCTGCGGCGTGCGGGCGATCAGCCAGGCGGTGACGAAAATGACCGGCGTGCCGATCCCCGCGGCCAGGGCCGCCATCTTCACCGAGGTCAGCACCGACCCCCAGCCCGCCGCGTCGAAGCGCCCGAAGTCGTAGTTGTCGAGCGTCAGCGACAGGTTCCAGGGCCAGAAGCGTATCAGGCTGGACCAGAGCGCCGTGCCGACCACCCCCAGCAGCAGCGCCGCAATGGCCAGGCACACCAGGAAAACGGGAAGGTCGCGCCCCAGGCGGGGTTTTGGCTCATAGGCCACGGCCCGGCCGGACATGGTGGCGGCCCGGCGCCCCGTGGCCCAGCGTTCCAGCGCGAAGGCGACCACGGCCGGGATCAGCAGCACGATGCCGACCACCGCGCCCATGTTGAAGTTCTGCTGGCCGACGACCTGCTTGTAGACATCGGTCGCCAGCACGCTGAACGACCCGCCGATCACCTTGGGGATACCAAAGTCGGTGACGACGAGGGTGAAGACGACCACGGCCGCCGAGACCAGCCCATAGGCGGCACCCGGCAGGGTGACGGTAAGGAAGGTGCGGATGCGCCCGGCGCGCAGCACCTCGGCGGCCTCGTAAAGCCGCGCGTCGGAGGTTGCGAGCGCCACCGAAAGGATGATCGCGGCATGCGGGAAGCAGGCATAGACATGGGCTGCGATGATGCCGGCGGGGCCGTAGATGGTGCCCCCGAACAACCAGGCCTTCAGCAGCCCCTGGTTGCCGAACAGCGTGATCAGGGCCAGCGCCGGCAGCAGCGACGGCGCGAAGACCGGCACCAGCATGATCGCGCGAAAGGCGCCGCGCAGCGGCATGCGGCTCCGCGTCAGGCCGTAGGCATAGGCGAAGGCCAGCGGCACGACGATCACCGTGGCCACCGCCGCCGTCCAAAGGCTGTGCCAGGCAGACCGGGCGAGTGACGGCGTGGTGACATAGGTCGCGAAATTCGCGATGCCGACCCAGTCGCCGTCCGCATTCTGGAAGGCGCGGACCAGCAGCATGGCCATGGGCGCGGCCAGCGCGAGGATGAGGACGAGCGCGGCGAGGCCGAGCGTCCAGCGCATCAGCGCCTGGTCGGGCGACAGCCGGGCGCGGACGGGCGGGCCGGCGGCGGCCGGTCGCATCACCGCGAGCCCACCGTCAGGCATAGGACGGAAACATCATCATCCGTGCGGGTGGGATGCTGAAGCCGAGCCGTGCCCCCGGCATTGCCCCGATGGCGCGCAATTCGTCGGGGCTGGCCTCGGCTTCCAGCCGCAGCCGGCCGTCTTCCAGCGAGACGCGGCAGACCGGCCCCAGGTACTCCAGCGCCGTGACCGTGGCCGCCAGTTGCCCGCCGGTCGCGGCCGACAGGCGCACATCCTCGGGGCGAAGGAAGACGGTGACGGCGGCGCCGTTGGGGGCGGCGACGGGGCCTGGGATCAGATGGCCATCGGCGGTGCGCAGGCCATCGGCCTCGACCACGGCTTCCAGGTGGCTGCTGCGGCCGACGAAGCCCGCGACGAAGGCCGAGGCGGGGCGGCGATAGATGGCCTCCGGCGTGCCCAGTTGTTCGATGCGCCCCGCGTTCATCACCACGATGCGATCGGCGATGGCCATCGCTTCCTCCTGGTCATGCGTCACCATGATGGTGGTGACGCCCAGGCGGCGCTGCAGGGCGCGGATTTCGGCCCGCAGGTGCTGCCGCACCTGGGCATCCAGCGCCGACAGCGGTTCGTCCAGCAGCAGCAAGCCCGGTTCCGGCGCGAGCGCCCGGGCCAGGGCCACGCGCTGCTGCTGCCCGCCCGACAGTTGCGCGGGGTATTTTTTCGCGTGATCGGTCAGCCCGACGAGGGCCAGCAATTCCGCCACCCGGTCCATCCGCCGCGGCCTCGGCCACAGCGCCCCACGCAGCCCGTAGCCGACGTTGTCCGTGACCGACAGGTTCGGGAACAGCGCATAGGATTGAAAGACGATGCCAAAGTCGCGCGCCGAGGGCGGCAGGCCGGTGATGTCCCGCCCGCCCTGGGTGATGCGGCCCTCGCTGGCCGGGTCCAGCCCGGCGATGGCGCGCAGCAGCGTGGTCTTGCCGCAGCCCGATGGGCCGAGGAAGCAGACCAGTTCCCCCGCCGTCACCGCCAGCGATACGTCCCGCAGGGCGGCGAAGGCACCAAAACGCTTGGCGACATGGTCCACCACCAGATAGGGCGCGCCGGGGATCGGCGGCGCCGCCCCCTCCACCAGCGATGTGCCGACTGCGAGCACCATCAGCGGGTCAGCGCGGCGCCGACTTGCCGTCGAAGCGCGCGGTCCATTCGCGCAGGATGCGCTCGCGCTCACTGGCGACCGCGGCGAAGTCCGTCGCGACCAGGCGGGCGGCGAATTCCGCCGGGTAGTTCTGCACCGTGGGTGTCACCCCCGGCAACGCCACCAGCGCGTACCAGCGGCCGTAGAGTTCCATCGCGGCCCGGGAGACGGCGAAGTCGGCCAGGCGCCGTGCGGCATCGAGGTTGCGGGTGCCGCGCATGATGGCGGTGGCTTCCAGGTCATAGCCGACGCCGTCCGTGGGGATGATGATCTCGATCGGCGCGCCCTGGTTGCGCAGCGTCACGGCGCGCATGTCGAAGGACAGGCCGACGCCGTATTCACCGCGCGCGGCGTTGTTGCAGGGCGCGCTGCCGCTGTGGGTATAGACTTGGATGTTGTTGTGCAGCCCGGTCATGAATTCCCAGGCGCGGGGTTCGGTCATGCCGCCGATCCAGCCGGCGATGGTCAGGAAGCCGGTGCCGCTGCTGGACGGGTTGGGCATCACCACCTGGCCGCGGAAGGCCGGGTTCAGCAGGTCGGCCCAGGTGGTCGGCCGCGGCAGATTGCGTTGCTGCGCC